>NZ_JBICWZ010000023.1:0-91092 GCF_043199995.1 Streptomyces sp. NPDC048507 | reverse complement strand
CCCGCGGAGCGGGTACCCAGGCGCTGCGCGCCTGGGAGAGAACCACCACCGCTTCGCGGTGGTGGTGGCCCCGTCGGGGCCAGACCCTCCGCTTCGCTCCGGGTACCTGAGCGCTGCGCGCTCAGGAGTGAATGGCCTCGCTTCGCTCGGCCTGGAGCCCTTCGGGCTGGAGTCCTGCGCTGCGCTCCGGACTGTTCAGAGATTCCGCTGCGCTCCACTCTGAACTGCCTGCTTCGCAGGCTTGGATGACCCCGTTTCACGCGGTCCGGGCCTTCGGCCCGTTGAGTGTGCCCGCTCCGCTCCCCCACCAGGTCCTTCCGGCTCCGCCTCCAGGACCAGCCCGCTCCGCGGGCGGCTAGCAACACAGTAACGGTGCGTGCTCGAGCCCCCTGCTGGGCTCCCGGAGCTGGCCAGTAGTACGCAAGCTCCCGCGCTCAGCCTGAGGCACCCTCCAGCGGAAGGTGGTCTCGGAAGTACTCCGATTCCAGCCACTCCTCCTTCACGAACAGCGGCCGTGTCAGACACGCATCCCCGACCCGCTGCGCGCGCAGAAGAACCCCGAGATCGGTCAGGGATAGCGACTCGTCAGGCGTATAGAGCACCCAGTTCCCATGCTCCGCAGCCTGGTCCAACAGGAACTGCCGGCCCTGCTCCGGATCGCTTCCCGCCAGCGGAAAGCCAGCCAGGAAGACCTGCGGACCGGAGACCGCATCCAGCGCGACGCAAGCAAGCTTGCCCACCTCGTAGAACGCCTTCACCCCATCCGGGAAGTCCTCCTGCTCATACGGACCGCCAACCCGTTCCTCCGGTCCAGAAACGAACAGTGCCTGAGCAACCTCGACTGGAGACATCCCGAACCGCAACGGCCCCACACCGACTCCCGACCGCAGCTCCCAACACTCCCGCTCCACATCGACGCCCATCCACCCACTCCTACGTCCGACAAGTCCAGAACTACATCCGCCACCCAGCCGCTACACAAGACCATGCGCCAAGGTCCCAACTCAGCTACACAAGTACCAACCGAAATGCTCCTCTCGGCCGGAACGAACGGCCTAAGTGCCTGATTGGATACCTCGGGATCCCAGGTCAGAGCGGTGTTGAGACGTGTGGAGCGGAAATCGCCGTTCCGGGAAAGCGTCACGGTGACGGCGATTCCGAACGGCTCGCACATCCGTAATAGGCGCTTTGCCGGGAAGGCCGACGACCACGGTCCCGTCCGTGCTCCTCCAGGCCGATCAAGCTACCAGTACAGCCCTCCCGGACGCTCTCCGGCAAGAGCACTGCGGACGCGCCGCAGGGGTATCCGAGCAGGCAGTCAGATGCGCTTGCAGTACCCGCTGGTGCGCATGGTCCCCCGGTCCTTGGTGGTGAAGGCATACACCTTCCGGTTGAGGGAATCGGCGGTGTCGGAGCCGGCATCGCACAGGACGGTCACGCCGGTGTCCGCGGCCCGGAACTTGACCGGGGTGAAGATCTTCCCCTTGTCCCCGTGCCCCAAGATGTTGTCCGTGTCGTCCGCCGCGGACGGCACGTCACAGCCCTCAGCGCGCAGGTCGAGGTACCCGGCAGGGGCCAGGATGAAGCTCTGGAATCGCATGCCGTTGTAGCAGGTGTACATCGGTACAGCGGCCGCCGAGACAGACGGTGCGGCAGCGGCGCACACGCCGAACGCAAGGACGCCGGCAGCGAGCGAGGACAGAAGCTTCACGTGAACGGAACCTTTCACAGGAGGATCGGAACACCCCCTCCTGTCAGGGACGACGCAGGCGGGCGGTGGCAGTCCCACCTCTACCTGGCATGCCACACAGGCACGGGCACACCGCACCGGCAGTCACCCGATCAGGGCGGCGCGGACACCCCAATGCCCAACAATCCGATATACCCGAACGGGCTGCCAGGGGACCGATCTTCCCGGCAAAGCGCCTATTACGGATGTGCGAGCCGTTCGGAATCGCCGTCACCGTGACGCTTTCCCGGAACGGCGATTTCCGCTCCACACGTCTCAACACCGCTCTGACCTGGGATCCCGAGGTATCCAATCAGGCACTTAAAGAGCGTTTTGTCCCGACGGGGGTGTTTGATAGCTGTATGGGTGGCCGAGTGGGGTGGGACTGCTGAGGCCAGGGTCGTTACCCGTGATGTGAGAGACGACTGACGCGATTGCTGGGCACCTTTCCGCCCGTTCGCTCCTGTCTGATCCCAAAGCGCCCCCAGGCACTCCTGTTTGCGCCCTGTGGCTGCGCGTCTGCCGACGGGACTATCGAGACGTGTCCCGACAGCGGCCGTATCCGAGTGACCTGTCCGATGCCCGATGGGAACTGCTTGAGCCCATTCTGTCGACCTGGCGGGCCGAGCGGCGAGGGAAGGGCCTGGACATCGGGCGGCCGCCCGAACACGACCTGCGCCGGATCATGGACGCGGTCTTGTATGTGGACCGGACCGGGATCCCCTGGCGCTACCTTCCCCACGATTTCGCGCCGTGGGAAACCGTCTACGGATACTTCGCGGCCTGGCAGAAGGACGGAGTGTTCAGCCAGCTCAACGGCCTGCTCCGCCGACTGGTTCGGGAGGCCGCAGGCCGGGGTGCCGAACCGAGCGCGTGCGTGCTGGACGCCCAGAGCGTCAAGACCTCTGCCAACGTCCCAACCGCCGGGCAAGGTAGCGACGCGGGCAAGAAGATCGCCGGACGCAAGCGCCATATCGGCGTCGACACCCTCGGCCTCCTCCTCGCCGTCTGGGTCACCGCGGCCAGCGTCTCCGACAACGCCGGCGGCATCCACCTGCTCCCCCACATCGCCAAGGCCCACCCCACGATCACCAAGGCCTGGGCCGACACCGGCTATCGAACCAAGGCCATCGAACACGGCGCCATCCTCGGCATCGACGTCGAGGTCACCCGCCGCGACCCAGGCCAGAAAGGATTCAAGGTCATCCCGCGGCGCTGGGTCGTCGAGCGGACCTTCGGCTGGCTCATGCACCACCGCCGCCTCGCCCGCGACTACGAAACCCACCCACACCGCTCCGAAGCGATGATCCGCATCGCGATGATCGATCTGATGAGCCGCAGGCTCACACGGGAGTCGACTCCGAACTGGAAGGACTCATAGCCGCCGGGCCACGCTGACCCGTGCGTCCTCGCCCCTCATGGCCTGCGGCCAGCGGTCATCGATGACACCCGCCGCCTCCCGGCAGGCGCCACAGGCGTTCTCCCGCTCCGGCAGCCACCAGTGATCCGAGGGAGACATGCCGGCTACCTGGATTCCGCAGAGCGTCCTGTCGAAGATGCCGAAGGCGTGGGACACGTCGAAGGGAAGGCCGTCCGCGACGGCCCTCTCCCAGCGCATCCCCACAGGCAAGTACGGCGGCCGCGAGACCTCGAACCACTCGCCACCCACATGCGTGGCGGCATGGCACCAGGAACAGGACCAGATCTCCTCTTCCGACGCAGTCGGCTGCACCGGCGATCGCCACATCGCCCGTCCACACACATCGCACTCCACGGGCGGATCCTCACACGGCTCCGTGCGTGGGCCCCAACCCGCTGACACCGCCCGACTTACGAAACACCCCCGACGGGACAAAACGCTCTTTTAGAGCCCGGTCCCGGAACCGGGGCTGAACGCCCCGCTCAGCAACCGACGCAGCAGGCCAGTCCCTCCGCCCTTGCCGCCCTTGATGTTCGCGGAGACCAGGACGACGACAGCGGCCGCGAGAAACGCGGTGATCACGCCGGCGCCTCCGCGTGACCAGCGTGAAGCGCCTCGCCCCGGGCGCAGCCCGGTACCCCGCCGACCCAGCCGTTCCCACCAGGAACGCGCCCAACTGGAGCGCCACCCCGGCCATAGGTCCAACGCGGCGCCCCCGGCGCCCCGCTGGCTGACGAGCATCTCGTACAGCCACACCGCGACGCGGTGGAATCGGACGTCGGGAACGGATCAGGAGAGCACCCATTGGGGCGGGTGGCCCGGGTCGGCCGGGCACCGGTCGCGGCCGAAGCGGAGCCGGGTGGGCTGGGCGACGGACTGGCCGCCCCGGATCGAGGCCATCCCCTGTAGGGACGGATCGCGGTCTTCCAGCGGCATCCAGGTGTGCGAGTCGGTATCCGTCTCCTCGCCCGCGGCGGTCAGCAGGAGCCGCGTGGGGGCCCCGCAGGACGCGCAAGTGATGTCCATCGGGCCCGTCGACGCCCAGCTGGGAAAGCCGCCGACCCGCCAGCCGGGCGGGATCGAGAGAGCGCCCTGGTAGTTCGGGGCGTAGCGGCCGCCCTCCGCCGTCTGGGCGTCGTCCCGGGCATCGATGCCGGCGATCAGAGCCGCGGGCAGCGTGTCGTCCTCCGCCTACCGATAGGTGTCCACCTACCACCGGAGCAGCGGCACTTCAGGCGCGGTGGCGAGGAAGCGGTCCGCCCGCTCCGTCTGCGCGGCCGGCCTCCACCGCAGGAGGTACCGGCGCTCCAGGTGCGGGCCGTGGGTGCGCGGGCAACGCAAGAGCTGCACCAGGTCGGCGCCGCCGGGACCGGCGGCAAGGCCAGGGACGTCCCGGTCGAAGAACTGGGCCAGTCCCATGAAGGGCGTCGGCCCGGCCTCCCCCGGACTTCCGGCGCCGGGCCACGGGCGACTGCGGGGCCACACGCCGGCGGCCCGGGCGGCGCGGATGTCCTCCGGTGCGTACCCCTCGCTCCCGGGCTCGTGCGGCTCGCGGCAGACCGGCCACGGCTCGTCGCCGGGCCACAGCAACGGCCCTCCGACATGGCTGTCGTGCCGCCCGGGCTGCCCCGGCCACGGACTCCACGGCAACCGGCCTGGCCGGCGTCGTCCTGGTCATGGGCGGAACGTACGCGGCCGGGAGTATGCCGCGCGAACGGGTTGCCGCGATCCCTCTCACGAGGACACCGTGTCCGGCCAGGCCGGATCAACATCGCTTCCCGGACGGGCCGGTGCCTCCTGATCGACCCCGGTCAGCCCGCGCTGCTGAAGATGACGGAGCGGAACAGGGTGGTGTCCCCCAACTTCTTGCCCGGGTTCATGGTGGAGAAGGTGTCGCCGTTGCAGTCGGATTCGAGGAACACGGTCGCCGGGGCGTTGGTGCGGTTGTACGGGGCGCGGGCCGGGGCGAGGTCCGTCGCGTCCGCGATGTTGATGCAGTTGTCGTAGGCGGGGTCGAGCAGGGCGCCCTGGAGCGAGGTGCCGTTGGTGCCGTACGTGTAATCGAACTCCCCGTCCGCAGCCGAGGCGGAGCTCGGAACGGCCAGGAGGAGGGTGAAGGCACCGAGGGCGGCAACGGTGGCGTTACGCAGACGCATGAGGACGATCCTTGCTCACGGTGGGGCACGGCATACGCCGCCACGCTCACGTCGAACCCCGTCCATCGTGGGCATCACCGCGCGCCGAATCGTTCCTCCCCACCTGATCGGCCCACACCGCGAGTTGCTGAGGCCGGGGGCTCAGGTGCCGAGTGCGTGTCCGGTCGTCGAGTCGACGTGCTCCGGGATCTCGTCGTGGCGGTCGCCCGTCGTCGGTGTCCCGGTGGGTTCGAACAGGAGGATCGCCGCGCCGGACGGAGCGTGCGGCTTGTGTTCCGTGCCTCGGGGGACGGTGAAGACCGCCCCCCGCGGGAGCAGGACCGTACGCTCCCCGTCCGGTTCGCGCAGGGAGATGTGCAGCTCTCCGTCGAGCACGAGGAAGAATTCGTCGGTGTCGTCGTGGACGTGCCAGACGTGTTCGCCCTCCACCTTGGCGATGCGGACGTCGTAGTCGTTGACGCGCGTGACGATGCGGGGGCTCCACAGGGCGTCGAAGGAGGCCAGAGCCTTGCTGAGGGAGATGGGTTCACTGTTCACGGGCTCATCGTGAGCCGTTTCGCCCGTCCGCCGTGAGTGCTAGGAATCGCACATGACGAAAGAATCCTCGCACGGGGCTCGCGCGGCGGGCGTGCACCGGATCGTCGTGATCGTGGACGAGAACTCGAACCCCTTCGAGCTGGGCTGTGCGACCGAGGTCTTCGGTCTGCGCCGGCCGGAGATCGGCCGTGATCTCTACGACTTCAGGCTCTGCTCCCCCGAGCCCCTCACGCCGATGCGTGACGGGTTCTTCGCGCTCACGGGAGTCGCCGGCCTGGAAGCGGCCGACACGGCGGACACCTTGATCGTCCCCAACCGCCCGGACACCGAGGTGCCCCGCCGTCCCGCCGTGCTCGATGCCGTCCGGCGGGCACACGCCCGCGGTGCGCGCCTGATCGGCTTCTGCAGTGGGGCCTTCACCCTGGCCGAGGCCGGAGTCCTCGACGGGCGCCGGGCCACCGCGCACTGGCAGTGGGCGGATTCCTTCCGGGCCCGCTTCCCCCGCGTCCGGCTCGAATCGGACGTGCTGTTCGTGGACGACGGCGACATCCTCACCGCGGCGGGGAGCGCGGCCGCGCTCGATCTCGGGCTGCACGTGGTCCGTCGCGACCACGGCGCGGAGGTGGCCAACTCCGTGAGCCGGCGGTTGGTCTTCGCGGCGCACCGGGACGGTGGGCAGCGGCAGTTCGTGGAACGTCCGATGCCCGACCCGGCGGACGAGTCCTTGGCGCCCGTCCTGGTCTGGGCCCAGGAGCGGCTGGACTCACCGCTCACCGTGTCCCGCCTCGCGGCACGTGCGACGGTCAGTCCGGCGACGTTGCACCGGCGCTTCCAGGCGCAACTCGGCACGACGCCGCTGGCGTGGCTGACGGGGGAACGGCTCGCACTGGCGTGCCGGTTGATCGAGCGGGGCGAGTCCCGGTTCGAGGTGGTCGCGCGACGCAGCGGGCTCGGCACGGCCGCCAATCTGCGCACGCTGATGCGCCGCACGACCGGGATCACACCGTCGGCGTACAAGCGCCGGTTCGGGCCGGAGGCGGACTGAACGGGCGATCTTCGTGTCGGGGCGGCGGGAGGGTGCATCAGGGGGGTGGGCGTGTGTAGGGTCCGGGCGTGGGTGTGAAGAGCGGGGGCATCGTGTTGCGGGCCCATCAGGAGGAGGCCGTCGAGGCGGTCGTGCGGGGGCTTGAGGTTCCGGTGGGGGTGCCGGTTCCCGAGGGTGGGTTGCGGGCCACGGTGGTGGCCGCCTGTGGGACCGGGAAGACGTTCATCGCGGCGGCCGCCGCGTTGCGGCTCGCCCGGCACGGGCGCGTGCTGGTGTTGCTGCCGACCCTGGACCTGCTCGCGCAGACGGTGCGCGCGTGGCGGGCCGCCGGGCACACGGGGGCGGCGGTCGCGGTGTGCTCGCTGGGGGAAGGGGCCGGGCTGGGTGTGCGGGCGACGACCTCGGCGCCGCAGCTCGGGCTGTGGCACGGGCGGGGGCCCGTGACGGTGTACGCGACGTACGCCTCGCTGCCGGTCGTCGCGCAGGCGCACCGCGGGGAGTACGGGCTGGCGATGGAGGCCTTCGACCTGGTCGTCGTCGATGAGGCGCACCGGACGTCGGGGGCCGCGGGGAAGGCCTGGGCGGGCGTGCACCGGCAGGAGGTCGTGCCGGCTCTGCGGCGGCTGTACCTGACGGCCACTCCGAGGATCTGGGGCGGGCGTCCGCCCCGGACCCGGGAGCAGGAGCGGCTCTACGAGGCGCAGGCCGCGGTGGTGGACGAGGAGACCGGGGGGCGGACGCGGCGGGTGCGGGATCCGCTCCCCGCCCGGGAGCTGGTCTGTTCGATGGACGACCGGGAGGTGTTCGGGCCCGTCGTCCACGAGCTGACGCTGGGGGACGCCGTGTCGCGGGGGCTGCTCGCGAAGTACCAGATCGTGGTGGCCGAGCTCACGGATCCGCAGGTGACGCCGGAGCGGCTCGTCGGTGCGGGGCGGTACGGGGAGCGGCTGCGGGGCGAGCGGCTGGTGGCGTTGCAGACGGCTCTGCTGGAGGCGATGGCCGAGCACGGGCTGAAGACGACGATCACCTTCCACCACCGGACCGTGGAGGCGGAGGCGTTCGCCGAGGGGCTGGAGCGGGTGGCGGGGCGGCTGCACGAGGTGGCGCCGGCCCGGCATCCGGAGCGGGTGTGGGCCGGGTGGCTGTGCGGCGAGCACGAGGCCGGGCACCGGCAGGCGGTGCTCGGTGACTTCGGGCGGCGGGCCGGGCGGGCGGTCCTGGCGAACTGCCGGGTCCTGGGTGAGGGGGTCGACATCCGGGCGACGGATTCGGTGGCCCTGATCGATCCGAAGGGGTCGGCGGTGGACATCGTCCAGGCCATCGGGCGGGCCCTGCGGCAGCAGCCGGGGCAGGGGAAGACGGCCACCTTGATCGTGCCCGTGTTCCTGAAGGCGGGCGAGCGGCCGCAGGACATCCTGTCGTCGGATTCCTACCGGCCGCTCGTGCGGGTGTTGCAGGGGCTGCGGGCGCACGACGCGCGTGCGGTGGAGCTGCTGGCGGTGCCGCAGGAGCCCCGCAGGCGGGTCGTCCAGCCGTCGCCGCCCATCGGGCGGGCGCCGGCCGAGGGTGCGGACGAGACCCGGCTGCTGCTGCGGTTCGCGGCGCCGCGCGATCCCGCGCTGATCGCGCAGTGGATCCGCTACCAGGTCATCGACACCGAGGGGCAGGAGTGGAGAAGGGGCATCGAGGCGGCCCTCCGGTACCGGGAGCGCGAGGGGGATCTGCGGGTGCCGTACGAGCACGTGGAGGGGGCGTACCCGCTCGGGCGGTGGCTGTCGGACCAGCGGCGGGCGATGCGGGCCGGGACGATGAGCGGGGAGCGGGCTGCCGGGCTGGAGGAGCTGGGGATCGTGTGGGACACCGCCGACGCCGCCTTCGAAGCCAACCTCGCCGCCGCGCGGGCCTACCACCGGCTGCACGGGACGCTGGCGGCCCCGCGGGGCGCGGCGGTCCTCGACGTCCGGGTCGGGCAGTGGCTGACCAACGTGCGCCGGCCCGGCGGGCTCGGGAAGGACCCGGTGCGCGCCGGGCGGCGGGCCGCGGAGCTTGCCGCGATCGACCCCGGCTGGAACCCGGGGGCGTGGGGGTGGACCGTCGACTGGCAGCGCCATTGCGCCTACCTGGCCCAGCTCCTGGAGGAAGGCGCCCGGCTCGCGGACGTGGTGCCCGGGGTGACCCGGCACGGAGAGGACGTCGGACGGTGGCTCGCCGGCCAGCGGCGGGACTGGGACCGGCTCAGCGGGGAGCAGCGGCGGCGGCTCGGTGCGCTGGGGGTGGAGGCGGGTGTGCGGGAGCGGCCTTCGGGGGCGCCGGCGGCGGCGGGCGGCGCGGCCTTCCGCACCGGGGTCGAGGCCCTCGCGCGGTACGTGGGGAGGGAGGGGCGGCTGCCGGGGCGCGGCGCGGTCGAGACGCTGCCCGACGGGACCGGGCACCGGGTCGGGGTGTGGCTGATGAACCAGAAGCAGCGGCGCGAGCGGCTCGCTCCGGCGCAGCGGCGGGTGCTCGCCGGGCTCGGCGTCGACTGGGCGCGGTAACCGCTGCCGGGGTGGGGTGGCTCCGGGCAGCCGGTGTCCGGCCGCATCGAGGCGGCGTAAGGCCGGGGGTGCGGGGCGCCGCGTGCGGGGGCGGCGGGGTTCGTGTCACCGGTGTGCAACAGCGTTGTCCTGCAACGAAGACGGTGTGCTCCCGGGGGGCGGCGTCCCGTCATAGTGATCAAGGAAGCACTCCGGCTTCGACCATCGAGCACCCAGGGGATTTCGTGTCCGGCAACCGTCGCAAGGCCTTCTTCGTCTCCGCAGTCCTCGTGGGCGGCTCACTGCTGGTGACGGCGTGTCAGGGTGCGGAGGCGGCCGGCGGCGGCAGCGGTGCGGCGGGTGCCGCCGCAGCGCCGTCCGCCGCGGCTTCCGCCCCCGCCCCGGCCGCCCCGGCCCCCGCCGCGGCCGGCAAGGCGGTGCCCGTGGCGGGCGGGACCGGCAAGGGCAGCGGAGCGGACGCCGGGAAGGGTGGGCGGGGGCCGGTCGGGCAGGTCTGCGGGGCGGGCGACCTCTCCTGGAGCACCCGGTCCGAGTCCCAGGCCGGCGGCTACATCCTGATCTCGGCGAAGGCGAAGCCGGGGATCACCTGTGTGCTGCCGGCCGCGCTCCCGACGGTGGCGTTCGGCTCCGACGGCACGCAGGCGGGGCCGGCGGAGCAGGCCGTCGGGAAGCAGATCACGCTGAGCGGGAGCACCACCGCCTACGCCGGGCTGAACCCGAAGAGCACCAGCGCGAACGGCGGCAGGGAATTCGACTTCGTCATCGTCGCCGTCGGCGACGACGACCCCGCTCCGGTCTCGCTGAAGGTCGGTGCCATCGTCGTGGACAAGCCGGTCGTCACCAACTGGCACACCTCCGCGAAGGACGCCGTTCCGCTCGGCTGAACTGTCGGTGGGGGGTGGCAGCATCGGGGCGATGACGCGGAGCACGGAATCGCAATTCGACTGGCGGGCCTTCCTGGTCCGGTGGAGCGGGGAGTGGGCGGACGGCCCCGGTGAGGGTGACGGGGCCGCCCGGCGGGCGCGGTGGCTGGGGAGCGTACCCGCGGGCGAGGAGCGGATCGCGGCCATGGAGCGGCGGCTGGGGGTGCGGATGCCGCCCTCGTACCGGGAGTTCCTGGCGGTGAGCGACGGCTGGCGGCACGCGGGCGGGTTCGTGCGGCTGCTGGCGGGGACCGCGGACGCGCACTGGCACGACGACGCCTCGGGGCTCTCGGAGGTGTTCGAGGGGTATGTGGACGAGGACTCCGGGCCCGGGCAGCGGCGGGAGGCGGGCATCTGGCGGCGCGGCCTGCGGCTGGACGTCGAGTCCGACGCGACGTACGTCCTGATGGATCCCGAGGACGTGGGCGAGGGCGGCGAGTGGGCGGTGTACACGTGGGCGGGCTGGCGGGCGGCGCCGCCCGAACGGTTCGCGGACTTCGGCGCGTTCATGCGGGACATGCACCGGGAGTTCCACCGTCTGCGGGCGCGTCCGGGCGAGGGGGAGCCCCCGTTCGTCAACGGCACGACGCGGGCGCTGGACGCGCTGGTGGAGGGGGCCCGGCGGCAGGCGCTGCGCGGTGACTGGGAAGGGGCCCTGGCGGCGCTGGACGAGGCCGCGGGGTACGGCAGGCCGCGGGCGGCCGGGCTGGGCGACCAGATACGCCGTCTGCTCGGGCGGACCCACCGGGTCTCCTTCGCGGACCTGGTGACGGATCCGCTGTACGCGGCCGAGTTCGGGCCGGTGGCGGCCGCCGGGGGCACGGTGCGGCCGGCCGGCGGGGAGGCGTACCGGTACACGGCGGCGGGGGTGTTCGGGGAGGCGGTCGTGCGGGCCCGGGAGCGGGCGCGGTGGGGGGACACCGACGGGGCGTGGCGGGCGCTGCGGGAGGCCCTGTCGCGGTGGGAGCCGCCGGGGCCGGACCACCTGGCGCCGCTGGGGTGGCTGGCCGATCCGCTGCTCGGGCCGCTGCTGACGCCGGCGCGGGGGCGGGAGCTGCTGTCCACGGCCCGGGGCGGGGAGGCGGGCCGGACGCCGGCGCCGACGGCGGGGCTGGATCCGGACGGGTTGGCGTGGCTCGCGGACCCGGACGGCGGTGGCGGGGAGTCCTACCGGTTCGTGCTGGTGGAAGGGGTGGAGCCGTGGGAGCTGCCCGGGCGCCTCGGGGCGGGCGACGCGCTGGAGGCGCCGCTGTGCGCGGGTGAGGCGCGGATGCGGGCGGTGCGGGGGCGCGGGGAGGCCTCGTCCCACGAGGACGGGCCGGTCGTGGCGGTGGGGCGGGCCGGCGGCCGGTGGAGCTTCGCCTTCGACGGCGCGGGCGGCCCGTTCGACCGGCGGCGGTTCGTCTCCCCGGCCGCGGCCGCCAGTGCGGGGACCCGTGCGGTGGTGGTGTGGAGCGGGCTGCGGGCCGGGGAGGCGTTCTTCCACCTCTCGGTGGCGCGGGACGGCGCCGGACAGTACGCGTTCACCTTCGCGGACGGGGAGGTACGGGTGGACGGGCGGGTCCCGGCGGCGCTGGATCCGGCGCGGTTCTTCGCGGGCGGGGCGGGGCGCGCCGGTGCGGAGCGGTCGCTGCTGGAGGCGGTGGCCGGGGAGTTCGGAGTCCGGCTGCCGCGGCACGCGCTGGTGCACGGCCGGCTGCACACCTTCACGGCCCGTTCCTGGATCCGGCCGGCGCGGGCCGGGGAGGCGTACACGGTGATCCGCTTCAGGGGGGCGGGCGGCTGAGGGGGCTCAGGCGGACGGGGCACCGGTGGGGAAGACCTCGGCGAGGAGGGTGCGGATCGCCTGCTGGAAGGCGGCGGCCAGGGACATGTCGGCGTCGTCCACGTAGGTGAGGGACGCGGTCAGGGTCGTGCTGCCGTCCGGGGTGCTGTACATGAGGGCCGCGTTGCCCGCGATGCCGCCGTTGTGGGTGATGACGGTGGCGCCGTCCGGGCCGATGTCCTGGACGAACACCCCGAGTCCGTATCCGGCCTTGGGGTGCGGGGTGCACATCTCGGCGAGCAGCGGGGCGGGCAGGAGCCGTCCGCCCAGCAGGGCGGAGATGAAGGTGTGGAGGTCCTCGGTGGTGGAGATCATGTCGCCGCCGCTGGAGATCCAGGAGGGGTTCTGGAGGGTGACGTCGACGGTCTTCTGCCGGCCGGCCTCCTCGTACCGGTAGTAGGTGTGGGCGTGCGGTTCGGCGATCTGCGTCTCGGTGGTCGGCACGACGGTGTCCGCCAGTGCGAGCGGGCCCAGCACGAGCCGGTGCATCTCCTCGGCGAGCGGGTGGCCGGTGACCTCCTCGACGAGCAGCCTGGCGAGGACGTAGTTGGTGTTGGAGTAGCTCCAGTCCGTCCCCGGTGCGAACCGCGCCGGCTTGGACAGGGCGAGGCGGACCAGTTCCTGCGGGCGGTAGGTCTTGAAGCGGTTGTCCACCCATGCGCGGCCGGCCCAGGTGACTCCGGGCACGAAGGTGCCGTCCGCGTCGTACTCGCCGGTGAAGTTGAACACGCCGCTGGTGTGCTGGAGCAGCATGCGCACCGTGATCGCCGGGTCCAGCCCGAAGCCGGGCAGGTGGCCGGTCACGGGGTCGTCGAGGCCTAAGGTTCCCTCGGCCACCAGGCACAGGACGAGGGCGGCGACGAAGGTCTTGGTGTTGCTGCCGATGCGGAACCGGCCGTCCGTCGGCGGCTTCTCGTCCTCGCCCAGCCGGCACGCCCCGGCGTTGCCGACCCATACCCGCCCCCGGTCCTGGACGCGCAGCTGCGCTCCGACGAATCCGGAATCGACGATCTGCTGGATGGCCGCCTGGAGTTCGGGGCGGTCGTGGTGGGTGGTGGGGGTGACGGACATGGTGGTGTGCTCCTTCGGGTGGGGTGGGACGGGCGGGGGGCCGGGGTGCTGTGGGCGTCTCAGTTGCTGCGGGCGGTGATGTCGCCGTAGGAGGTGGTCGCGCGGATGGTCAGGCCGGCGGCGGCGCCCTCGGTGGTGAGGAGGGCGTTGTGGATACGGCCGTAGGAGGTGCCGGCGTCCAGGGAGGCGGAGACCCCGCGGGCGGCGCCGATGGTGAGGTCGCCGGCCTGGGTGGTGAGGACGACCTCGCCGCGGCGGGCCTCGGCGACGCTGATGTCGCCCTTCTGGGTGCTGATCTCGGCGGACCCGCCGAGGCGGCCGACCGTCACGTCGCCGGCCTGGAGGGTGAGGCGGGCGTCCGCGGTCTCGTCGAGCTTGACGGAGCCCTGTGCGCCCCGGAAGTCGACGTCGCCGAGGCGTCCGACGCCGCGCAGCTCGGCGGCGGCCGTCTTCGCCTCGACGCGGGAGCCGGCGGGCAGCTGGACGGTGACCTCGATGGATCCGGTGAGGCCGAGGAACTGGTTCTTCGGCTCCGGGACGCTGATCCGCAGGACTCCGTCGCCGTAGCTGACCTCGGTCTGCTTCGCGGCCTTCACGTCGCGGCTCTTGGAGGCGTTCGCGGGGAGGATCTCGACGGCGGTGTCCGAGCGGTCGGCGGCGATGAAGCGGATGCGGCCGGCGGGGACGTCCAGGACGACGGAGACGGGGGCGGGGGTGTCGAACTTCTGCATCGTGCGCTCCTGTGGCTCGTGGGGCGGCCCGCTGGGCGACCCGTTGTTTCCGATGACAGAAACGCTACGTTGCGTTCGGAGTTTCCACAATGAGGTCACTGCACGTGGTGAGTGTTATTGCAGGTCAGATGGGCTAAATCGTTGCGACGGGCTAGCCGCGAATGCAACGATCGACTCTGCGGTCGTTGCAATCCGATGAGCGTGAACGCTATGGCGGAGATCGATCGGGAATCGACGGGCGCTCAAGCGGGCCCCGTCACGCTGTTCGGCGTGCCGGTTCCCCGGTCGGGTCGGGCGCGCGACGCGCGCCCGGCGCTCCGGGCCGGGGGTCCGCATGCGGCCCGGTTGAGTGGTGCCTGGTTCGTGCACGGCAAACCGTACGTGCGGTTTGTTACTCTCCCCGGGTCTCGGTGGCATTTGAACCTGACGGGAGTCCCCCCACCATGGCAACGTTCCTCCACAAACTGGGCCGCTTAGCGTTCCGACGGCGTGGCACGACAGCACTGCTGTGGCTGCTGGTCCTCGTGGGGGCCGTGGTGGCCGCCTCCTCGGCCCCCGCACCCCCGGCCGACACGTTCTCGATGCCGGGTACCGAATCGCAGAAGGCCTTCGACCTGCTGAAGGACAAGTTCCCGGCCGCGAGCGCGGACGGGGCCAGTGCCCGGGTGGTCATCCGGGTTCCGCGGGGCCAGGACATCTCCGGGCCCGAGCGCAGGCCCGCGGTCTCCGGGCTGGCCGCCGAGCTGGCGAAGGCCCCGGGGGTCGTCGCGGTCAGCGACCCGTACCTGCCCGGATCCGTCAGCAAGGACGCGACCACCGCGTACGCCGTCGTGACGTACAAGGCCGCCGCCACCCAGCTGACGGACGTGGAGCACGACGCGCTGACGGCCGCCTTCGACAAGGCCCGCGGGACGGGCCTGACCGTCGAGGCCGGCGGTGACGCCATCAAGATCGACGTCGCGGTGGGCGGCGCCGAGGGCATCGGCGTCCTCGTCTCCGCGGTGGTCCTGCTGCTCACCTTCGGTTCGATGATCGCCGCCGGGATGCCGCTGTTCACCGCCCTGATCGGGGTCGGCATCGGCATCAGCGGCATCACCGCGCTCGGCAGCACCTTCGGGCTGTCCTCGAACACCTCCACCCTGGCCATGATGATCGGCCTCGCGGTGGGCATCGACTACGCCCTGTTCATCATCTCCCGCTACCGCTCGGAGATCGCCGAGGGCCACGAGCGGCGGGAGGCCGCCGGGCGCGCCGTCGGCACCGCCGGGTCGGCGGTCGTCTTCGCGGGGCTCACCGTCATCATCGCGCTCGCCGGACTCGCCGTGGCGAACATCCCGATGCTCACCAAGATGGGCATGACCGCCGCGGGCACCGTCGCCGTGGCCGTCCTCATCGCGATCACCCTCGTGCCCGCGCTGCTCGGCTTCGCCCCCGTCAAGGTGCTGCGCCGCCTGGACCGCAAGGCGGTCACCGGCAAGCCGCTCTCCGCCCGCCAGCAGCGCAGGGCCGCCAGGGAGGCGGCCCGGACCAAGCCCAACCTGGGCACGCGCTGGGCCCGTTACGTGCTGCGCCACCCGGTGGCGGTGCTGCTCGTCGGCGTGCTCGGGCTGGGCGCGATCGCCCTGCCGGCCGCGAGCCTGGAGCTGGGGCTGCCCGGCGAGGGCACCATGGCCACCGACACCACGCAGCGCAAGGCGTACGACATGCTGTCGGAGTCCTTCGGCCCCGGCTTCAACGGGCCGCTGATGATCACCGTCAGCGCCAAGGACGCCGCGGCCGCGGCCGGTGGAGTCGGCAAGGCGCTGGCCGGCCTGGAGGGGGTCGCGTCCGTCTCGCCGGCCGCGCCCAACGCGGCGAACGACACGGCGATCCTGAACCTGGTGCCGGGCACCGGGCCCACCGACCACGCCACCGAGGAACTGGTGCGCGCCATCCGCGGCGCGGTGCCCGCCGTCGAGGCCTCGACGGGTGCGGACGAGATCCTCGTGACCGGGCAGACCGCGATGTTCATCGACTTCTCCAAGACCCTCGACGACGCCCTGGTGCCGTACCTGGCGCTGGTGGTGGGTCTGGCGTTCCTGCTGCTGGTCCTCGTCTTCCGGTCGGTGCTGGTGCCGCTCAAGGCGGCGCTCGGCTTCCTGCTGTCGGTCAGCGCGTCCCTCGGGGCCGTGGTCGCCGTCTTCCAGTGGGGCTGGCTCGCCGACGTGTTCGGCGTCAAGGAGGCCGGGCCCGTCATGAGCACGATGCCGATCTTCATGATCGGTGTGGTGTTCGGCCTGGCGATGGACTACGAGGTGTTCCTGGTCAGCCGGATGCGCGAGGCCTACGTGCACGGGGCGCGGCCCGACGAGGCCGTGGTGACCGGCTTCCGGCACGGCGGGCGCGTGGTCAGCGCGGCCGCGATCATCATGATCAGCGTGTTCTCCGGCTTCGTCACCGAGCAGAACGACCTGATCAAGATGATCGGTTTCGCCCTCGCGAGCGCCGTGCTCTTCGACGCCTTCGTCGTCCGGATGGCCCTCGTCCCGGCCCTGTTCGCCCTGTTGGGCCGGTCGGCGTGGTGGCTGCCGCGGTGGCTCGACCGGCTGCTGCCGAACCTGGACGTCGAGGGCGAGAGGCTGGGCCGCGGTGCGGCCGCCGGCCACGGCGCGGACCCGCGGGCGGAGCGCGCGCACGAACTGATCCGCTGAACGGCGGCCGGTGCGCCCCGGGACGCGGGTCCCGGGGCGCGCCCTCAGCCGGCGGGGTCCTCGGGGGGCGCCGCGGGCTTCGCGTAGAGGATGTCGCGGGCCTGTTCCGCGGCGCGGGCGATGGCTTCGCTGACGAAGTCGAGGAAGCGGGCGATGTTCTCCAGGCGGACGGCGGCCGGGGTGTCGGGGCCGAGGACGGACACGCCTTGACGCGTGGTCTCGACGAGCTGGGCGGTGGAGCGGGCGCTGGCCATCATCGACCGGTACCAGATGTCGTCGTCGACGGCGTAGCGCTCGCGGCGGCGTTCGTCGCGTTCCCGGCGGATGAGGCCCTGCTCGTCGAGGAAGGCGACGGCCTTGGAGATCGAGGCCGGGCTGACCTGGAGGCGCTGGACGAGTTCGGACGCGGTGAGGCTGCCGCTGTCGGTGATGGTCAGACAGGCGAGCACCCGGGACATCATCTTGGGCATGCCCGAGGCCATGAGGACGGTGGTGAAGGTCTCCTCGTACTCGCGGACGGCTTCGGCGTCGCGTCCGTGGGGCTGTTCGGGCGCGGCCGGGCCCGGCGCGGCGGTCCTGCGCCGCTGGGTGCGGCGTTCGGTGGCGCGGTGGGCGAGGTCGGCGCGGTAGCCGGCGGGGCCGCCGTTGCGCATCACCTCGCGCGTGATCGTCGAGGTCGGGCGGTCCAGGCGCCGGGCGATCTCCGCGTAGGCGAGGCCGTCGGCCAGTCCCAGCGCGATCTGCTGACGTTCCTGCTGGGTGAGTCTGCCTCCCGGCATCGCGGTCTCCTTCGTGGTCCGTGGTGGGGCGACTATAGCGTTCACTTCCAAGCTATTGCAACGAAGAGGGTGTGGGTTGTTGCGTTAGACGTGAAACCATTGCAATGAAATTCCCGCATTGACCTGTGGGAATAGTGATTTGACGCAACGAACTCATTGCGGAGACTACGAACGCAACGTAGCGTTTCCCTCATCGGAAACAGCGAGTCACAGGAGAGCACGATGCAGAAGTACGACACCCCCGCCCCCGTCTCCCTCGTCCTGGACGTCCCCGCCGGGCGCGTCCACCTGATCGCCGCGGACCGTGCGGACACCGAGGTCCGGGTCCTGCCCGCGGACGCCTCCAAGAGCCGCGACGTCAAGGCCGCGGAGCAGACCGCCGTCGAGTACGGCGACGGCGTCCTGCGGATCAACGCGGCCCCGGCGAAGAACCAGTTGCTCGGTGCTTCCGGAGCCGTCGACGTCACGGTCCTGCTGCCCGCCGGGTCCCGCGTCGAGGCCAGGACGGCCGCCACCGAGTTCCGGGGCGAGGGGCGCCTCGGCGAGGTGGCCTTCGACGGCGCGCAGGGCTCGGTCCGGCTGGAGGAGGCCGCCGGCGCCCGGCTGACCCTGCTCGCCGGTGACATCGCCGTCGGCCGCCTGGGCGGCTCCGCCGAGATCAGCACCCAGAAGGGCGACATCAGCGTCGCCGAGGCCCGGGGCGGCAAGGTCCTGCTCACCACCCAGGCCGGAAACCTCACGATCGCCGCCGCCCCCGGGGTCTCCGCCTCCCTGGACGCCGGGACCACCGCCGGCCGCATCCACAACAGCCTCACCAACGACGACGGCGCCACCGCCGCCCTCACCGTCCACGCCACCACCGCCTACGGCGACATCACCGCCCGCAGCCTCTGAGAACCCGCAGTCTCTGAGAAGGAGTTCCCCCTCATGACCGACCTGGCCATCGCGGCGACCGGGCTGCGCAAGTCCTACGGCGACAAGACCATCCTCGACGGCGTCGACCTGACGGTTCCCACGGGCACCGTGTTCGCGCTGCTCGGACCGAACGGCGCGGGCAAGACCACCGCGGTCAAGATCCTCTCCACCCTCATCGGCGCCGACGCGGGCGAGATCCGCGTCGGCGGCCACGACCTCGCCGCCGACCCGCAGGCCGTCCGCGCCTCGATCGGTGTCACCGGGCAGTTCTCCGCCGTCGACGGCCTGATCACCGGCGAGGAGAACATGCTCCTGATGGCCGACCTGCACCACCTCACCAAGGCCGAGGGCCGCCGGGTCACCGCCGAACTCCTGGAGCGCTTCGACCTGGTGGAGGCCGCGAAGAAGCCCGCCTCCACCTACTCCGGCGGCATGAAGCGCCGCCTGGACATCGCGATGACCCTGGTCGGCGACCCGCGCATCATCTTCCTCGACGAGCCGACGACCGGCCTGGACCCCCGCTCCCGGCACAACATGTGGCAGATCATCCGCCGGCTGGTCACCGGCGGCGTCACCGTCTTCCTCACCACCCAGTACCTGGAGGAGGCCGACGAACTCGCCGACCGCATCGCCGTCCTGAACGACGGAAAGATCGCCGCCGAGGGCACCGCGGACGAGCTCAAGCGCCTGATCCCCGGCGGCCACGTCCGGCTGCGCTTCACCGACCCCGTCGCCCACCGGTCCGCCGCCCTGGCCCTGGGCGAGGTCACCCGGGACGACGACGCGCTGACGCTCCAGATCCCCAGCGACGGCAGCCAGCGCGACCTGCGCTCCATCCTGGAGCGGCTCGACTCCGCCGGCATCGAGGCCGACGAGCTCACCGTGCACACCCCCGACCTCGACGACGTCTTCTTCGCCCTCACCGGCGACACCCACGTGCCCAGCCAGACCTCCCAGCCCAAGGAGACCGTCCGATGAGCTCCCTCTCCCTCGCCGTGCGCGACTCGTCCACCATGCTGCGCCGCAACCTGCTGCACGCCCGGCGCTACCCCTCCCTCACCCTGAACCTCCTGCTCACCCCGATCATGCTGCTCCTGCTCTTCGTGTACATCTTCGGAGACACGATGAGCGCGGGCATCACGGGCGGCGCCCCCGACCGGTCCGCCTACATCGCCTACCTCGTCCCGGGTCTGCTGCTGATGACCATCGGCAGCACCACGATCGGCACGGCGGTGTCCGTCTCGAACGACATGAGCGAGGGCATCATCGCCCGCTTCCGCACGATGGCCATCCACCGGCCGTCGGTGCTCGTCGGGCACGTCGTCGGCAGCGTCCTGCAGTCGGTGATCAGCGTGGTCCTCGTCGGCGTCGTCGCCGTGGCCATCGGCTTCCGCTCCACGGACGCCACCGCCCTGGAGTGGCTGGCGGCCCTCGGCCTGCTCGTGCTGTTCTCCCTCGCGCTCACCTGGATCGCCGTGGGCATGGGCCTGATCAGCCCGACCGCCGAGGCGGCCAGCAACAACGCCATGCCGCTCATCCTGCTGCCGCTGCTCTCCAGCGCCTTCACGCCGACCGCGTCCATGCCCGGCTGGTTCCAGCCGATCGCCGAGTACCAGCCCTTCACTCCGGCGATCGAGACCCTGCGCGGGCTGCTCCTGGGCAGCGAGATCGGCAACAACGGCTGGCTCGCCATCGCCTGGTGCGTGGGCCTGACGGTCCTCGGCTACTTCTGGTCGGCCTCCAAGTTCAACGCCGACCCGCGGTGAGCGGGGGCTCCGCGCTCCTTCCCCGGCCGACCACGAGGCGGCCTTGAGCGGTCCACCAGCGGGGGAGCCCATGCTCCCCAGCAAGGACCGAACGATGTTCGAGCAGGCGCCGCACGGACGGTCCCCCCACGTCAGTGATCCTGCCCACCGAGCCCCGGGTGTCGCCTTCATGATCGAGAACATCCCCCCCACGCCGCGGCGAGTCCACCACGTCCTCGACCCGCACCTCGACCCGCACCTCGACCGGTACGCCGCCCGCACGGCCGGCATGACGGCCTCGGAGATCCGGGCCCTGTTCTCCGTCGCCAGCCGGCCGGAGGTCGTCTCGCTGGCCGGCGGCATGCCGAACCTGGCGGCCCTGCCGCTCCAGGCCCTCTCGGAGCAGGTCGCGCGGATCATCTCCGAGGACGGTCTGACGGCCCTGCAGTACGCCTCCGCGCACGGTCTGCCGCTGCTGCGGGAGCAGATCTGCGAGGTGATGGCGCTGGAGGGCATCACGGCCCGGGCGGACGACGTCGTGGTGACGGTCGGCTCGCAGATGGGGCTCGACCTGGTGGCGCGGCTGTTCTGCGACCCGGGTGACGTGGTGGTGGCCGAGGGCCCTTCGTACGTGGGCGCGCTGGGCTCCTTCGCCGCGTACCAGGCGCAGGTCGTGCACGTGGCGATGGACGAGCACGGTCTGGTGCCGGAGGGGCTGCGGGCGGCGCTGCTGCGGGCCCGGCAGGCCGGTCAGCGGGTGAAGCTGCTCTACACGATCCCGAACTTCCACAACCCGGCGGGCGTGACGCTCGCGGTGGAGCGGCGGGCGCAGATCCTGGAGATCTGCCGCACCCACGGGGTGCTGGTGGTCGAGGACAACCCGTACGGTCTGCTCGGGTTCGACGGACAGATCCGTCCGGCCCTGCACTCGCTGGACCCGGACAACGTGGTGTACCTGGGCTCGTTCTCGAAGACGTTCGCCTCCGGGCTGCGGGTCGGCTGGGTGCTGGCCCCGCACGGGGTGCGGGAGAAGCTGGTGCTGGCCACCGAGTCGGCGACGCTGTGCCCTCCCACGCTGAACCAGATGATCGTCTCGCGCTACCTGGCCACGCAGGACTGGCAGGGCCAGATCGACACGTTCCGGGACAACTACCGCGAGCGCCGGGACGCGATGCTGTCCGCGCTGGAGGAGTACCTGCCGCCGGGCTGTACGTGGACGAAGCCGGACGGCGGCTTCTACGTGTGGGTGACGGTGCCGGAGGGCGTGGACACGAAGGCGATGCTGCCGCGCGCGGTGGACGCCAAGGTGGCGTACGCGTCGGGCACCGGCTTCCACACCGACGGGCTCGGCCGCCGCCAGATGCGGTTGTCCTACTGCTACCCGACGCCGGAGCGGATCCGTGAGGGCGTCCGCCGGCTGGCGGGGGTGCTGGAGGCCGAACTGGAGCTCGCGCGGGCCTTCGACGGGCCGGGCGCGGTGCTCGCGGCGGGCCGGCGGCCGCTCGTCGCGGCGCAGCCGGTGTGATCCGGCTGCGGCCGGTGCGGGCGGGGCGAGCCGCGGGATCACGAGGGCCGGGCGGAGCGCCCGGCCGCCACCGCTCGACGGACGAAGGGACACACCAACGGTGAGCAGCACATGGTTGCGGCGCGTGGGCACGGTCGCGGGGAACGGTCCGCGGCTCGTGTGCTTCCCGCACGCGGGGGGCTCCGCCACGGCGTACACCCAGCTGGCGCGCGCGCTGCCCGCGGAGTTCGACGTGCTGGCGGTGCAGTACCCGGGACGACAGGACCGGTATCTGGAGGAGCCGTTCACGGCGCTGGACCGGCTGGTCGCGGCGGTGGCCGGGGAGCTGGCCGGTGAACTGGCCGCGGATCCGGCCCGGCCGTACGCGCTGTTCGGTCACAGCATGGGGGCGCTGGTGGCCTTCGAGACGGCCCGGCTGCTGGCGGAGCGCGGACTGCCCGCCCCCCGGCGGCTGTTCCTCTCCGGCCGGGACGCGCCGGGCGCCCGGTCCGGCGCCCACTACCGGGACTACGGCGACGACGAGGTGCTGGCCGAGGTGCGCGGGCTGGGCGGCACCGACCGGGCGACGCTGGAGAACCCCGAGATCCTGGAGATGGTGCTGCCGGCGCTGCGGGCCGACTACCGGGCGCTGGCCACCTACGAGTGGCGGCCCGCCGAGCCGCTGGCCACGCCGGTCAGCGTGCTGGTCGGGGACGCCGACCCGGTGGTGACGGTCGAGGAGGCGCGCCGGTGGCGCGAGCACACCCGAGGCGCGTTCGACCTGCGGGTCTTCCGGGGCGGGCACTTCTACCTGAACGACCACCTGGACGGGGTGGCCGCGGCCGTGACCGGGGGGCTGCTCGCGGGCACCGGCGTGCGCTGAGGTGGCGGGTGTGGCGCCCGGGAGCCGCGTGCGGCTCCCGGGCGCTCACGCGTACGGGTAGAACCCGCGGCCGGACTTCTTGCCGAGCAGGCCGCCCTCGACCATGCGCAGCAGCAGCGGCGGGGGCGCGTACAGGGGCTCCTTGAACTCCTCGTACAGGGCGCGGGCGATGGACACGGTGGTGTCCAGGCCGATCAGGTCGGCGAGGCGCAGCGGTCCCATGGGGTGCGCGCAGCCCTGGGCCATGGCGCGGTCGACGGCCTCGGCGGTGGCCAGGCCCGATTCGACCATCCGCACGGCGGACAGCAGGTAGGGGAAGAGCAGGGCGTTGACGATGAAGCCGGCCCGGTCCGGGGCGGTGACGGGATCCTTGCCGAGGACGTCGCGGACGAATACCTGGGCGCGGGCGGTCACCGCGGCGTCCGTCAGGACCGAGGGGACGATCTCGACGAGCGGCAGGGCGGGCACCGGGTTGAAGAAGTGCAGCCCGAGCACCCGGTGGGGACGTGCGGTCGCGGCGGCGAGCCGGACGACCGGGAGGGAGGAGGTGTTGGTCGCGAGGATCGCCTCCGGGTCCTCGACGATCTTGTCGAGGGTGGCGAAGAGGTCCGTCTTGACCCGCTCGTCCTCCGGTACCGCCTCGATGACCAGGCGGCGGTCCGCCAGGTCGCCGAGGTCGCGGGTGAAGCTCACCCGGGCCAGCGCCGCGTCGCGCTCGGCCGCGGTCAGTCTGCCCTTGGTCACGCCCCGGCCGAGGGAGGCGGCCAGCCGTCGCGGGGCCGTCGTCAGCGAGGACTCGGAGTGCACGGCGACCCGTACGTCCAGTCCGGCCTTCGCGCACAGTTCGGCGATGCCGGTGCCCATGATGCCGCTGCCGACGACACCCACCCGGTCGATGGTGTTCACGCGCGGGCTCCCCCGGTCGCCGGTGCTGCCGGGGCCGGTGGGGCGGCGGCGGAGCGCAGCGGGTTGAGGCGGGCGGCCCCGATCCTCTCCCGCAGGGCCGGGTCGGTGACGCCGAGTCCTTCGCCGGGGGCCAGGCACAGGACGCCGACCTTCCCGGTGTGCCGGTTGCGCTGGACCAGCCGGGCGGCCTCGCCGGCCTCCGCGAGCGGGAACACCTCGGAGAGGACCGGGGAGAGGTGCCCCAGCCGGAAGAGCCGGTTGCACTCGGCCTGTTCCTGGAGGTTGGCGGCGTGGCTGCCGATGATCCGCTTGAGGTTCATCCAGAGGTAGCGGTTGTCGAAGTGGTGGTCGTAGCCGGTGCTCGACCCGCAGGTGACGACGGTGCCGCCCTTGCGCACGACGAAGACGGAGATCCCGAACGTCGCCCGTCCCACGTAGTCGAACACGACGTGCGGGTCCTCGCCGACCAGGCGGCGGATCTCCCGGCCGAGGCGCTTGCCGAGTTCGATCGTCCGCTCCGGGGTGAGGGCGTCGTCCCCGCCCATGCCGATCTCGTTGCGGTCGATCACCACGTCGCAGCCGAGCCGGCGCAGTGCCTCGGCCTTGCGCGCGGAGCTGACCACGCCGACGGGGATGCCGCCCGCGTTCTTGACCATCTGCACCGCGAACGCGCCCAGGCCGCCGGTCGCGCCCCAGACGAGCACGATGTCGCCCTGCTTGATCCGCGCGCCGTTGTCCCCGACGAGCATCCGGTACGAGGTCGCCGCGGTCAGCAGGACGCCCGCCGACTCCTCCCAGGTCAGGTGGGCCGGTTTGGGCAGCAGCTGGCTGGCGCGCACCACGCTGTAGTGGGCGAGGCCGCCGAAGTTGGTCTCGTAGCCCCAGATGCGCTGGCCCGCTCCGAGCATGGCGTCGGCGTGGGTCGCCGGTTCCTGCTCGTCGACCTGGACGCAGCTGACGACCACGTGGTCGCCCGTCTTCCAGTGCCGCACCCCGGCGCCGACGCGCACGACGACGCCGGCCGCGTCGGAGCCGATCACCTGGTGCGGCAGGTCGTGCCGGGCGGCGTGGGCGCCCTCGCGGGCGTAGCGCCGCAGGAAGGCGAAGGTGGGGACCGGCTCGAACGTGGCCGACCAGACGGTGTTGTAGTTGATGGAGCTCGCCATGACGGCGACGACCACCTCGTCCGGGGCGATCTCCGGCATGGGAACGGGCCCGACGTGCAGGGACTTGCGGACGTCCTTGTCCTCGACGCCGTCGAACATGCCGGCGTCGCGGGCCAGGAGGTGCGCGGCCTCGTAGTGGGAGGGCAGCGGCTGTCTTTCGATCTCGTCGGGGGAAGCCCCGCCCAGCAGGGCCTCGGTCATCGCGTCCATGGGTGACTCATTCCTTCGCAGTGGCCGGATCGCACGGTCGGGGGAAGCCGGTGGTCACAGGACCGCGCCGTCCTTGGTCCGGCGGCTCAGGCTCGGCCTGCTGGACCGGGCGAGGTCCTTCCACGTGTCGGAGAGGCCGATGACGGTGCGGGCCGCGAACAGTTTGCGGATCGACACCTCCTGCCCCAGCTCGGCCCGGATCAGGCCGACCAGCCGGATGGCGCGCAGCGAGTTGCCGCCGAGGTCGAAGAAGTCCTCGTCGATGCCGACCCGGTCCAGCTCCAGGACGTCGGCGAACAGGCCGGTCAGGATCCGCTCGGTGTCGTTGCGCGGGGCCCGGTGCGCGCCGTCGTCGAACGCGGGCCGGGGCAGCGCCGTCCGGTCCAGGCGGCCGTCCGCCGTGACGGGCAGCCGCTCCAGCACCGTGAACACCGACGGCACCAGGGACTCGGGCAGCCAGCCCGCGGCGAAGCGGCGCAGTTCGTCGGTGGAGACGCTCCGGCCGGCCGCCGGCACCACGTAGGCGACCAGGCGCTGCTGTCCGGCGCCGTCCGCGGCGACGGTCACGACGGTGCGGGCGAGGGCGGTGTGCTCGCCGAGGGTCTCCTCGACCTCGGCCAGCTCGACGCGGACTCCGCGCACCTCGGCCAGCGAGTCGGGGCCACCCACGTGGACGAGCCGGCCGTCGCCGCTCCAGCGCGCGCGTTCGCCGGTGCGGTACATGCGCGTGCCGGCCGGGCCGAAGGGGCAGGGGACGAAGCGTGCGGCGGTCGGGCCGGGCCGGCCGGCCCAGCCGCGTACCAGGGCGGGTCCGGCCACGTACAGTTCGCCGGTCACGCCGGCGGGGACCGGGGCCAGGCCGGGGCCCAGGACGTAGAGGGCGGCGGCGTCCACGGGGTGGCCGACATCGCCCGCGTGCTGGACGGGTTCCCCGGCGGGCAGGCGGTGGCAGGCGGCGAACACGGTGGCCTCGGGCAGGCCGTGACCGTGGACGACGCTCAGCGCGGGGCAGGCCTCGCGGACCCGGCGCAGCGCGCCGGCGGGCACCCGGTCGCCGCCGGTCCACACCTCGCGCAGTCCGGCGAGGCGTTCGGGCCGGTCGGCGGCGATCTCCGCGAAGGCGCCGGCGGGCAGCCACAGCGTGGAGATGCCGTGCGCCGCGCGCAGCCCGGCCAGCGCGTCGGCGTCCGGGTCCGCGCCGGGGGCCACGACGATCCGGCCGCCGTTCAGCAGGGGCGCCCAGACTTCGACGGCGAGGGCGCCCGAGGTGGGCGGGGCGTGCCACAGCACGGTGGAGTCGCCGGCGTCCTTCCACCGGCGGTCCGTGACGAACCGCCACAGGTTGCGGTGGGTCACGGCGGGCGCGGCGTCCGCGTCGCCGGTGCCGGTGCCGTACAGCACGGCCAGCAGGCCGTCCGGGTGTGCGGGGGGCAGGGCCTCGCGCGGGCCGTCCGCGGGGGCGGCGGTGGTGGTGTCGTCGAGCACGATCACCCGGAGGTCCGGGCCCGCGGGCAGGGCCGCGGCCGTCGCGGCGTCGGTGAGCAGGGTGCGGGCCGGGGAGGCGGCGAGGAGGGCGCGGATCCGTCCGGCGGGCAGGGCGGGGTCGACCGTGAGGTAGGCGCCGCCGGCCTTCACGACGCCCAGCAGCGCGAGGACCAGGTCCGCCGAGCGGGGCAGCGCCACCGCGACGACCGTTTCGGGGCCGGTGCCGTGCCCGCGCAGGAGGCCGGCGAGGCGGTGGGAGCGTTCGTCGAGGACCCGGTAGGAGACGGCCGAGTCGCCGTCGGCCACGGCGACGTCGTCGGGGGTGCGGGCGGCCTGCCGGGCGAAGAGGTCCGTGACCGTCTCGGGCGCCGGCGCGAGCGCCCGGGCGTCCGGGTCCGGGGCGGGAGCGGCGGGGGCGGGCAGGACGCGGGCGCGTTCGGCGCCGCTCAGCACGTCGAGCGCGCCGACCGGCCGTTCGCCGTCCGCGACCACGGCGCGCAGGTGGGCGATCAGTTCCTCGCCGATGAAGCGGAGTTCGGCGCGGTGGTAGAGGCTGGCGGGGGCGTCGAGCCGGATGTACAGGTCGCTGTCGGGGCTGCCGTCGGTGTAGACGCCGATGGAGAGTTCCTCGAAGGTGCCGGTCGTCGCGCCGGAGTAGCGTGCCGGGCTGTCGCCGAAGTGGAGCTGCTCGGCGAACTCGACGACGTTGACGACGGTGCCGAAGCTGCCGCGCCCGCTCAGGGCGGTGCCGCTCGCCCGCTGGATGTCCGAGTAGTGGCAGGCGGCGTGGCCGAGGACCTCGTACGTCTCGTCGACGATCGCGTCGGCGACCTCGGTGAAGGTCGCGCCGAGCGGGACGGCCACCTTGAGGGGCACCACGTTCACGGCCAGGCCGGGCGTCCTGCTCGCCACGCCGACGCGGTTGCTGACGGCCAGGGACAGGAGGAACTCGGGGCGGTCGCAGCGGTGGCGGAGGTAGACGGCGGCGGCGGTGGTCAGCAGCTGCGACATCCACAGGCCCATGGAGGCCGCGGTCGCGGTCCAGGCGTCCGCTTCGGCGCGCGGGACGGTCAGGGTCCGGCTGACCATGCCGATGGTCTCGGCCACCGCCGACCAGCGGTCGGCCTCGCTCAGCGGCTCGGCGAGCGCGGCGCGCCGGGCGTCGGACAGGACGACGCGCGGCACCTGCGCGGGCGCCGGGGCGTCCGCCAGGTGCTCGCGCCAGAACCCGGTGTCCTCGGTGAACTGCGCGGAGGCGAGGTAGTCCACCGCTTCGGCCGCGAACGAGGCGAGGTCCCAGGGATGCTCCAGCGGCGCGACCGGCTCGCCCCGCACGAGCGCCGTGTAGACCTCGGCGAGCCGCCGGGACAGCAGGCCGCCCGCGCCGAACCCGTCGGAGATGAGGTGGTGGTAGGCGATCACCAGGAGGGAGCGGGTGGGCGAGAGCCGGACCACGCCGAGCCGGAACAGCAGGTCCCGTGCCAGGTCGAACGGGCGGCGCACCAGCTCGGCGAGCTCCTCGCGGGCGGCCTCCTCGGGGTCGTCCGCGCCGCTGAGGTCGAGGGAGAACGGCCGCCAGTCGCCCAGTTCCCGGGGGACCAGGCGCAGTGCGCCGCCGTCGCCGACGAAGGTGACGCGCAGCACCTCCGCCTCGTCCATGACGTGCAGGAACGCGCTCTCCATGACCGCCGCGTCCAGCTCGCCGGCCACGTCCCACATGGTCAGCGCGTGGTTCGGCGTGTCGGAGGCCATCTCCTGCGCCCGCCACATTCCCTTGTGCGCAGACGACGCGCCGAACGAAGGCATACGGATCAACCTCTCAGCAAGCGGGACGGGGTCGCGGGAGTGCGCGGATCACCCCCACCTTCGGGGAAGGGGCACGGGCGTTCAATGCACCTGGGTGCCCGGCGGGACGGGCGGTGGCCGCCCTTGCGCTGTCCCGCCGGCGGGACGGTTCGCGTACCGCCGGCCTAGCCCATGGACGCCACGATGTGGCCGGCGATGCGTCGTGGTGAGGGGTGCTTGAGCACCACGTTCGCCCGCAGGGTGAGGCCGGTCGAGGCGGTCAGGCGCTTGCTCAGCTCGGCCGACAGCAGCGAGTCGAAGCCCAGTTCGCGGAACTCCTGGTCGGGGTGGATCGACGCGCCGGAGGGGCGTCCGAGCACGACGGCGACCCGTTCCAGGACGTGGTCGAGGACGAGTGCGTCCGCCTCGTCTCCGGGCAGGGCGGCGAGCCGGTCCGCCAGCGGCACGGGGCGGTCCGCGGGCCCGGGCGGCTCCGTCGGGGTGACCTCCGCCGCCTGCGTCCGGGCGCCGGACAGCCAGTACCGGCCGCGCTGGAAGGCGTACGTGGGAAGGTCCGCCCGGCGGCGCGTCCCGATCAGGGGCTCCCAGTCGGCCGGGCCGCCGTGGACGTGGAGCCGGGCCAGTGAGGCGACCACGTCCGCGACCTCGTCGCGTTCGCGCCGGATGGAGGACAGGACCAGCGCGTCGGGCAGGTCCTCGACCGTCTCCTGGACCGGCACGGTCAGGACGGGGTGCGGGCTCATCTCGACGAACACCCGGAACCCGTCGTCCGCCATGCGCCGCACGGACGTCTCGAAGCGGACCTGCTCGCGCAGGTTGTCGTACCAGTAGCCGCCGTCGAGCCGGGCGGTGTCGACGGCCTCGCCGTACAGCGTCGAGTAGAAGGGCAGCGACGACGTCCGCGGGCTCAGGCCGGGCAGCGCGCCGAGGACCTGCTCGCGGACCCGTGTCACGTGGTGCGAGTGGGAGGCGTAGCCGACCGGGATCCGCCGGGCCTGGACGCCGTCGGCGGTCATCGTCGCGACGAACTCGTCGAGGGCGTCGGGCTCGCCGGACACCACCACCGAGCGGGGTCCGTTGACGACGGCGATGCTCACGCGGCCGTCCCACGGGGCCAGGCTCCGTTCCACGGTCTCGGCGGATTCCGCGACCGAGGCCATCGCGCCGTGCCCGATCAGGTCCACCAGGGCCTTGCTGCGCAGTGCGACGACCTTGGCGGCGTCGCGCAGCGACAGGGCGCCGCACACGTGGGCGGCGGCGATCTCGCCCTGGCTGTGTCCCACCACGGCGGCCGGTTCCACACCCCAGGACCGCCACAGGGCGGCCAGGGACACCATCACGGCGAACAGCGCGGGCTGGACGACGTCCACCCGGTCCAGGCGGGCGGCGCCGGGCGCGCCGCGCAGCACGTCGAGGAGGGAGAAGTCGGCCCATTCGTCCAGGGCGGCCGCGCACTCCTCCAGGCTCCGGGCGAAGACGGGGAAGGTGTCGTACAGCTGCCGTCCCATGCCGGCCCACTGGGAGCCCTGCCCGGGGAAGACGAAGGCGACGCCGCCGCGGGGGGCCGCGGCGCCGCGCACCAGCGCGGGGGATTCGGCGCCGGCGCCCAGGGTGCTCAGGGCGTCGAGCAGTTCCTCGCGGCCGCGTCCCAGCACCACCGCGCGGTGCTCGAAGCGCGAGCGGCCGAAGGCCAGGGAGGCGGCGACGGCGGGGAGGTCGGCGAGGGGGTCGGCGGCGAGGGACGCGTGCAGCCGGGCCGCCTGCTGCTCGACGGCGGCCGCGCTCTTGCCCGACAGCACCCACGGCAGCAGGGCGCCGGCGCCGCCCGGGGCGGGGGGCTCCTCGGGGGCCGGCTGCGGGGCGGGGGCCTCTTCGAGGATGACGTGGGCGTTGGTGCCGCTGACGCCGAAGGAGGAGACGCCGGCCCGGCGCGGACCGTCCGCGGGGGGCCATTCCCGGCCCCGCGCGAGCAGTTCGACGCCGCCGCGGGACCAGTCCACGTGGCGTGAGGGCGCGTCCACGTGCAGGGTCTTGGGCAGGTGTCCGTGGCGCAGGGCCATCACGGCCTTGATGACCCCGCCGACGCCGGCGGCGGCCTGGGCGTGGCCCAGGTTCGACTTGAGGGAGCCCAGCCACAGCGGCCTGCCCTCGGGCCGGTCCTGGCCGTAGGTGGCGAGCAGGGCTTCGGCTTCGATGGGGTCGCCGAGGGTGGTTCCGGTGCCGTGGGCCTCGACGAGGTCCACGTCGCGGGCCGCGACCCCGGCGTTGGCCAGGGCCCGGCGGATCACCTCTTCCTGGGCGCGGCCGTTGGGGGCGGTCAGCCCGTTGCTGGCGCCGTCCTGGTTGACGGCGGAGCCGCGGACGACGGCGAGTACGGGGTGGCCGTTGCGGCGGGCGTCGGACAGCCGCTCCAGCAGCAGGACGCCGACCCCCTCGGCCCAGCCGGTGCCGTCGGCCGCGTCCGCGAAGGCCTTGCAGCGGCCGTCGGCGGACAGGGCGCCCTGCCGGGCGAACTCGACGAACGAGGCGGGCGTCGACATGACGAGGGCGCCCCCCGCCAGGGCGAGGGAGCACTCCCCCGCGCGCAGCGACTGCACGGCCAGGTGCAGGGCGACCAGCGACGAGGAGCAGGCGGTGTCGAGGGACACCGCCGGGCCGGTGAGCCCGAGTTCGTAGGAGACCCGGCCGGAGGCGACGCTGAGGGAGCTGCCGTAGAGCAGGTGGCCCTCCAGTTCGCTCTGGCCCGCTTCCAGGAACCGCCATCCGTACTCGGTCGAGCTGACTCCGCAGAAGACGCCGACGTCGCTGCCGCGCACGTCGGCGGGGACGATGCCGGCCCGTTCGAAGGCCTCCCACGAGGTCTCCAGCAGCAGGCGCTGCTGCGGGTCGGTGGCCAGGGCCTCGCGCGGGCTGATGCCGAAGAAGTCCGCGTCGAAGCCGGCCGGGTCGGCGAGGAAGCCGCCGTGGCGCACGTACGCCGTGCCGACGGCGTCGGGGTCGGGGTCGTACACGTCCCGCCAGCCGCGGTCGGTGGGGAACTCGCCGACCACGTCGCGGCCGTCGCGGACGACGTCCCACAGTTCCTCGGGCGTGTTCGCGCCGCCCGGGTAGCGGCAGGCCATGGCCACGACGGCGACGGGCTCGCCGCGGCCGGCCTTCAGGTCCTCGTTCTCCTGGCGCAGCCGGTCGCGTTCCTCCAGCAGGGCGCGCAGGGCCCGCTGGACCCGGTCCGCGCCCTCCGCCGTCCGATCCGGGGAGTCGGTCATGTCACTACCTCTTCTCATCCAGAGCCAGGTCGAGCAGCGCGTCCAGGTCCATGGCCGACAGGGCGTCCGCGCCGGTGTCCGAGGGGGTGTCCGCGGTGGTGTCCGAGGGGGCGCCGTCCGCGCCCGGGTCGCCGGGCCGGTCCGCCCCGGCGCAGGCCAGGATCCGGTCGAGGACGCCCGCGCCCCGCAGGGCTTCGATCGGGACGGTGCGCAGCACCTCGCGGATCCGCGCCTCCTCCCGCGCGTCCGGGTCCGGGGCGGGGCGCAGCAGGCCGAGCAGGTGCCCGCCCAGCTCGCGCGGGGTGGGGTAGCTGAAGACGAGGGTGGAGGCCAGGCGCAGTCCGGTCGAGGCGGCCAGGCGGTTGCAGAGTTCCACGGCGGTCAGCGAGTCGAAGCCGAGCTGGGTGAACGGCTGGTCGGCGTCGACGGCCGCGCCGGACGGGTGGCCCAGCACGACGGCGGCCTGGTCGCGGACCCAGTCCAGGACGGCGGCCGCGGCCTCCGGCGCGGACAGGGCGGGCAGCCGGGCGGCCAGGCCGGGCGAGCCGGTGTCCGCGCCCTCGGCCGGGCCCGGGAGGGGGCGGCCGGTGGCGGCGAGGCCGCGCAGCAGGGGCGGCAGTTCGTCGCCGCCGCGCCGGCGCAGCGCGGCGAGGTCGATGCGGGCCGGGATGAGGACCGGCTCGCCGTGGGTGTGCGCCGCGTCGAACAGGGCGAGGGCCTCGGCGGTCGGCATGGCCTCGATGCCCGTGCGGCGCAGCCGGGCGAGGTCGGCGCCGTCCAGGTCGGCGGTCATGCCGCTGCTCTGCTCCCACCAGCCCCAGCACAGCGAGGTGCCGGGCAGGCCGGCCGCCGCGCGCTGGGCGGCCAGGCCGTCCAGGAAGCCGTTGGCGGCGGCGTAGTTGGCCTGTCCGGCGGTGCCGAGGGTGCCGGCGAGGGCGGAGAACTGGAGGAACGCCGACAGGTGGTGCCCGCGGGTCAGCTCGTGGAGGTTGAGCGCTCCGCCGGCCTTGGCGCGCAGGACGTGCTCGACGCTGTCGGCGGTCAGCGAGGCGACGGTGCCGTCCGCCAGGACGCCCGCCGCGTGCACGACCGCCGTCAGCGGGTGGCTGCCGGGCAGGTCCGCGAGGACGGCGGCCAGTGCGGCCCGGTCGGCGACGTCGCAGGCCGCGACGCGTACGGTGGCGCCCGCACGCTCCAGCTCCGCGACCAGTGCGGGCGCCCCCGCGGCCGCGGCTCCGCGCCGGCTCACCAGCAGCAGGCTGCGCACGCCGTGTCCGGCGACGAGGTGGCGGGCGATGAGGGAGCCCACTCCCCCGGTGCCGCCGGTGATCAGTACGGTGCCGCCGCCGAAGCCGCCGCCCAGGTCGAAGACGAGCTTGCCGGTGTGGCGGCCCTGACCCATCTCGCGGAAGGTCCGGCGCGCGTCGCGGATGTCGCGGACGGAGATCGGGCCCGGGCGCAGCGCTCCCCGGGCGAACAGGGCCATGACGTCCCGGAACATCTCCCGGATCAGGTCCGTGCCCGCCGATCCGTACAGGTCGAAGGCCCGGTAGGTGACGCCGGGGTGGTCGGCGGCCACCTGCCGCGCCTCGCGGATGTCCGTCTTGCCCATCTCGATGAAGTCGCCGCCCCGGGGCAGCAGGCGCAGCGAGGCGTCGACGAAGCTGTGCGCGAGGGAGTTGAGGACGACGTCCATGCCCCGGCCGCCGGTGGCGTCGAGGAACCGGTCCGCGAAGTCCAGGTCGCGCGAGGACGCCAGGTGCGCGTCGTCCAGGCCCATGGCGCGCAGGGCGGGCCACTTGGCCGGGCTCGCGGTCGCGTAGACCTCGGCTCCGGCGTGCCGGGCGAGCTGGACGGCGGCGGTGCCGACGCCGCCCGCGGCGGCGTGGATGAGGACGCGCTGTCCCTTCGTCAGCCGCATCACGTGGAAGAGCGCGTAGTAGGCGGTGAGGAAGGTGCTCGGGACGGACGCCGCCTCGGCGTGGCTCCAGCCGTCGGGGACGGGGGTCAGCAGGCGGTGGTCCGCCACGGCGACGCGGGCGAAGGCCCCGTTGAAGATGCCGGTGACGCGGTCGCCCGGGGACAGGCCGGTGACGTCGTCCGCCGTCTCCAGGACGACGCCCGAGCCCTCGCTGCCGAGCCCGGCGTCGAACGCCGTGCGGTCGATGAGGCCGAGGGCGATCGTGACGTCGCGGAAGTTGAGGCCGGCGGCCTGGACGGCGATGCGGACCTGTCCGGGGGCCAGCGGCTCCTCCACCTCGGGGCACGGCACCCAGGTCAGGTTCTCCAGGGTGCCCTTCGTCGGGATGCCCAGCCGGTGGGGGCCCCTCGCCGGGGGTTCGAGCCGGTGGCCGTCGGGCGCGGCCGCCGCCATGCGCGGCAGCAGGAGGGCGCCGGCGCGCAGCGCGAGCTGCTCCTCGTCGAGGGCGAGGGCGTCGGGGACCGCCGCCCAGGAGGCGTCCTCGTCGTCGATGTCGATCAGGCGGAACCGGCCGGGGTGTTCGGTCTGCGCGGACCGGACCAGGCCCCATGCGGAGGCGCCGGGCAGGCTTTCGACGTCCTCGCCCGCGCCGGTGGTCTGCGCCAGGCGGGTGAGTACGACGAGGGTGGATCCGGCGAGGTCCTCCCGGCCGAGGAAGTCCTGGATCCGCTCCAGTACCCGCTGGGTGGCGGCGGTGGCCGCGGTGAGCGGGTCGGCGCCGTCGGCGGCGGTGAGGAGGTCGTCGGGGCACAGCAGGAGGTGGCGGGGCGGCCGCGCGGCGGGGACCGCGTCCAGGGACGGGTGGAAGGCGGGGCCGGCCGCGCCCGCCCCGGCGAGCCGGGAGGCCGGGCCGCCGGGCGCGCCGAGCACCGCCCACGGCTGCGGGGCGGACGGCCGGGCGGGCTCGGTGACCGGCAGCCACCGCACCGCGTAGAGCGGGAGTTCGCCGTCGCCGCGCGCCGCGCGCAGCTGGGCGGCGGTGGCCGGCCGGAAGGTCAGCGCCTCGACGCGGGCGCACGCCAGGCCGTGTGCGTCGGCGATGGCCAGGCGGACGACGCCGTCGCCGACGGGGGTGAGGCGGACCCGGACGGTGGGCCCGCAGGCGCCGGTGAGGCGTACGCCGGACCAGGAGAAGGGCATCCAGCCCTGCTCCCGCGTCACGGTCAGGGCGCCGCCGGCCACGACCGCGTGCAGCGCCGTGTCGATCAGCGCCGGGTGCAGGGCGAATGCGGCTCCGGCGGGGTCCCGGGCCTCCTCGGGCAGGGTGGCGAGGGCGAAGAGGTCCGCGCCGCGCCGCCAGACCTCGCGCAGTCCGCGGAAGGCCGGGCCGTAGTCGAAGCCCCGGTCCGCGAGGGAGTCGTGGAGGCCGTCGAAGCCGATCGGCTCGGCGCCGGGCGGCGGCCAGGCGGCGAGGGCGCGCGCGTCGTCGGCGACGGCATCGGCGGCAGGGTCGGCGTCGGCCCCGGTATCGGCGGCGGGTGCCCGGTCCGCGCCGGTGCCGGGGGTGTCCGGGGCGAGGGCGCCCATGGCGTGGCGGGTCCAGCCGCCGCCCGCCCCGTCGTCCTCGGCGGGGCGGGCGTACACGTCGAGGGAGCGGCGTCCCGTCCCGTCCGGGGCGCCGGCCACGATCCGTACCCGTACGTCGCCGGAGTCGGGCAGGACCAGGGGGACTTCCAGGGAGAGTTCTTCGACGGCGGCGCACCCGAGCAGCGCGCCCACCGACAGCGCCAGGTCCATGTAGGCCGTCGCCGGGACGACGGCGGAGCCGAACACGGCGTGGTCGGCGAGCCAGGGGTGGGTCCGCAGGGACCACCGGTCGCTGAAGACCGCCTCGCCGGTGCCGGGGTGGTCCACGACGGCGCCCAGGAGCGGGTGCTCCGGGGCGCTCAGGCCGGCGGCGGCGACGTCCGCGCCCTGTGCCCCGGTCAGGAAGTCCATCCAGTAGCGCCGGTGCCGGAAGGCGTACGTGGGCAGGTCGACCGGCTCGCGCGGGCCGAACAGGGCGTCCCAGTCCACGGTGGCGCCCCGTACGTGCAGTTCGGCCAGGGCGGCGGTGAGGGCCTCGGCCGGTCCGCGGCCGCGCCGCGCGGCCGATACGACGAGGGCGTCGTCCACGCCCGCTTCGGCGAAGGCGTCCTTGGTCAGGCCCGCGAGCGTCGAGCCGGGTCCGACCTCGACGAAGACGCCCGCTCCGGCCGCGCGGGCGCGTTCGAGCGCCTCGTGGAAGCGGACGGGTGCGCGGACGTGCTCCACCCAGTGCGCGGCGGAGGTCAGCTCGCCGGGGGTGGCCTCGCGGCCCAGCAGGGTGGAGACGACGGGCACGGACGGCTCGCCGGGCGCGGCGAGCGGCGGGAGGGAGCGTGCGAAGGCGTCCAGGACGGGGTCCATGAGCGGGGAGTGGAAGGCGTGGTCGACGGGGAGCAGCTTCGCCGACCGGCCGTCGGCCACGAGGCGGTCCCGCAGGGCGTGCACCTCCTCGCGCAGGCCCGAGACCACCACCGACGCGGGGCCGTTGACGGCGGCGATCCCGACCCGGGCGTAGCCGCCGAGCAGCGCGGCGACCTCCTCCTGCGGGGCCCGTACGGCGAGCATGGCGCCGGGCTCGGTGACGGTCTGCATGGCCCGGCCGCGGGCGGCCACGATGCGGATCGCGGTGTCCAGGTCCAGGGCTCCGGACACGTGGGCGGCGGCGATCTCGCCGACGGAGTGGCCGATCAGGTGGGTGGGCGGCGGCAGGTGGCGCTCCAGGACCCGGTACAGGGCGATCTGGAGGGCGAACAGCGCGGGCTGCATGACGTCGGTGCGGTCGCGCCCTTCGGGCTCGTCGGCGAGGAGCAGGGGCCGCAGGGCGAAGGGGAGGTGTGCGTCGAAGCGGGCGCAGACGTCGTCGAGGGTGCGGGCGAAGAGCGGGTGGGCCGCGTACAGCTCCCGTGCGACGCCGGTCCACGCGGCGCCCTGGCCGGGGAACATGAAGACGGTGGCGCCGTGCGCGGCGGTGGCGTCGCGCACCACGGCCGGGGATCCGGCGCCGTCGGCGAGCGCGGCGAGGGCGGTGAGCAGTTCGTCGCGGGTGTGCCCGAGGACCACCGCGCGGTGCTCGAAGTGCGCCCGGGTGCGGACCAGCGACGCGCCGACGGCGGCGGGGTCCGCCTGCGGTGCGGCGGCGAGGTACGTGCGCAGCTTGTCCGCCTGCGCCCGCAGGGCGGGCTCCGAGCGGGCGGACAGCGCCCACGGCACGGGGCCGGGGAAACCCGCGGCGGGGGCGGGGGCGGCGTGGTCGCCGCCGGGTGCCGCCGCGTCCCCGGGCGCGGGCTCGTCCCGGGGTGCCTCTTCGAGGATGAGGTGCGCGTTGGTGCCGCTGGCGCCGAAGCTGGAGACGCCGGCCCGCCGGGGGCGGCCCGGCGCGCCGGGCCACTCGCGGGCCTCGGTGAGCAGTTCGACCGCGCCGGCCGTCCAGTCCACGTGGGTGGTGGGGCGGTCCACGTGCAGGGTCCTGGGCAGGACGCCGTGCCGCATCGCCATGATCATCTTGATGATCCCGCCGACGCCGCCGGCCGCCTGGGTGTGGCCGATGTTCGACTTGAGGGAGCCCAGCCACAGGGGGCTGGCCGGGTCCCGCTCCTGGCCGTAGGTGGCCAGCAGGGCCTGCGCCTCGATGGGGTCGCCGAGCGTGGTGCCGGTCCCGTGCGCCTCCACCACGTCGACGTCGGCCGCCCGGACGCGGGCGTTGGCCAGCGCGGCCCGGATCACGCGCTGCTGGGCCGGGCCGCTGGGTGCGGTCAGGCCGTTGGAGGCGCCGTCCTGGTTGATCGCGGAGCCGCGGATCACCGCCCAGATCCGGCGCCCGGCCCGCCGGGCGTCGGAGAGCCGTTCCAGAACCAGCATGCCGACGCCCTCGGAGAACCCGGTGCCGTCCGCCGCGTCGGCGAACGCCTTGCACCGGCCGTCCGTCGCCAGGCCGCGCTGGCGGGCGAACTCCCGGAACACCTGGGGCATCGCCATGACGGTGACCCCGCCGGCCAGCGCCAGCCCGCACTCGTCCTGGCGCAGCGACTGCACCGCCTGGTGCACGGTCACCAGCGACGAGGAGCAGGCGGTGTCGACGGACACCGCCGGGCCCTCCAGGCCCAGCGCGTACGAGACGCGCCCGGAGGCGACGCTGAGCAGCGAACCGGTCTGCGCGTAGCCCGAGATGGCCTCGGGGGTGCGGTAGTGGTTGCCGTACCCGAAGTAGGCGAGCCCGGCGAACACGCCGGTCCGGCTGCCGCGCAGGCCGTGCGGGTCGATGCCGGCCCGTTCCAGGGACTCCCACGCGGTCTCCAGGAGGAGGCGCTGCTGGGGGTCGGCGGCGAGCGCCTCGCGCGGGTTGATCTCGAAGAACTCGGCGTCGAAGTCGCCCGCGCCGTCCAGGAAGCCGCCGGAGCGCGTGTAGCAGGTACCGGGCCGGTCCGGATCCGGGTCGTAGAGGCCCGCCAGGTCCCAGTTGCGGTCCTCGGGGAAGTCCGAGACGGCGTCGGCGCCCGCGGCGACGAGCTCCCACAGCGCCTCCGGGGAGGTGGCCCCGCCCGGGAACCGGCAGGCGACGCCCACCACCGCGATGGGCTCGGCGGCGGCCTCCGTCAGCTCCTTGAGCCGTCCCCGCGTCTCCAGCAGCTCGATCGACGTCCGCTTGAGGTACTCGAGAACATCGGCGTCGTTGTCGTTGGTCATCGTTCTCCCCTAGCCGAGTTCTCTGTCCAGTAGCGCGAGAAGGTCTCCCGCCGAGGCCGAACTGATCCGGTCGGCGATGCCCGCCGGTGTTCCCGCTTCCGTGCCCGCGCCCGCGCCCGCTCCCGTGCCCGCTCCCGCGCTCGTGCCCGTGCCCGCCAGTGAGCGGACCCGGCCCTGCAGTTCGCCGAGCAGCGTGGAGAGGGTGGTCCGTTCCTCCTGTGCGAGCCGCAGGAAGGCCTCCTCCAGCCGGGCGCCCAGTCCTTCGATCTCCAGGGCCAGGTGGCCGGCCGGGGACGGCGGGGACCCGGGGGCGGCGGGGGCGAGGCGCTCGTGCAGGAAGCGGGCCAGCGCGCTCGGGTTGGGGTGGTCGTAGACGAGGGTGGCGGGCAGCTTCAGGCCGGTCACCGCGGCCAGCCTGTTGCGCACCTCCAGCGCCGTGAGCGAGTCGATGCCCAGCTTCCTGAAGGTCGTCGCGGGGCCGATCCGCCGGCTGTCCGGGTGGCCCAGGACGAGCGCGGTCTGGGTGCGTACGGCGTCCAGCAGCGCCGCCCCGGCCTCGGCGGGCGCCAGCGTGGCCAGCCGCCGCGCGAGGCCGTCGCCGGCCCGCTCCCCCGGCGCCGGGACGCCGGACCCGGCGGAGCCGGCGGGCGCGGCGGGCCCTGCGGCCAGGGAGCGCAGGAGCGGTGAGGCGGCGCCCGGCGCGGTGGGGTCCAGCCGGGCGGGCACCAGGACCGGCGCGTCCAGCGAGAGCGCCAGGTCGAAGAGGCCGAGCCCCTCCCGCGAGGCCAGCGGCAGCACGCCCTGGCGCCGCAGCCGGGCGACGTCGGCGTCGTCGATCCCGGCGACCATCTCGCTGCGTTCGGCCCAGAAGCCCCAGCACAGGGAGGTGGCCGGCAGCCCCGAGGCCCGGCGGGCCTCGGCCAGGCCGTTGAGGAAGCCGTTGGCCGCCGCGTAGTTGGCCTGCCCCGCGGTCCCGAGCACGCTCGCGATCGAGGAGAACAGCACGAACGCGGACAGGTCCAGGTGCCGGGTGAGCTCGTGCAGGTACCAGGCACCGTTCACCTTCGGTGCGAGGACGGGGCGCAGCCGGTCCTCGGTGAGCGCCTCGACGACTCCGTCGGCGAGCGCGCCCGCGCAGTGGACCACCGCGCTCAGCGGGTGCCCGGCGGGCGCGGCGGCCAGGAGCGCGGCGACGGACTCGCGGCGGGTGACGTCGCAGGCCACGATCTCGACCCGGGCCCCCGCCGCGGTCAGTTCCTCCCGCAGCCGGGCCGCCTGCGGGGCCGCCGGGCCCCGTCGGCCGGCCAGCAGCAGGCTCCGTACGCCGTGCCGCTCCACGAGGTGGCGGGCCAGCATGGCGCCCAGGCCGCTGGTGCCGCCCGTGATGAGCACCGTCCCGGAGCCGAGGGCGGGAAGGGCGGGCCCCGGGTCCGGGGCCGGTCCGGCGCGGACCAGTTCGGGGGTGCTCACCTCGCCGGCCCGGATCTTGAGCTGGTCCTGCCCGCCGGCGGCCGCCGCCGCCAGGCGGGCCCACGAGGCGGGCTGCCCGTCGGTGTCCACGAGCGTGAACCGGCCGGGGTTCTCGGTCTGCGCGGTGCGCAGGAACCCCCAGACGGCGGCGGCCGCGGGGTCGGGGTGGACGACCCGGTCGTCGGCGACCGCGTCCCGCGTCACGACGACCAGGCGGGAGGCGGCCAAGCGGTCGTCGGCGAGCCAGTCCCGCGCCCACCGCAGGATCCGGTGCAGGCCCTCCTCGACGGCGGCCGGCACATCGGCGCCGCCGGTCGCGGGCCGGGCCGCGACGGCGATGACGAGGGGCGGTACCGGGCCGTCGGCGGCGGCGAGTTCGCCGAGGTCCGCGAAGACCTCCGCGCCGTCCGCCAGGGCTGCGGGGAGCGTGCCCGGGGTTCCCAGCACCGCGTACCGGGGCGCGCCGGGGGCGGCGGGGACGGCGAGGGGGGCCCAGCCGACCCGGTGCAGCGCGTCGCTCCGGTCGAAGCCCAGCGCGCTCAGCTCCCGGACGTCGGCGGGCCGCAGTTCCAGCGCGGCGACGCCGCCGACGGGGGCGCCGGTGTGGTCGGCGAGGGTCAGGGACAGCGCGTTCTCGCCCGCCGGGGCCAGGCGCACGCGCAGCGCGCCCGGTACGGCGCGCTCCACGCGCAGGTCCGTGCAGCGGTACGGCAGCCAGCCCCCGGGCCCGGAGCCGTCGACGAAGCGCCCGAGTCCGACGGGGAGCAGCGCGGCGTGCAGCAGCGCCGGGTGGACGCGGTACCCGCCGCCCGCGCCGTCGGCGGCGGGCGGCTCCAGCTCCGCGAAGAGGGTGTCGTCGCGGCGCCACACCCCGCGCAGGCCGCGCAGGAGGGGGCCGTGGCCGATGCCGAGGGCGGCCAGCCGGGCGTACTCGTCCTCGAAGGGCACCTCGACCGCGCCCGCCGGGGGCCAGTCGGTGAGGCCTTCCCCGGGGCCTTCGGCGGCGGTGGCGGCGGTGGCGGAGCCCGCGACGCCGACGGCGTGGCGGGTCCAGTCGGACGCGCCCGCGGCCCGGGAGTGGACGGTGATGGTGTGCTCGCCGTCGACCAGGACGCGGATCTCGCGCTCGGCCGTCCGCGCCAGCACCAGCGGTGCCTCCAGGGTGAGTTCCCCGACGGCCGCGTGGCCGGCCCGGCCGGCCGCCCAGGCCGCCAGTTCCATCAGGACGGCGGCCGGGACCAGGACGGCGCCGTGGACGACGTGCTCGGCGAGCCACGGCCGGCGCTGCGGTGACAGGCGTCCGCTGCCGGCCACGCCGCCGGGCTTGCCGTCGCCGGGCAGTTCGATCACGGCGTCGAGCAGCGGGTGGTCCGAGGCGGCCGCGGTGGCGGCGGCGCCCTCCGCCGGGGTGTCGAGCCAGTAGCGCCGGCGCTGGAAGGCGTACGTGGGCAGTCCGGCCCAGGAGCCGCCGGTGTCGCCGGCGCCGGCGAGGGCCGCCCGCCAGTCCACCTCGGCGCCCGCGACGAAGGCCTGGGCGGCGGACCGGTGGAAGCGGTCGAGGCCGCCCTCGCCGCGGCGCAGGGTGCCCACGACGGTGGTCTCGGCGTCCGCGCCGTCCAGGGTCTGTTCCACCGCGGTCGTCAGGCCCGGGTGGGGGGAGGCCTCGACGAAGCAGCGGAAGCCCTGTGCGGCCAGGGCCCGGGTCGCCTCCTCGAAGCGGACCGGCGAGCGCAGGTTGGTGTACCAGTACGCGCCGTCCATCGTGGTGGTGTCCAGCCAGTCGGCCGTCACGGTCGAGAAGAACGGCACCTCGGCCGGGCGCGGCCGCAACCCGGTCAGCAGGCGGCCCAGTTCCTCGCGGACCGGCTCCACGTGGGCGCAGTGCGAGGCGTAGTCCACGGGAACGCGGCGCACCCGTACCTCCTCGGCCTCCAGGGCGGCCAGGAGCGCGTCCAGTTCGCCGGCGTCGCCCGAGACCACGACGGAGGAGGGGCCGTTGACCACGGCGACCGACAGCCCGTCCGTCAGCCGGGCGCGCGCCTCCCGCTCGGGCAGGGCGACCGAGGCCATGGCGCCGAGCCCCGACAGCGCCAGGATGGCCTTGGCGCGCAGGGCGACCACCTTCGCGGCGTCCTCGACGGACAGGGCGCCCGCGACGCACGCGGCGGCGATCTCGCCCTGCGAGTGGCCCACGACGGCCGCGGGCAGCACCCCGTGGGAGCGCCACACCTCGGCCAGCGAGACCATCACGGCCCACAGCACGGGCTGGACGACGTCCACCCGTTCCAGCGCGTCGGCGTCCCCGAGCACCTCGTACAGGGACCAGTCCACGTACGGGGACAGCGCGTCGGCGCACTCGCCCATCCGGCGGGCGAACACCGGTGAGGCGTCCAGCAGTTCGCGGCCCATCCCGACCCACTGCGAACCCTGGCCGGGGAAGACGAACACCGTCTTGCCGACGGCCTTCGCGGTGCCGCGGACCACGCCGGGGGCGTTCGCGTCATCGGCGGCGGCGGTCAGGGCGGCGAGGAGTTCCTCCCGGCCGGCGCCGATGACCACCTGGCGGTGCTCGAAGAGCGAGCGCGTCGTCACCAGGGCGTGGGCCACGGCGTCGGGCGGCAGGTCCGGATCGGCGGCGACGGCGTCGCGCAGGCGCAGGGCCTGTTCGCGCAGGGCCTCGGGCGAACGGGCGGAGAGCACCCACGGCGCGGCGGTCGCGGGGGCGGCGGGGGCGGCGGTCGCGGGGGCGGGGGCGTCCGCCGGCTCGGGGGCCTGTTCGAGGATCAGGTGCGCGTTGGTGCCGCTGATCCCGAAGGCGGAGACCCCGGCCCGCCGGGGGCGGCCGGGCGCGGTGGTCCATTCCCGGGCCTCGGTGAGCAGCTCCACGGACCCGGCGGACCAGTCCACGTGCGTCGTGGGGCGGTCCACGTGCAGGGTGCGCGGCAGCACCCCGTGCCGCATCGCCATGATCATCTTGATGGTGGCGCCGACTCCGGCGGCCGCCTGCGCGTGGCCGATGTTCGACTTGAGCGAGCCCAGCCAGAGCGGTCCGGCCGCTCCGCGGTCCTGGCCGTAGGTCGCCAGCAGCGCCTCGGCCTCCATGGGGTCGCCGAGCCGGGTGCCGGTGCCGTGCGCCTCCACCGCGTCCACGTCGGCCGTGCCGAGGCCGGCATCGGCCAGGGCGGCCCTGATGACCCGGCGCTGGGCCAGTTCGTTCGGTGCGGTCAGGCCGTTGGAGGCGCCGTCCTGGTTGGTGGCGGTGCCGCGGATGACCGCCCAGACGCGGTGTCCGTGGCGGCGGGCGTCCGAGAGCCGTTCCAGGACGAGCACCCCCGCGCCCTCGGAGAAGCCGGTGCCGTCCGCCGTGTCCGAGAACGCCTTGCACCGCGCGTCGTGCGACAGGCCGCGCTGGCGGGCGAGCTCGACGAGCAGGCCCGGGGTCGGCATGGCCGACACGCCTCCGGCCAGCGCCAGGGTGCACTCCCCGGAGCGCAGGGACCGCACGGCCTGGTGGACGGCGACGAGCGAGGAGGAGCACGCGGTGTCGGTCGAGACGGCCGGGCCCTCCAGCCCGAGGACGTACGCCACCCGGCCCGAGGCCACGCTGGTGTGCGATCCGGTGAGCGCGAAGCCCTCCACCTCGGCGGCGGCCCCGCCGCCCATCCGCGGGCCGTAGTCGGCGGCGTAGATGCCGGTGAACACGCCGGTCGGCGAACCGCGCAGCGCGGCCGGGTCGATGCCCGCCCGTTCCAGCGCCTCCCAGGAGGTCTCCAGCATCAGCCGCTGCTGCGGGTCCATGGCGAGGGCCTCGCGCGGGCTGATGCCGAAGAACGGCGCGTCGAACTCCGCGAGGTCGTGCAGGAACCCGCCCGAGCGGGTGTACGTCGTCCCGGGCGTCCTGGCGTCCGGCGCGTCCGGCGCGTACAGCGCCTCCAGGTCCCAGCCCCGGTCGCGGGGGAAGTCGCCGACGGCGTCCACGCCGCCGGACACGACTCCCCACAGCCCTTCGGGGGACGTCACCCCGCCGGGGAAACGGCACCCCACACCCACGACCGCGATCGGCTCGCGGGCGGACTCCTCCAGCTCGCGCACACGCTCGCGCAACTCCTGCGCGTCGCCGACGGCGCGTCGCAAGTAGGAACGGAGCTTGTCGACTTCCTCCACCGGGACCTCCCCCTACGGATACTCGGAAAACGGGCGCGGTTACACGTATCCGCGGTCGATCAGCGCGTACAGGTCGTCGTCACCGGTGCTGTCCGGGGCCGGTTCCTCCCGCGCCGTCGGCGCGGCCCCGGGCTCCTGTGGTTCCAGGAGGGAGAAGAGGTGGCGGGCGAGGGCCTGCGCGGTGGGGTGGGTGAAGGCCACGGTGGCCGGGAGCCGTACGCCGGCCGCCGCGGCGAGCCGGTTGCGCAGCCCCACCGCCAGCGAGGAGTCGAAGCCCAGGTACTTGAAGGTGTCCGTCGGCCTCGCCTCCAGGGCGGCGCCCGTCACCGGCGTGCCCTTGGCGCGCAGCAGCGCGGCCGTCTCGGCGCACACCAGGGTGAGCACCGCCTCCTGCGAGCCCAGGTCCGCCGCGGGCCCGGCCGGGGCGGGGCCCTCCCCGGGGGCGGTCAGCCAGTACCGCTGCCGCTGGAAGGGGTAGGTCGGCAGGGCGATCCGGCGGGGCCGGTCCGCGGCGAGGGCCGCCTCCCAGTCCACGGGCAGGCCGCGTACGTGCAGTTCGGCGAGGGAGGCCAGGACCCGTCCGGTGCCCCCGTCGTCCTTGGTGAGGGTGCCGACGACCACCGGTGCGGCGGACAGGGCGTCGGCGGTCTCCTCGACCGCCACCAGCAGCACCGGGTGCGGGCTGATCTCGATGACGGTGCCGTGTCCGTGTTCGATGACGCGCCGCATGGCGGCTTCGAAGCGGACCGTCCGGCGCAGGTTGCGGAACCAGTAGGCCGCGTCCATCTCCGCGGGGTCGATCGGCTCGCCGGTCACCGTCGAGTAGAGCGCCACCGCCGAGGGCCGGGGGGTGATCCCGGCGAGCCCCCGCGTCATCGGTTCCTCGAACCGGTCCAGCAGCGGCGAGTGGCCGGGGACGGTCGACTTGATGAGCCGGGCCCGCACCCCCCGGGCGGCGCAGGCCGCGACCAGTTCCCCGACGGCGTCGCCCTCGCCCGAGACGGTGGTCGAGTTCGGTCCGTTGACCGCGGCGATCCCGATCCGCGCGCCCCACGGACCCATCAGCTCGCGGACCCGCGCTTCGGGCAGCAGGATCCCGGCCATGGCGCCCTGTCCGGCGACCGTGGCGAGCAGCCGGGACCGCAGGGCCACGATCCGGGCCGCGTCGGGCAGGCTCAAGGCGCCCGCGGTGTGGGCGGCGGCGATCTCGCCCTGGGAGTGGCCGATCACCGCGTCGGGGGTCACCCCGAGCGAACGCCACACCCGGGCGAGGGAGACCAGCATGGCGAACAGCGCCGGCTGGACGACGTCGATGCGCTCCAGCGGGGCGGCCCCTTCAGCGCCGGTCACCACGTCCACCAGCGACCAGTCCGTCCAGGGGGCCAGGGCCTCGGCGCAGTCGTCGATCCCGCGCCGGAAGACCTCCGACTCGGCGTACAGCCGCCGGCCCATGCCGGTCCACTGCGAGCCCTGGCCGGGGAAGACGAAGACGACCGGGGCCGCCGGGCCGGTGGTGACCCCGCGGACGGCGTGCGGCGCGTCGCCGCCCGCCGCCAGCAGGCCGAGACCGGCCAGCGCTTCCTCGCGGCCGGCGCCGAGGACGACCGCCCGGTGCGCGAACCGGGTGCGCGTCGTGAGCAGGGAGTGGGTGATGTCGGCGGGCGCGAGCGAGGCGTCCGCGGCGACGAGGTCCCGCAGCCGGGCGGCCTGCTCCCGCAGGGCCGGCTCCGAGCGCGCCGAGAGCACCCACGGCAGGACGCGGGCGGCGCCGGGGCCCTCGTCCGCCCGCCCGGGGCGGGGCCGTGCCGGGCGTCCGGGGGCCTGTTCGAGGATCACGTGGGCGTTGGTGCCGCCCATGCCGAAGGCCGACACGCCCGCGCGGCGCGGCCGCCCGCCGGTGTCCGGCCAGGGCCGCGGGGTGCGCGGGACGTCGAAGTCCCGGTGGAAGTCGGGGATGCGGGGGTTGGGGGTGCGGAAGTTCAGGCTCGGCACCAGCAGGCCGCGGTCCACGCAGAGCGCCGCCTTGACGAGGCCGACCAGGCCCGCGGCCGGCTCCAGGTGGCCGACGTTGGTCTTCGCGGAGCCGATCACCAGGGGGCGTGCGCGTCCGGTCCGCCGGAACACCTCGCGCAGGCCGGCGATCTCGGCGGGGTCGCCCATGCGGGTGCCGGTTCCGTGGGCCTCGACGTAGTCGACGCCGTCGAAGGGGACGCCGGCCCGCTCCAGGGCGGCCAGTACGGCGGCCGCCTGGCCCTCGGGGCTCGGGTCGGGCATCCGGCTGGAGGCGCCGCCGCTGCCGACGCCCCAGCCGCGCACCACCGCGTACACGTGGTCGCCGTCGGCCTCGGCGAGGTCGAGCCGCTTCAGGACGACGAACGCCCCGCCCTCGCCGCGGACGAAGCCGGCGGCCCGCTCGTCGAAGGTACGGCAGCGGCCGTCGGGCGAGAGGGCGCCCAGGTTCGCCAGGGCGAGTCCGGCCTCCGGGTCGGTGATCAGGTGCACGCCGCCCGCGATGGCCGCGTCGACGGCGCCGGCGCGGATCCGTTCGCAGGCCAGGGCCAGACAGACGAGCGAGGAGGACTGGCCGGAGTCCGCGCAGAAGCTCATGCCGCGGACGTCGAACAGGCCGGAGATGCGGTTGGCGATCAGCGCGCCGCTCGATCCGAGCGCGGCGTAGTGGTCGTCGCGGTCGCTGCCGGAGCGCCTGCGCAGCTGGTCGTAGCCGGAGGGCGCGGTGGCGACCACCACGTCGATCTCGCGGCCCGCGAGCGTGCCCGCGGCCAGTCCGGCGTCCTCGACGGCCTCCCAGGCGAGCTCCAGCCCGAGCCGCTGCACGGGGTCCATGGCGGCCGCCTCGGCCGGGCCGGTGCCGAAGAACTCGGCGTCGAAGCCGTCGATGGAGTCGAAGTACGAACCCGTCTTCAGGGTGGCCCCGTCCGGATGGGACGCGTACGCCGAGCCGGGCGCCCGGTGGTCGGGGAACTGTCCGACGGTCGACCCGCCGTCGGCCAGCAAGCGCCAGAACCCCTCCAGGCCGTCCACTCCGGGAAAGCGGCACGACATGCCGATGACGGCGATGTCGGCGGCTGCGCCACTCATACGAATTCCTTCCGGTTCCCTCGGCATGCGGCTCGTGCGGCGGTACGGGTCGGCGCGCGGTGCGCGGTAGGGGTCTCAGCGGGGGCGGGCCAGCAGCTCCAGCAGTTCGTCCGGCGCGTCCATGAAGTCGTAGTGACCGCCGTCGACCACCCGGAACTCGACGGAGCCGGCGTAGCGGCGCCAGCCCTGGAGCTCCTCCAGGCTGACGTCGGGGTCGTCGCGCCAGTGCACGACGGTGACGGGGCAGTCCACCGGAGCCGGTTCGGTCCGGCGGTAGGCGGCGGCGGCGGCGTGGTCGTCCAGCAGGACGGACATGCCCATGTCGATCATGTCGGGGCGCGGTTCGATCCCGCGGCCCCGCAGGAAGGCCCGCAGCTCGGCGCGCAGTTCGGGTTCGGTCATGGTGAGCATCCGGTCGCGCGAGGCGTCGTGCGGGGCCGGCTGGCCCGAGACGAAGAGGCGCTGCGGAGCGGGCAGGCCGAGGGCGGCGAGGCGCAGGACGGCCTCGTACGCCGGCAGCGCGCCCGCGCAGTGGCCGAAGAGGGCGAAGGGCCGGTCCAGCAGGGGTTCCAGGGCTTCGACGAGGCCTTCGGCGAGGTTCTCGTAGGTGCCGTAGTGCGGGTGGCCGAGACGGTTCTCGCGGCCGGGGAACTGCACCGGGCAGACCTCGGCGTCGCCGACGGCGGCCGGCCAGGCGCTGAAGGCGGAGGCCCCGGATCCGGAGAAGGGCAGGCAGAAGAGCCGGGCCGGGTGGGCGTCGGACCGGGGCCGGACGAACCAGGGCGAGGGGGCGGTGGTGGATCCGGTCGTCATGGGGTCCGTCGTTTCTGGCCGACGATGGGGAGGTGGGTCATTCCGGCGATGAAGTACGACCGCAGGTGCTGCGGTTCGCCGGCGAGCTCGATGGACTCGAACCGCAGCAGCAGTTCCTCGAAGAAGACGCGCAGCGTCATCCGGGCGAGCGGGGCCCCGATGCAGAAGTGCGCTCCGAACCCGAAGGCGGCCTGGCGCTTGGCTCCGGCCCGGGTGATGTCGAAGGTGTGCGGGTCGGGGAAGAGGGTCTCGTCCCGGTTGGCGGAGCCGATCCAGGCGACGACGGCCCCGCCGGCCGGCACGGTGCCGCCGCCGATCTCGACGTCGTCCACCGCGTACCGCATGAAGTTGCAGGCGGCCGAGGTCCAGCGCAGCCCTTCCTCGACCAGGTTCGGGACGAGCGAGAGGTCGGCCGCCGCCTTGGCGTACTGCCCGGGGTGCTCGATGAGCGCCAGGGCGGTGCCCGAGACGGTGTGCGGCGTGGTCACGTTGGCGCCCAGCAGGATGCTGTAGCCGTCGAGGGCGATCTCCTCGTCGTCCAGGGGCGCGCCGGTGGGACGCAGGACGCCCATGAGGTGGTGGAGCAGGCTGTCGCCCTGCTCGCCGGCGGTCCGCCGGGTACGGACCCAGTCCTTGACGTAGGCGACGAGCTCGTGGTGGGCGATGGCCAGGGTCGCGGCCTCGCTGCCGAGCCGGAAGTGCGGGTCCGAGGGGGCCGTCACCATCGCGGTCAGCCGGACGAGTTCCTCCCAGTCCTTCTCCGGGATGCCCAGCAGCGGGCCGGTGACCATGGCCGGCAGGAGCAGGGCCTGCTCGGCGAGGTCGAAGACCTCTCCGTCGAGGGCCGGTTCGAGGAAGCGGGCGACGGTGCGGCGGATCGACTCCTCCCAGGAGGCGACCGCCCGTGCGGTGAGCCTGGAGCCGAGCGGGCGGCGGACCTCGGCGTGCCGGGGCGGGTCGGTGGAGGTCATCAGGACGCCGGCCGCGACGTCGTCCGTGCCGAGGTGGGTGGGGACGGTACCGCGCTCCGAGGTGAACTCGCGGTGGTCGGCGAGGACCCTGCGGACGTCCTCGTAGCGGGTGACGGACCAGAACTCGCGGCCGTCCGGCAGGACCTGGTGGTGCAGGGGCGCCCCGGCGCGCATCGCGTCCCAGACCGGGTGCGGATCGCCCGAGGAGTAGAGGTCGAGGTCGAAGAGGTCGACGGCGTCGAGGTCGACGGCCCGCCCTGGGCCGGGCGTCAACCTCACGCCGCGGCCCTCCCCGCTTCGATCAGCGCGGCGACGCGGGCCGGGGTCTGCGCCAGGTAGAAGTCGCGGACCGACAGCTGGACGCCGTACTCCTGCGCCACCTGCTCGATGATCTTGATGCCGATCAGCGAGTTCCCGCCGCGCGTGAAGAAGTCGTCGTCCACACCGATCCCCTCGGAGCCGAGGTGGCGCTCCCACAGCCCGGCGATCCGCTGGGCGAGCGGCTGCGGGGTGTCCGCGGGCGCCTGCTGCGGCCGGGCGTCCGTCTCGTCCTGTCCACCCCGCGGGTGGAGCGCCTGCGGCGACGATTCCATTTCCAGTCTTCCCTTCGTCCGCCGACCGGGAAATGCCCGCTCGCGTCCTTTTCGGCCCGTGGGGCCCTTTCGCGCCGTCCCGCCGGCGAGACGCATTTCCTGAAGAGCCGAATGGAGGGTCGCGTGAATTCACGTCCGCGCACACCGTGGCGGGCGGCGGCCGGTGCGCGCCGGCCGGAGGGGTTGAGCGCGGGCCCGCGGGCTGCGTGCGGGGCCCGGATCCGTCCCGCCGGCGGGACGGCGAGTCCGGCCGCCGTCCGTCCCGCCGCGGCCCGGTGTTCCTTGACCGCCTGATCCGCGTTCAGTGAACGTGGGGGTGATTCAAGGACGTTAGAGGCTCAGTGGAGTGAGGGGGAACGACGTGGAAGACACCGGTGTGGATGCGGACGTGGTGATCGCGGGGGCCGGGCCGACCGGCCTGATGCTCGCCTGTGAGCTGCGGCTGGCGGGTGTGGAGGTGCTGGTCGTCGAGCGGCTCGCGGAGCCGACGGGCGAATCGCGGGCCGGCGGAATGCATGCGCGGACCCTGGAGGTGCTGGACCAGCGCGGAATCCTGGAGCGTTTCCTGGAGGCCGGCGAACTGCAGCCGGTCGGGCATTTCTCGGGTCTTTATCTGGAATTCGACGAGTCCGAGTCGAGGCACCCCTATCCGCTGATGATCCTGCAGTCCGCGATCGAGCGGCTGCTGGAGGAGCGGGCCGCCGAGCTCGGCGTGCGGGTGCGCCGGTCCGCCGAGGTGTGCGGGATCGTCCAGGACGGGAGCGGTGTGAGCGTCGCGCTGAACACCGGGAGGCCGGACGCCGCGACGCTGCGCGCCCGCTACCTCGTGGGCTGCGACGGCGGGCGCAGCGCGGTGCGCAGGCTCGCGGGCATCGACTTCCCCGGCACCCCGGCGACGATGACCGCGCTGATCGGCGACGTCGAGCTGCCCGGTCTGACCGAGGACTACGTGTGGGTGCGGCGCTGCGCGGGCGGGGACTTCTCGGCGATCGCCTTCGAGCCGGGCTGGTTCCGGGTGATCACCTCCGAGTACGACCGGGTGGTGGACCGCGACGAGCCGACCACCTTCGAGCAGCTGCGGGAATCGCTGGTCCGGCTGGCGGGCACCGACTACGGCATGCACAGCCCGCGCTGGGTGTCCCGGTTCAACGACGCCGCCCGGCAGGCCGCCCGCTACCGGCAGGGCCGGGTGCTGCTGGCGGGCGACGCGGCGCACATCCACTTCCCGGCCGGCGGGCAGGGTCTGAACATGGGGGTGCAGGACGCGGTCAACCTGGGCTGGAAGCTCGCCTCGGTGGTGTGCGGCCGGGCGCCGGAGAGCCTGCTCGACAGCTATCACGCCGAGCGCCACCCCGTGGGGGCGCGCGTGCTGCACAACACCCGGGCGCAGTCGGCGCTGGCCCGCCCGGGACCGCAGGCCGACGCGCTGCGCGAGGTGTTCGGCTCGCTCATGGTCTTCGACGACGTCAACGCGCACCTGCGCGGCATGCTGACCGCCCTGGACATCCGCTATCCGGCCGACGCGGACCACCGGCTGGCGGGCCGCCGGGTCCCCGACGCCGGGCTGAAGACGCCCGGCGGGGACACCCGCGTCCACGCGCTGCTGCACGCCGGCCGGCCCGTCCTGCTGGACCTGGGGGGCGGCGGCGCCGGGCTCGCGGACGCCGTCCGCGGCTGGGCCGGCCGCGTCGACCTCGTCGGGGCGCGCAGCGAGGAGGACTTCTGGCCCGTCCCGGCCGTGGGCGAGGTGCCCGCGCCGGCCGCGCTGCTCGTCCGCCCGGACGGTCACGTGGCCTGGGCGGCCGACGACGCGGGCGACGTCTCGGGGCTGCGCGCCGCCCTCACCGCCTGGTGCGGTCCGGCCGCGCGGGACTGAGCCGGGCGCGCGACGGGCGGCGCGGGGTGCGGCGCGGCGGGCCGGCCGGGCCGGGCGGCGGCGCGGGCGAGGTGGTCACCGCAGGGCCGCCTCCCGGCCGGGGGGTGCGTCGCCCGGGTTCCCGGTCAGGGCGCGGAGCACCTCGTCGGGGCCGGGCCGGTGCACCGAGAACTCCAGGGCGTCGACGGAGTGGAGGGCGAGCCGGTCCAGCAGGTCCCGCAGCGTCCTGGTCTCGCCGTCGCCCGGCACCCGCAGGGTCAGTTCCGCGTCGTCGCGCGCCGCCCCCGTGAGGACCCGCGCCGCCGCGTCGAGGTCGTACGGGTCGGCGAAGCGCAGGCGGACGTGGGCGGCAGGGATCCGGCGCCTGAGCTCCTCGGGGGTGCCCCGGGCGGTCAGCCGTCCCCGGTGGAGCACCGCGATCTGGTCGGCGAGCTGGTCGGCCTCCTCCAGGTGGCGGGTGGTGAGGAAAACGGTGGTGCCCTCGAAGACCAGTTCGCGGACGATGCCCCACACCGTGCGGCGGCCGGGCGGATCGAGTCCGCTCGTCGGCTCGTCCAGGAAGAGCACCTGGGGGTCGCCGACGAGCGTCATCGCCAGGTCCAGCCTGCGGCGCGCGCCGGGGGCGTAGGCCGAGGCCCGCTCGTCGGCCGCGTCCACCAGGTCGAAGCGTTCCAGCAGCCGCGCGACCCGGTGGCCGGCGCGGGGCACGCGCCGCAGGTCGGCCATCAGCCGCAGGTTCTCCCGGCCGGTGAGCAGGCCGTCCACGGCGGCGGTCCGGCCGCTCACCCCGATCGCCGCGCGCACCCGCCCGGTCGCGGTCGCCACGTCGTGCCCCGCGATCCGCACCGTTCCGGCGTCCGGCCGCCGCAGCGTCGTCAGGACTTCGTGCGTGGTGGTCTTGCCCGCACCGGCCGCGCCGAGCAGGGAGAAGACCGATCCCGTGGCGACGGCGAAGTCGACTCCGTCGAGGACGACGTGGTCGCCGTACGCCTTGCGCAGCCCGCGGACCGAAATGGCCGCGCTCCTCATGCCCGCGCAGCCTTCGCCGCCTCCTCCGCGCCTTCGGCGGACCACGCCCCGATGGCGTCCAGCACCGCGGGCCCGGCGTCGACCAGGTACATGTGGTCGCCGGGGAACTCCGCGTAGCCGAATCCGGCCGTGGTCGCCGCCTCCCACTGGCGGGCCTCGTCCGCGGTGACCAGGCCGTCGTCGCTGCCGCGCAGCGAGAGCACCGGCACCGACACCGGTACGTCGGTGCTCGGTACGTAGCTCTCGTGCATCGCGCAGTCCGCCTGGAGGACGGGCAGGATCAGCTCGCGCATCTCCGGGTGGTCCAGGGCCTCGTGGCGGAATCCGGCGAACTCCTCGACCCGGGCGAGGAACTCCTCGTCCGGCAGGCCCGCCGCCCGCCGCTCGCGCTGGGTCCAGGGGCCCGGCGAACCGCTGACGACCAGCCGTTCGACGTGCACGCCGCGCGCGGTGAGCAGGTGGACCAGCTCGTAGGCGAGCACCGCGCCCAGGCTGTGCCCGAACAGGACGGTGCGGGCGCCCTCGCCGAGGTCGGCGACGATGTCGTCGACCGAGCCCTTGGCCGCTTCGTAGACGTCCCGGTACGGCTCCTCCATGATCCGCCGCTCGCGTCCGGGCAGCTCGACGCAGGCCAGGCGCCACCGGCCGGCGGCCGGCTCGCGCCACGGGTGGAAGAAGGAGGGACCCGCTCCCGCGAAGGGCACGCACAGCAGCGTGGTCCGGTCCCCGTGTTCCCTGGACGTGCCGGGTTCTGACACCCCGACCAACCCCAATCATCCGTTCGGTGGTTCGTTGACATGGACCGGGCCCGCCGGGCTCCGCTCAGGCCAGGTCCGCCAGCTTGCGGTTCAGGACCTCGAAGACCTCGGCCACGGGGCCGGGCAGGTTCATCTCGTGGTGGGTGGCGGCCACGTCGTGCTCCTCGATCGTGCCGAGGACGTACGGCTTCCACAGGTGGGCGTACATCTCGTCCTTGAGCGTGGCGTGGAAGAAGACCACGTCGCCGCGGTAGACCGGGGACTCCCAGTCCATCATCAGGTTGGTGTTGTTGGCGAGGACCCCGGCCATGGCGTCCAGGAAGTCCTGCTGGTTCCCGGTGCCGATGTACTGGCCGAAGAACTCCTCCAGTTCGCCCCGGTAGTCCGCCACGGTCTTGTTGCGGTGGATCTCGCTCCAGCCCTGGCCGCCCGGCTGGGAGTCCAGGATGGCGGTGAGGGCGATCTCGTGCCCGCGCCGGTCCAGACCCTCGGCGATGGCCTGGACGAGGGTGCCGCCGTAGGACCAGCCGATGAGGTTGAAGGGGCCCTGCGGCTGCACCGCGAGGATCTCTTCGATGAAGTGGTCGACCATCTCCTCGACCGACTCCACCAGCGGCTGCGCGCCGTCGGCGCCGCGGGACTGCAGGGCGTAGGCCGCCCGGTCGCGCACGTGCGTCACGAAGCTGAAGTAGGCCCAGCCCAGGCCGCCGCCGCCGTGGAAGAACCACAGGGGCTTCTTGCCGGTGCCCGGGTCGCTGTTGAGGGGGAGCACGACCCCGAACGGATCGGCGACCTCGTCGGGTACGGCTCCGGCGAGGAGCAGCGCGGCGAGTTCGGCCACCGTGGGGAACTTGATGATCGTCCGCAGCGGGAGGTCGACGTCGAACTCCTTGCGGATGCGGACGCTGAGCCGGGTGGCCAGCAGCGAGTGGCCGCCGAGCGCGAAGAAGTCGTCGTCGACGGCGACGTGCCGCTTGTCGAGCAGTTCGCCGAAGACGGCGCACAGCTTCTCCTCGAAGGAGTTGCGGGGCGCCTGCCCGCTGACGGCGGGGGTGTGCTCCGACGGCAGGGCCTGCCGGTCGAGCTTGCCGTTCGCGGTCAGCGGGATCCGCTCCAGGGGGATCAGCGCGGCGGGCACCATGTACTCGGGGAGCAGGTCGCGCAGGTGTCCGTCCAGCTCGGCGAGCAGCCCGTCCACCGCGGCGCCGGAGCCGGCTCCGGCCGCGGGCACCACGTAGCCCACGACGCGCTTGTCGCCCTGGGCGCTCTCGCGCACCACGACCGCCGCCCGGGCCACGCCGGGGTGCCCGGCCAGCACGTGCTCGATCTCGCCCAGCTCGATGCGGAAGCCGCGGACCTTGACCTGGTGGTCGGTGCGCTCCAGGTACTCCAGCAGGCCGTCCCTGTTCCACCGCACCAGGTCCCCGGTGCGGTACATCCGCGCGCCGGCCGGGCCGAAGGGGTTCGCCACGAACCGTTCGGCGGTCAGCTCCGGCCGGTCCTGGTACCCGCGGGCCACTCCGGCGCCCGCGATGTACAGCTCGCCCCGGACGCCGCGCGGCACGGGGTGCAGCCGCGCGTCGAGCACGTACACCCGGGTGTTCCCGACGGGCAGGCCGATCGCCACGCCCGCCCCGGCCTTCACGGGCGCCATGGTCGACCAGGTCGTCGTCTCGGACGGCCCGTACCAGTTGCCGACCTCGGCGGCCTGCCCGGCCAGTGTCTCGGCCAGCCGCACGGGCACGGCCTCGGCGCCGGTGATGATCCGCAGGCCCTTCGCGGCCTGCGGCTCGTGCGTCAGCAGCATCTGCCAGAAGCCGGGCGTGGCCTGGACGACGCCGACCCCGTGGCGGCGGAGCAGCGCGGTGACGGCCGACGGGTCGGTGACGGCGTCCTTCTTCGCCAGGACCATGGTGGCGCCGCAGACGAACGGGAGGTACAGCTCGGTGTTGGCCATGTCGAAGGAGACGGTGGTGGCGCACAGCATCCGCTCCCCCGGTGCCAGCGGGAACCGGCGCCGGGCCGCGGCCAGGAAGTTGGCGACCGCGCCGCGCGGGACGCTCACGCCCTTGGGGGTGCCCGTGGAGCCGGAGGTGTAGATCACGTACTGGGTGTTGTCCGCGCGGACGCCGACCTCGGGCGGCGTGTCCGGGTGGTGGGCGTAGTCCGCGGCGGCCAGGGCGTCGGCGTCGAGCACCAGCGCCGGTTTCGCCTGCCCGAGGACGAAGTCGGTCCGGGAGCGGGGGTGTTCCGGGTCGATCGGCACGTACGCGCCGCCGGCCTTCAGCACGGCGAGCAGTGCCACCGGCAGGTTCGCGGTGCGGGGCAGGGCGACGGCGACCAGCGACTCGGCGCGCACCCCGCGCTCGACCAGCCAGTGCGCCAGCCGGTTGGAGCGCGCCTCCAGCTCCGCGTAGCTGAGCGTCTCCTCCTCGGCGATCAGGGCGGGTGCCTGCGGGTCGGTCCGCGCCCAGTGGCGCAGGGCGCCGGCGATCCCGTCGTCCAGCGTCGGTTCCGCGGTGTCGTTGACCTCCTCCAGCCGCTCGCGCTCGCCCGCGAGCAGCACGTCGACGTCGCCGACGGGCATGCCGGGGTCGGCGGCCAGCTGCTCCAGGACCCGCGCGTAGCGGGCGGCCATGTCCTCGACCGTGTCCCGGTCGAAGAGCTGGGTGGAGTACGAGATGTCGCCGCGCAGCGCGCCGGTCTCGTCCGTGGTCATGCTGAAGAACACGTCGACCTGGGTGGTCGCCAGGAGTGCCTGGCGGTACTCCACGTCGAGCCCGTCGAGCTCCAGGGACCACTTCTCGGTGTTCTGCCAGCCGCACATCACCTGGAAGAAGGGCCGGTAGGCGGCGGAGCGGTCGGGGTTGAGCTGCTCGACGAGCACCTCGAACGGCACGTCCTGGTGCTCGTAGGCGGTGAGCGCCTTGTCGCGGACCTGGGCGAGCAGGCTCGCGAAGGTCGGGGAGCCGGACAGGTCCATGCGGATGACGAGGTTGTTCACGAAGCAGCCGATGAGGTCGTTCAGCGCCTCGTCGGTCCGCCCGGCGATGGGGGTGCCGATGGGGATGTCCTCGCCCGCGCCGAGCTTGCTCAGCAGGACGCCGAGCGCGGCCTGCATGACCATCGACATGGTCAGCCCGCGCCCGTCGGCCAGCTTCTGCAGGCCGGTCATCACCCGCGCGGGCACCGGGATGGGGACCGCGTCGCCGTCCGTGCCCGCCTCCGCGGACCGCGGCCGGTCCAGCGGCAGGTCGAGCGGCTGCGGGACCCCGGCCAGTTCCTTGCGCCAGTAGGCGATCTGCCGGGCGCCGAGGCTGTCCGGGTCGGCGAGGTCGCCGAGCACCTCGCGCTGCCACATCGTGTAGTCCTTGTACTGCACGGGCAGCGGCTCCCACCCCGGGGCCCGGCCGGCGCGGCGCGCGTTGTAGGCCGCGGCGAGGTCGCGGGCCAGCGGCGCGCCGGAGCTGCCGTCCGAGGCGATGTGGTGGATGACCAGCACCAGGACGTGTTCCTCGGGCCCGGAGCGCAGCAGGCGGGCCCGCAGCGGGATTTCGGCCGTCAGGTCGAACCAGTGCGCGACGGTCTCGTCGACCGCGGCGGCGACGCCTTCGGGGGTGACGTCGAGCACCGGCACGCGCACCTGCTCCGCCGCCCGCGCGGCCGGGAGGATCAGCTGGTGGGGCTCGCCGTCGTCGTCGGTGAGGTAGGTGGTGCGCAGGACCTCGTGCCGGTCGACGATGTCGCGGAGCGCGGCGAGCAGGGCGTCCTCGTCCAGTGGCCCGGTCAGCCGGAACGCCGCCGACACGTTCCAGGTCTCCGCGCCCTCCAGCTGGTGCAGGAACCAGGTGCGGCGTTGCACAAATGACAGCGGAATCATTGCTTCACTCCTCAGGCGAACATCTGGCGGAGACTGGGGCGGCGGGGAGCGGCGGATTCCTCGTGCCACGCGGCGAGCGCGGCCACCGTCGGCAGGTCGAAGACCTTGCGGATGGGGATCTCGGTGCCCAGCGCGGTGCGGGCCCGGCTGATCAGCCGGGTGGCGAGCAGGGAGTGTCCCCCGAGCTCGAAGAAGCTGTCGTCGATGCCGACCCGGTCCAGGCCGAGGACCTCGGCGAACAGCGCGGCCAGGCTCTCCTCGCGGGCGTTGCGGGGCGCCCGGTAGGGGGCGCCGGTGAACTCCGGCTCGGGCAGGGCGGCCCGGTCCAGCTTGCCGTTGGGCATCAGCGGGAACCGGTCCAGGGTCACGAAGGCGGACGGCACCATGTACTCGGGCAGCCGCTCGGCGGCGAACCGACGCAGCTCCTCGGCGGCGGTGCCGGCCGCCGCCACCACGTACGCGACGAGCTGCGTGCCGGTGCCGGACGCCGGGCGGGCGAGGACGGCGGCCTGGCCGACGCCGGGGTGCGCGGTGAGCGCGGCCTCGACCTCGCCGGGCTCGACGCGGAAGCCGCGCACCTTGACCTGCGCGTCCCCGCGGCCCACGTACTCCAGCCGGCCGTCGTCGTTCCAGCGGGCCAGGTCGCCGGTGCGGTACATGCGCGCGCCGGCCGGGCCGAACGGGTCGGCGACGAAGCGTTCGGCGCTCGGGCCGGGGCGGCCGTGGTAGCCGCGGGCCACGCTGCCGCCGACGTAGAGCTCGCCGACGGCGCCCGGCGGTACGGGGTCCAGGGCGGGGCCCAGGACGTAGGTCCGCATGGTGGCGAGCGGGGTGCCGACGGGCTCGGTGCCGGCCCGGGCCGGTGCGCCGCCCGAGGCGGTGTGGGTGGTGGCGTAGAACGACTCGCTCTGCCCGTAGGCGTTGACGACGCGCACGCCCGGGAAGGCGGCGCGCGCCTTCTCGGCGAGGGCGCAGGGCAGGGCCTCGCCCGCGAAGACGAGCGTCTCGACGCTGGTGCGCCCGGCGATGTCGTCGACGAGCTCGGCGAACGCCGACGGCACGGTGGAGATGACGGCGCCGCTCCAGCCGTCGCGTTCGCCGAGGACGAGGACGTCCCGGACCAGTTCGACGATGCCGCCGTGGGCGAGGGTGGTGAAGATCTCGAACACCGAGACGTCGAAGTTGACGGAGGTGCCCGCGAGGAGCCGCTTGCCCGGTGCCATGCCCACGCGCGGGGCGAGCTCCAGCACGCCGCCCACCACGTTCTCGTGGGTGATGGCGACGCCCTTCGGCGTGCCGGTGGAGCCGGAGGTGTACATCACGTACGCCAGCTGCCGGGCGTGGACGGCCGGGGCCGGGCCGGTGGCTTCACCGGCCGGGCCGGGCGCGTCGAGGAGGACGTCCGGGGCGGTGTGCGGCGGCAGGGCGGCGACGGTGGCGGAGTCGGTCAGGACCAGGTGCGGCCGGGCCTGCGCGAAGATGGCCGCGAGGCGGTGGCCGGGGTACTTGGGGTCGAGCGGGAGGTAGGCGCCGCCCGCCTTCAGCACCGCGAGGAGGGCGACGACCAGCTGTGCGGAGCGCGGCAGCGACAGGGCGACCAGCGACTCGGGGCCCACGCCGCGCGCGGTGAGCTCGCGCGCCAGGCGGTCGGCCCGGGCGTTCAGTTCGCGGTAGGTGAGCGAGGTGTCGCCCGCGACCACGGCGACCGCGTCCGGGGTCCGCGCCGCCCGGGCCTCGACGAGGCCGTGGACGGTGACGTCCGGGGCGGTGACGGCGCCGGCGTGGGGCTCGACGAGCAGGCGCTCGCGTTCGGCCGCGTCCAGTACGTCGATGTCCGCGACGCGGAGCCCCGGGGTGGCGGCCAGCTGCCGCAGGATGCGGACGAGCCGGGCCGCGATCGACTCGGCCGCGCCGCGGCCGAAGGAGTCCGGCGCGTACTGGAGGAGGAACGTCAGGTGCGGGTCGGCCGCCGCCATCAGGGCGAGCGGGTAGTTGGTGGCGGTGGACGGGCGCAGGCCCGTGACGGCGATGCCGTCGGCGGCCTCGGCGGCGGCGCCCAGGCCCTCCCGGTCGACGGGGTAGGACTCGAAGACGACCAGGGTGTCGAAGAGGCGGGGCAGGCCGGCGGCCCGCTGGATCTGGGTGAGCCCGTGGTGGTGGTGCTCCAGGAGGGCGGCCTGGCGGCCCTGGAGGCGGGTGAGGACCTCGGCGACGGTGTCGCCGGGTGCGTAGCCGACCCGTACGGGGAGGGTGTTGATGAAGTTGCCGACCATCGAGTCGACGTCCGGCACGGCGGGCGGGCGCCCGGAGACGGTGGCGCCGAAGACCACGTCCCGGCGGCCGGTGAGGCGGCCGAGGAGCAGCGCCCAGGCGCCCTGGACGAGGGTGTTGACGGTGACGCCCCATCCGGCGGCCTGCCGGGCCAGGGCGCGGGCCTCGTCGGCGGGGAGCGCGACCTCGATCTCGCCGACGCCCTGCCCGGCCGCGGTCCCGGAACCGGGGGCGGGGGCGGGGGCGAGCAGGGTCGGTTCCCGGACGCCGTCGAGTTCCTCCGCCCATGCCCGCGCGGACCGCGCCTCGTCCTGTCCGGCGCGCCAGGACAGGAAGTCGCCGTAGCCGGGCGCGGCGGGCAGGGCGGCCCCGTCGCCGTGGGAGGCGTAGAGCAGCAGCAGGTCGCGCATCAGCAGGGGCAGGGACCAGCCGTCGAGGAGCGCGTGGTGGCAGGTCATCACGAGTTCGGCGCGGCCGGGTTCGAGCAGGACGAGCGCGAGCCGCATCAGGGGCGGGGCGCCGGTGTCGAAGTGGGCGGCCCGGTCCTCGGCGAGGAACCCCTCGAACGTCGCCTCGCGGGCGGCCGCGTCGGCGGCGGTCAGGTCGAGGTGCCGCCAGGGCAGGGCGGCCGCCCGGGCCGGGACCACCTGGACGACGTCTCCGTCGGCGCGGTCCACGAAGGCGGCGCGCAGGTTGGGGTGTCGCTCCAGCAGGGCCTGCCCGGCGCGGCGCATCCGTTCCGCCTCGACCGTGCCGTCGAGGTGGAAGACCATCTGCATGTGGTACGGGTCGAAGGAGGATCCGGCGAGCGCGGTGTGGAAGAGCATCCCGGACTGTGCCGGGGTCGCCGGCCAGATCTCGGCCAGGGCGCCGAACCGGGTCTCCCAGGCGTCGATCTCCCGCTGGCCGACCTCGGTCAGGGGTGCGTCGCCCGGGGTCAGTCCGCCCGCGCCGGGGGACGTGGCGTGCCGGGCCAGGGCGGTCAGGGCCCGGACCCACAGTGCGGCCAGCTCGCTCACCTCCGCGCGGGTGAGCACCCCGGTGGGGAAGGCGAGGGAGGCGGTCAGCTCCGTGCCCTCGAGGGTGGGGACGGCCACCGCGTCGATCTCCAGCGCGGACGGCACCGGCAGGTCCGGGCCGGGGTCCGCGCTCAGGTCCCGGTGGGCGGTGTCCGGGGTCCAGCCCCGGCCGCCGCGCAGGTCCTCTGGGGTGGCGGGGGGAGCGCTCCGGCCGCGGTAGGTGAAGCCGATCTGCGGTTCGGTCCCGGTGGCCAGTGCGGCGGCCGTGGCCGGGTTGAGGTGGCGCAGCAGGCCGTAGCCGGCGCCGTGGTCCGGCGCCGCCCGCAGCTGCTCCTTGACGGCCTTGACGGCCCGGCCGGCGGCCGGCCCGCCGGTGAGGGCGGCGGCCACGTCGACGCCGGTCAGGTCCAGGCGCACCGGGTGGGGGGCGCCGAACCGGCCGAGCGTGTGCGACAGGTCGGCGCCGGGCGCGAGCCCTTCCTCGCGGCCCTCGCCCTCGCGGCACACCAGCGTCGGGGAGGCGGGCACGCCGCGCTCCTGGCGCCAGTGGGCCACCGCCAGGGCGAGCCCGGCCAGCAGGGCGTCCTCGGGGCCGGCCCGGAAGGCCTCGGGCAGCGTGGTCAGCAGGGTCTCGGTGGGGCCGGCCGGGAGGGTGATCCGTACGGTGTCCACGGTGGCGGCGACGTCGCGCGCCGGGTCGGGCCGCCGGGCTCCGAGCACGGGTTCCTCGGTGCCGAGGACCTCCTGCCACAGCGGGAGTTCGCGGGCCGCCCGCTGCGGGTCGGCCGCCGCCTCGGTCAGGGCGTGCGCCCAGCGGCGCCACGAGGTGCCCGCCGGGGCGGGCCGCGGCGGGCGGCCGTCGCGGACCCGCTGCCAGGCCTCGGCCAGGTCGGGCAGCAGGATCCGCCACGACGTCCCGTCGGCGACGAGGTGGTGCAGCACGATCAGCAGCCGGTCCGGGCCGGTGGCGCGGGTGAAGCGGACGAACTGCGCCATGACGCCCGCGTCCGGGTCCAGCCGGCCGGCGGCCGCGTCCAGTGCGGCGTGCGCGTCGGTGTCGCCGGGGACCTCCCGCAGCAGCGCGGCCGCGTCGACGGTGCCGGGCGGGGCGATGCGCAGGGCCCCGGCGGTGCGCTCCAGGCGGGAGCGCAGCACGCCGTGCCGGTCCAGTACGGCCCGCAGCGTGGCGAGCAGGCCGGTGCGGTCAATGTCCCCGGGCAGGGTCAGCAGGGTGGACACGGACAGCCGGCCGATGTCGCCGCCGCGCGCGAGGAGCCGCGCCGCCGCCGGGGACAGCGGGGCGGTGCCGACGGCGCCGCCGGGCAGTTCGGCGAGGGTCACCGCCTCCCCGGCCCGGCCGTCGGTCAGTTCCGCGAGGCGGGCCACCGTGCGGTGCTCGAAGACCTCGCGGGTGCTGACGGCGATGCCGAGCGCCCTGGCCCGTACGACGACCTGGATGGAGCGGATGCTGTCTCCGCCGATGGTGAAGAAGTCGTCGTCGACGCCGACCGCGGGCAGGCCGAGGACGCCGGCGAACAGGGCGTGGAAGGCCTCTTCGTGCGGGCCGCGCGGTGCGCGGCCCGCCGGCGCCCGGGTGTGGTCCGGCGCGGGCAGCGCCCGCCGGTCGACCTTGCCGGCCGGGGTCAGCGGTATCCGCGCGAGCGGCACGAGCGCGGCGGGCACCATGTAGTCGGGCAGCCGCCCGCGCAGGTGGGCGGGCAGTTCGGCGAGCAGCGGGCCGATCGCCCCGGGGTCGTCGGAGGCGGGCACGACGTAGCCGACGACGCGCTTGGTGTCCTGCGTGCCCTGGCCGTCCTGGCCGTCCTGGCCGTCCTGGCCGTCCTGGCCGTCCTGCGCGTCCTCGCGGACGACGACCACGGCGCGGGCCACGCCGGGGTGTCCGGCCAGGGCGTGTTCGATGTCGCCGAGCTCGATGCGGAAACCGCGGACCTTCACCTGGAAGTCGGTGCGCCCGACGTACTCCAGGGCGCCGTCGCGGCCCCAGCGCACCAGGTCCCCGGTGCGGTACATCCGGCTTCCGGCGGGGCCGTGGGGGCAGGGCACGAACCGGTCGGCGGTCAGGCCGGGGCGGCCGAAGTAGCCCCGGGCGAGGCCGTCTCCGGCGATGTACAGCTCGCCGCGCACCCCGCGCGGGACGGGCCGCAGCGCGGGGTCGAGGACGTAGACCCCGGTGTTGCCCAGCGGCCCGCCGATCGTGACGGCGCCGCCCTCCGCGACGGGCGCCGTGGTCGACCAGATCGTGGTCTCGGTGGGCCCGTAGACGTTGAGCACCTGCGCGGCGCCGCCGGCCAGCACGTCGGCCAGCCGGGGCGGCAGGGCCTCGCCGCCGACCAGGATCCGCAGCCCCCGCGGGGCGGCCGGCTCGTGCGCCGCCAGGACCTGCCAGAACGCGGGGGTGGCCTGGACGACGGTGACGGCGTGGCGGCGCAGGGCCCGGGCGACGGCCGCCGGATCGGTGACGGTGTCCTTGTCCGCGAGGACCACCGCCGCTCCCGAGACCAGCGGCAGGTACAGCTCCAGGGCGGCGATGTCGAAGGAGACCGTCGTCACCGCGAGCCAGCGGTCGGCGGGTGAGAGCGGGACCCTGCGGCCCATCGTGGCCAGGAAGTTCGCCAGCGCGCCGCGCGGGATCGCGACGCCCTTCGGCGTGCCGGTCGAGCCCGAGGTGTAGATGACGTACGCGGTGTTCTGCGGGTGCACGCGCGGGGCGGGCGCGGAGGCGGGGCAGCGGGCGAGGTCCGCGCCGGCCAGCGTCGCGGGGTCGAGCACGAGCGCGGGGCGGGCGTCGTCGAGGATGTGGGCGATGCGGGACGCCGGGTGGTCCGGGTCGACCGGGAGGTAGGCGGCGCCGGCCTTCAGCACGGCCAGCAGGGCGACGACGAGGTCCGCGCCGCGGGGCAGGCGGACGGCCACCAGCGACTCCGGCCGCACGCCGCGGCCGATCAGCCAGTGCGCGAGCCGGTTGGCCCGCTCCTCCAGCTCGGCGTAGGTCAGGGAGGTGTCCTCGGCGGCGACGGCCAGCGCCCCGGGCGTGGTGCGCGCGTGGTGGGAGAGCGCGCCCGTCAGGTCGGTTCCGGGGCCCGGCTCGGCCGTGTCGTTGACCGTGCGCAGCAGCCAGGTCCGTTCGCCGGCGGCGAGGACGTCGATGTCGGCGATCCGTACGTCCGGGTCGGCGGCGACCCGCTCCAGGACGCGCACGAAGCGGTCGGCGATCGCGGCGGCCGTCGCGGGGTCGAACAGGTCGGCCGCGTACTCCAGGCGGCCGTGGGCGCGGCCGGAGGCGTCCGGGACGATGTTGAAGTACAGGTCGAACTTGGCGGTGGCGGTGCCCACGGCGAGGGGGGTGACGCGCAGTCCGGGGATCTCGATGTCCGGCCACACGAACTGCCAGGCCAGCATCACCTGGAACAGCGGCGGGTAGGAGGTGGACCGCTCCAGGTCGAGCAGCTCCACCAGCCGTTCGAACTGGACGTCCTGGTTGTCGTACGCGGCGAGGGCCTTGTCCCGCACCTGCTCCAGGACCTCGCCGAAGGACGGTCCGTGCGACAGGTCGGCGCGCAGCACCCAGGTGTTGACGAAGAATCCGATGAGATCGGTCAGGGCCTCGTCGGTGCGGCCCGCGATGGGGCTGCCGATCGTGACGTCCTCGCCCGCGCCGAGCTTGCCCAGCAGGACGGCCAGTGCGGCCTGGGCGGCCATCGGCAGGGTGGCGCCGTGCCCGGCGGCCAGCTTGCCGAGGGCCGCGACCACGTCGGACTCCAGCAGGAAGTCGACGTGGCCGCCGCGGTGGCCGGCCACCCGGGGCCGGGGCCGGTCCAGGGGGAGCTCGATGGGCTGCGGGACCCCGTCCAGCTCCTTCTCCCAGTAGGCGAGCTGCGGGGCGGCGACGCCCTCCTCGCCGCCGTCCTCGCCCAGCAGCCGGCGCTGCCACAGCGTGTAGTCCTTGTACTGGACCGGCAGCGGCTCCCAGCGCGGTGCGCCGCCGTCGAGGCGGGCCGTGTACGCGGACACCAGGTCCCGCAGGAAGGGCCCCATCGAGGAGCCGTCCGCGGCGATGTGGTGGAAGACGAACGCCAGGACGTGCTCCTGCGGGGAGACCCGCAGGACGGTGGTGCGCAGCGGGAGTTCCGTCTCCAGGTCGAATCCCCGCGAGACGCTCTCGTGCAGGGCGGCGTCCACCGCGTCCGCGCTCACGTCGGCCACCAGGAAGGCGGGGGCGGTGTCGTGCGGGGGCAGGATCAGCTGTTCGGGCGTGCCGTCCGCGTCCTCGGCGATCAGCGTACGCAGGCTGTCGTGGCGGTTGGCGACGTCGGTGACCGCCGCGTGCAGGGCCGCCGTGTCCAGCGGCCCGTCCAGGCGCAGCACGAAGGGGATGTTGTAGGTCGAGCTCGGGCCCTCCAGGTGGTGGAGGAACCACATCCGGCGCTGGGCGAAGGACAGCGGGATCATCGACGCGTCTCCGATACGGTCATCTGGCCGAGCGTGGGGCGCAGCGGGGGACGGTCCGAGGCGGCCGCGTCGCCGATCTGGACCGCCAGCTGGGCGACGGTGGGGTGACGGAAGACGGTGGTGACCTTGACGTCGACGCCGAGCGCGGTGCGGATGCGGCCGATCAGCCGAGTGGCCAGCAGCGAGTGGCCGCCGTGGTCGAAGAAGTCGGCGTCGACGCCGACCTCGTCCACGCCGAGCAGGTCGGCGAACAGCCGGCACAGGACCTCTTCGCGGGGGGTGGACGGCGCCCGTCCGGCCGCGGCTTCGGTGTGGCCGGGGGCGGGGAGCGCCTTGCGGTCGAGCTTCCCGCTGGGGGTGACGGGCAGTTCGGGAAGCGCGATGACCGCCGAGGGGACCATGTACTCCGGCAGCCGCTCACGGGCCAGGGCCGTCAGGGCCGCCGGGTCCGGGCCGCCGCCGGCCGCCGGCGCGTCGGCGGGCACCACGTAGGCGACGAGCCGCTGGTCGCCGGGGCGGTCCTCGCGCACCAGGGCCACGGCGGCGCCGACGGCCGGGTGTGCGGCCAGGACGTTCTCGATCTCGCCCAGTTCGATGCGGAAGCCGCGGATCTTGACCTGGAAGTCGGTGCGGCCGATGTACTCGACCTGGCCCTCCCGGTTCCAGCGCACCAGGTCTCCGGTGCGGTACATGCGCGATCCGGGCTCCCCGAAGGGGCAGGCCACGAACCGGCCCGAGGTCAGCGCGGTGCGGCCCAGGTAGCCCCGGGCGAGCCCGGTGCCCGCCAGGTACAGCTCGCCGGGGACCCCGGGCGCCACCGGCCGCAGCGCGTCGTCCAGGACGTAGACCCGGGTGTTCCAGACGGGCGTGCCGATCGGCACCCGGTCGGCGCCGGGCACGTGCCGGTGGGCGGTGACCTCCACCGAGGCCTCGGTGGGCCCGTAGAGGTTGTGCACCCCGCAGTGCGGCAGGACCTCGGCGACGGTGTTGGCCAGCGCCGGCGGGAACGCCTCGCCCGCGACCTCGATCCAGCGCAGGGCGGTGCACTCCTTCGCGGCGGGTTCGGCGATGAACGCGCCGAGCAGCGAGGGCACGAAGTCGGCGCCCGTCACCCGCTCGCGCCGGATGAGCTCGGCGAGGTAGGCCGGGTCGCGGCGCCCGTCCGGGCGGGCGATCACCACGGCGGCGCCGGCCTGGAGCGGCGCGAACAGCTCCGGCACCGAGACGTCGAAGCTCGCGGTGGTGCTGAGCAGCACCCGGTCCTCGGGGCCGACGCCGAAGTGGGCGAGGCCCCACGCGAGCCGGTTCATGATGGCGCGGTGGGCGACCTGCACGCCCTTGGGGCCGCCGGTGGAGCCCGAGGTGAAGATGACGTACGCGGCGTGGTCGGGCGACAGCGCGCGCCGCGGGTCGGTGTCCGGCAGGCCGGAGACGTCCGGCAGGTCGCCGTCCAGGACCAGCAGCGGCCGCGCGCCGTCCAGGACGTGGCGCACCCGGTCCTCGGGCAGTTCGGTGTCCACCGGTACGTAGGCGGCTCCGGCCTTGACGACGGCGTAGATCGCCACCATCAGGTCGACGGAGCGCGGGATGCGCACGGCGACGAGCCGCTCGGGGCCCGCGCCCCGCTCGATCAGCCAGTGCGCGAGCCGGTTGGCGCGCCGGTTGAACTCCCCGTACGTCAGGGTCTCGTGCTCGCCGATCAGGGCCACCCGGTCGGGGTCGCGTGCCACCTGGGCCTCGAACGCGCCGGGCAGGGTGTCCGGGGCGACGTCGGCGGCGGTGTCGTTGACCTCGCCGAGCAGCCGGTCCCGCTCGCGCGGCGAGAGCACTTCCAGCGCGCCGACGGTCCGCCCGGGGTCTTCGAGCACCTGCTCCAGGACGCGGACGAGGCGGGCGGCGATCTCCTCGGCGGCCCCGTGGTCGAAGAGGTTGGTCTGGTAGTCGAGGGAGAGCCTCAGGTAGGGGTCGGAGGCGTTGAGGGTGAGCGGGTAGTGGGAGCCGGCGAAGGGGCGGATGGCGTCGATCGTGAAGCCGGCCGAGTCGTTCGCCTCGACGATGCCCTCGCGGTCGATCGGGTAGTTCTCGAAGACGACGATCGTGTCGAACAGGGCCGGCAGGCCGACGCCGCGCTGGATGTCGGCCAGTCCGTAGTAGTGGTGGTCGAGCAGGGAGATCTGCCGGTCCTGGAGGTCGGCGATGACCTCGCCGACGGTCTGTCCGGGCCGGCAGACCACCCGGGTCGGCAGGGTGTTGATGAACAGGCCGACCATTTCGTCCGAGCCGGCCAGGTCGGCCGGGCGGCCGTTGACCGCGGCGCCGAACACCACGTCCCGCTGCCCGGTCAGCTTGGAGAGCAGGACGGCCCACGCGCCCTGGAGGAGCGTGTTGAGGGTGACGCCGAGTCCGGCCGCGCGGCGGGCGAGTTCGCGTCCCTGGTCGATCGACAGCGGGACCTCGACCCGGCCGAGGCGGGAGGCCCCGCCCCGGTCGGGCAGGCCCGCGGCCAGCAGGGTCGGCTGCTCGAACCCGTCGAGCTCGCGCTGCCACCGGGCGGCGGAGGCGTCCCGGTCCTGGCGGGAGAGCCAGCCGAGGTAGTCCCCGTAGCCGCGGACGGGTGCGAGCTCCTCGGTGCCGGCGTACAGCCGGACCAGGTCCTTGATCACCAGGGGTGAGGACCAGCCGTCGAAGAGGGTGTGGTGGGCCGTGATCAGGAGCTTCGCCGTGTGCGGCCCGCGGGTGAGCAGGGCGAGGCGGAAGAGGGGCGGCCGGGCGGGGTCGAGCTGGTCGGCCCGGTCGGCGGCGAGGACCCGGTTCAGCTCGGCGTCCGCCTCCGCCTCGCCCAGACCGCTCAGGTCCAGGTGGCGCCAGGGCACCTCGACGTGCTCCGCGACGACCTGGACCGGATCGCCGTCGGCTCCGGCGAGGAAGGCGGAGCGCAGGTTGGGGTACCGGTCGAGGAGCGCCTGTCCGGCCGCCCGCATGCGCGCCGGGTCGACGTGTCCGCTCAGGTGCAGGACGAACTGCATGTGGTAGACGTCGAAGGCGCCGTCGGCCAGGGCCGCCTGGAACTGGATGCCGGACTGGCCGGGGGCCTGCGGCCACACCTGGACGAGGCGGCCGTAGCGTTCCTCCCACGCGTCGATCTCGGCCTGGCGCACCGGGACCAGCGGGGCGTCGGAGGGGGTGAGCCCGCCCGCCCCGGGACCGTCGGCGTGGGCGGCCATGCCGTGCAGCACCTCGACCCACAGCGCGGCCAGTTCGGCGGTCCGCTCGCGGGTGAGGACCCCGGTGGGGAACATGAAGGCGGCCTGGAGCCGGGTGCCGTCGGGGGTGTCGGTGACGACCGAGTTGACCTCCAGCGCGGACAGGGCGGGCAGGTCCGGGTCGGGCATCGGGATCAGCTCGGAGGACCAGTCGGCCGGGACCCAGCCCTCGGCGCGCAGGTGCTCGGGGACGTCGGCGTCGGAGATCCGGCCGAGGTAGTTGAAGCCGATCTGCGGGGCCGCGTACTCGGCGAGCTGTTCGGCGGTCTCCGGGTTCAGCCAGCGCAGGAGTCCGTAGCCCACGCCCTTGTCGGGGACCGCGCGCAGCTGCTCCTTGACCCGCTTGACGGCCGTGCCGGCGGCGGCGCCGCCGCGCAGCACGTCGGCCAGGTCCACGCCCCGTACGTCGACCCGGGCCGGGTACATGCTGGTGAACCAGCCGACGGTGCGGGAGAGGTCGGCGCCGGGGACGACGTCCTCCTCGCGGCCGTGTCCCTCCAGCCGGACCAGGGTGGAGCGGTCCGCGCCGCGCCACGCGTTCACGGCGAGGGCGAGGGCGGCGAGCAGGACGTCGGTGCCGGTGCCCCGGTACGCGGCGGGCAGCCGGGTCAGCACGGCCTCGGTGACGTCGGCGGGCAGCTGGACCCGTACGGTGTCGAGGGTGGACACCAGGTCCACGGCGGGGTCGAACCGGCGGGCGCCCAGCGGGGGGTTGGGCGCTTCGAGCAGGTCCCGCCAGTACTCCAGTTCCTCTTCGCGCTCCGGGGAGAGCGCCTCGCTCCGCAGCGCCGCCGCCCAGCGGCGGGCGGAGGTGGCGACCGCGGGGAGCTTCGGCACGGCGCCGGAGCGGACCTGCTGCCAGGCTTCGGCGAGGTCGGACATCAGGATGCGCCAGGAGACGCCGTCGACCACGAGGTGGTGCAGGACGAGGAGCAGCCGGCCGGCGCCCGCGTCCGGGGCGAACCAGACGAAGGCGGCCATGGTGCCGGCTTCGGGGTCGAGGCGGCCGGCCGCGGCTTCGAGTTCCGCCTTCGCGGCCTCCAGGGTGGCGGGCTCCTCCCAGCGGCCGTCGCAGTCGACGCGGTGGATCAGCTCCGCCGCCCGTACGGCGCCCTGTGGGCGCACGACGAGGGAGGAGCCGGCGTCGCGCACCAGCCGCGAGCGCAGCAGGTCGTGGCGGTCGAGCACGGCGTCCAGGGTCGCGGCCAGGCCGGTGGCGTCGATGGTGCGGGGCAGCTCCAGCACGAGGGACATGGCGAAGCGGTCGATGCCGCCGCCGTGTTCGAAGACGTGCCGGGCCACCGGCTGCAGATCCATCGGGCCGATGCCGCCGCCCTCCAGTTCCGCCAGTGCGGGGACCTGGTCGCGGCGGTCGGCGGCCACTTCGGCCAGCCGGGCCGCGGTGCGGCATTCGAAGATCTCCCGGGTGGAGACGGTCAGGCCCCGGGCCCGGGCCCGGGCCACGACCTGGATCGAGCGCAGGCTGTCGCCGCCGACGGCGAAGAAGTCGTCGTCGACGCCGACCCGGTCCACGCCGAGGACGTCCGCGTACGCCGCGGTGATGATCTTCTCGGCCTCGGTGCGCGGCTCCCGGTAGGCCTCGCCGGCGAACTCCGGCTCGGGCAGCGCCGCGCGGTCCAGCTTGCCGGTCGGTCCCAGGGGCAGCCGGCCGACGGCCACGAAGGCGGAGGGCACCATGTAGTCGGGCAGCCGGGCCGCGACGAACTTGCGCAGCTCGGCGGCGGAGGCCCCGGCCTGCACGTCGACGTCGCCGATGCCGCCGGCGCCGTCGTCGCCGACGGCGCCCTCGCCGGTGTGCACCACGTAGGCGACGAGGCGGCGGCCGCCGCCCGCGGACACCTCCCGGCTGATCACCACGGCCTCGCTGATGCCGGGGTGGGCGGTGAGCGCCGCCTCGACCTCGGCCGTCTCGATGCGGAAGCCGCGCACCTTGACCTGGCCGTCGCCGCGGCCGACGCACTCCAGCCGGCCCTGCGCGTTCCAGCGGGCCAGGTCGCCGGTGCGGTACATGCGGGCGCCCGCGGGGCCGAAGGGGTTGGCCACGAAGCGTTCGGCGGTCAGGGCGGGGCGGCCGTGGTAGCCGCGGCCCAGGCAGGTGCCGACGACGTACAGTTCGCCGATCACGCCCTGGGGCACCGGGGTGAGGCCCGGGCCCAGCACGTAGGCGCGCATGTTGCCGAGGGGGCTGCCGATGGGCGCGACGTCGCCCTCGGCCCACTGTTCGCCGGCCCCGAGGGCGAAGGCGGTGGCGTAGAAGCTCTCGCTCTGTCCGTAGGAGTTGACGATCCGCGCGTCGGGCAGGGCCTCGCGCACCTGGCGCACCAGCCGGGCGGGCAGGACGTCGCCCGCGAAGACGACGGCGCGCACGTCGGGCGCCTTGTCCAGCCGGCCCAGCAGTTCCCCGAGCACCGAGGGGACGCCGCTGATGACGTGGCCGTCCCAGGCGCCGCGCTCGCCGAGGGCCAGCGCGTTGGCGACCACCTCGACGGTGCCGCCGGTGGACAGGGTGGTCAGCAGCTCGAAGACGGAGACGTCGAAGTTGACGGAGGTGCCGGCCAGCATCTTCCAGCCGGGCGGCACGCCGAGGACGCGGACCAGCTCGCGCACGCCGTTGACGACGCCCCGGTGGGTGATCGCGGCGCCCTTCGGCGTACCGGTGGAGCCGGAGGTGTACATGACGTACGCCAGGTTGTCCGGGCCCAGGGGCGGGGTACGGCGGGCGTCGTCGGGGGCCTCCGCGGGCGTCGGCCAGGCGGCGCGCTCGTCGAGGTCGACCACCGGCAGGCCGTGCGGCGGCAGTTCCCGGCCCGTGGCGGTGTCGGTGACCACGAACCGCGGGCGGGCCTCGGCCAGCACGGTCCGGGCCCGGCCGCCGAGGTACTGCGGGTCCATCGGCACGTAGCCGGCCCCGGACTTGAGGATGCCGAGCAGGGCGACGACGAGCTGCTCGGTGCGCGGCAGCGCCAGGACCACCAGGTCCTCGGGGCCGGCGCCGCGCCGGACGAGCTCCCGGGCGAGGGCGTTCGCCCGGTCGTCGAGCTCGCGGTAGCTCAGCGTCCGCTCCCCGCACACGACCGCCGGGGCGTGGGGGGTGCGGGCCGCCTGGGCTTCGAACAGTTCGGGGACGGTCAGCCCGGAGTCCGCCTCGGCGGTGTCGTTGTAGGTGGTGAGCAGCCGGTGGCGCTCGGCGTCGCCGAGCACCTCGACGGCGCCGATGCCGCGCCCGGCGTCGGCCACGAGCCCGCCCAGGACGCGCACGAACCGCTCGGCGAGGTCCTCGGCGGTGGTCCGGTCGAACAGGTCGGTGGCGTACTCCAGGCGGACGCCCGCCCCGCCGGAGCCGTCGGGGATCATGTTGAAGAACAGGTCGAACTTGGCCGTCCCGGTCTCCAGCGTCTCGGGCTCGACCCGCAGGCCGTCGAACTCCAGCTCGCCCAGCGGCTCCTGCCAGGCGAGCATCACCTGGAAGAAGGGGTGGTAGGCGGTGGACCGGTCCGGGTTGAGCAGCTCCACCAGCCGCTCGAAGGGGATGTCCTGGTTGTCGTAGGCGGCCAGCGCGCGGTCGCGGACCCGGTCGAGGAGCTCGCGGAAGGTCGGGTTCCCGGAGAGGTCGACGCGCAGCACCCAGGTGTTGACGAAGAAGCCGACGAGGTCGCGCAGTTCCTCGTCGGTGCGGCCCGCGATCGGTGCGCCGAGCGGTATGTCGTCGCCGCATCCGAGGTGGTGCAGGAGCACCGCCAGCGCCGACTGCATGACCATGGAGACGGTGATGTCCTGCTGCGCGGCGAGGTCCTCCACCGCCGCGAGGAGACCTGCGCCGACGGGGAACTCGACGAGGCCTCCGTCGGGGCCGGTCCGCTTGGGGCGCGGGCGGTCCGTCGGCAGGGCCAGCGGCTGCGCCATGCCGGCGAGGGCCTCGCGCCAGTAGCCGAGCTGGCGGGCCGCCAGGCTGTCCGGGTCGGACTCGTCGCCGAGCACGTCGCGCTGCCACAGGGTGTAGTCCGCGTACTGGACGGGGAGCGGTTCCCAGGCCGGGGCCGCGCCCGCGCGGCGCGCCGCGTACGCAGCGGTCAGGTCGCGCAGCAGCGGCCCGAGGGACTCGCCGTCCAGGGCGATGTGGTGCACCACCAGGACCAGGGTGTGGGCCCGCGCCGCGGTCCGCACGAGCGTGGCACGGATCGGGACGTCGGCGGCCAGGTCGAAGGTGCGGGCGGCCTCGTCGGCGACGGTCGCCGCCCGCCGCTCCTCGGTGACCTCGACGAGCCGCAGGCCGAAGGGCTCCTCGCCGGAGGGGAGCACCTGCTGGTGGGGGACGCCGTCGCCGTCCTCGACGATGACCGTGCGCAGGACCTCGTGCCGCTCGATGACGTCGTGGAGCGCCGCACGGAGCGCGTCCACGTCCAGCTCACCGGTCAGCCGCAGGGCGAACGCGCCGTTGTAGGTCGGCGAAGGGCCCTCGAAGCGGTCCACGAACCACAGCCGACGCTGCGCGAACGACAACGGAATCATTGTTTCTCCAATATCGGCAGGACTACCAGTGAGCGGTCCGCCGCTCAATTACTGATCGAGTACCGTCAACAGGTCGGCGTTGTAGAAGTCGTCGAGGGAGATCGCGCCCGACGTGGTCGAGAAGTAGCGGTCGATCAGGTCCTGGTGACCGGCCAGCTTGCGGAGCATCTCCGTGCGCCCCTCGGGCTTGAGCTCGGCCACGTTCAGGACGCCCTGGTAGAGGCTGAGGGCGGTGTTGCCCAGGTCGTTCTCGTAGCGCCGCAGGGCCGCCTTGAGGGCGGTGTCGTCGTGCAGCCGCTCGCCGATGTGGTCGGTGAGGGCCTGGGCCTGCACGAAGGCGTCGGTGATGCCCCGGGCGGTGATGGAGTCCTTGTGGTGCACGGCGTCGCCGACCAGGACCCAGCCGGGCCCGTAGGCCTTGCGGAAGTAGTTCTCCTGGTGCCCGGTGCCGTACATCTGCTCCACGCGGGTGCCCGCCGACATGCGCGCGAACAGGTCGGGCGCGGTGGTGCGGACGGCTTCGAGGTAGGCGGACTCCGCCGCCTTGCGGACCTCGTGGTACTCGTCCTGCGGGAAGTACGTCATGACCAGCGTGAGGTCGTCGTTGGTGGGGACGGCCGCCACCCAGCGGCCCGGCCGCTCGTACAGCTCGAAGCCCGCGGAGATCCCGGCCCAGTAGCTGTAGTAGACGCAGGTCATGCGGGCGTGCTCGATGACCTTCGGGGCACCCGCCTTGCGGGCGACCAGCGAGCGCATGCCGTCCGCGCCGACGACGAGGCGGGCCCGTTCGGTGACCTCGGCGCCGTCGGGCGCCGTGTAGCGGACGCCGACGACCCGGTCGTCCTCGAAGAGGAGGTCGTGGGCCGCGCAGCCCTCCCGGAACTCCACCCCGGCCGCCACGGCGCCGGCCGCGAGGATCGGGTCGAGCACGTAGCGCCGCGGCGCGTACGTGGTCCGCTGGCCGTCGACCGGCAGGGAGAAGCCGTCGAGGCGGACCTCGGGGCCCTGGTAGCTCTCGTGGTCGATGGGACGGCAGCCCGCCTCGCGGAGCGCGTCGAGCAGTCCCCACCGGGCGAGGAGCGCCACGCCGGGCTGGTGGAGGTAGTGGGAGGAGAGGGTGTCCTGCGGGAAGGTCGCTTTCTCCAGGAGCAGGACGCGGTATCCCTGCTGCGCGAATAGCATGGCCGTCGGCGAACCCGCACAACGGGCACCTATGACAATCACGTCGTACATGGCGCCTACGCCTCTCTTGGCAGGGTTGTTTCGCCCGGCGCACCACAAGGGGAAAAGAAAAGGGTGGTCAGCGCGGGCATGAATGCGATGCTAGCCGCCGGGCCGGGCGGAATGAACAGGGTCCGGACGCGGCGGAAATGCCTGCCGGGCCCGTGTCGTGGCGCCGTGCCGTGGCGCCGTGCCGTGTCTCGCCGGCGGGACACGGCACGGCGTCGAACACGCCTGACGGCGGGATCCGCTAGGGGGCGACCGCGCCCTGCGACTCGATGTACGCCGAAATGGACGCCACCGTGGAATTGCGGAACATCTGGTCCATCGGGACCTCGGCGCCCAGCTCGTCCAGGAATGCCCCCTGAATGTTGACCATGATCAGGGACTGGCCGCCCAGGGCGAAGAAATCATCGTCGTCGGATATGCCGTCCTGTCCCAGTTCCCGGCACCAAATGGCCCGCACGCGATCGGCAATCATCACAGTCCTCTCGGAATTCATCAAGGTCGGCCGGCTAGGTGGCCGCCGCCACCAGCGCCGCGCGGTCCGCTTTCCCGTGGGGGCTCAGCGGAATTCGAGGGATGCTCAGGAACCGGGCCGGGACCATGCTGCGCGGCAGCGTCTCCAGGAGTCCGGCGCGCAGGTCGTGTTCGGCGGGGGCCTCCCGCGCCGGGACGACGAAGGCGACGAGCTCGGCCTCGCCGGAGCCGGTGTACGTGACCACCACGGCGGCCTCGCGGACCCCGGACAGCCGTGCGAGCGCGCGCTCGACGTCGGTGGGGTCGATGCGCATGCCCCGCACCTTGACCTGGGCGTCGATCCGGCCGAGGACGACCAGCTCGCCGTCGCCGTTCACGTAGCCGCGGTCGCCCGTGCGGTACACCCGGCGCGGCTCCCCGTCGACGGAGAGCGTCGTGAACTTCCGGTTCTCGGGGCCCGCGCCCAGGTAGCCCGCGCCGACGCCGGCGCCGGAGATGCAGATCTCGCCCTGTTCGCCGGGCGCGACGCCGCGCAGTTCCCCGTCGAGCAGGTGGATGTCGGTGTTGTAGGCCGGGGTGCCGACGGGCGGGACGTCGTGTTCGCCGGGCCGGTAGGCGGCGAGGTCGTAGGAGGTCGCGACGTCCGTGCACTCGGCGACGCCGTACTGGTGCAGCAGGGTGCAGGTGTTGCCCTCGCGCCGGGCCCACGCGGTGAGCCGTTCGGTCTTCAGGGCCTCGCCGCCGAAGAGGACGTAGTCGAGCCGGGTGAGGGCATCGCCGCCGCGCGCGGTCTCCCAGTCGACCAGCAGGTACAGGGTGCTGGAGGCGCAGTGGACGGTGCGGATGTCGTGCCGGCCGAGGATGCGGTAGGCCATCATGGCGTCGAAGCTGCGGCTCGCCATCAGGTACTGGGTGGCGCCGCAGAACAGCGGCGTCATCAGGGCGCGCTGGGAGAGGTCGAAGCCGAAGGCGCTGACGACCAGGTTGTGCGACCGGCTGTCCAGGCCGTACTCCAGGCTCAGCCAGTTCATCAGGTTGAACCAGCCCTCGTGGCGCACCGCGGTCAGCTTGGGCGTTCCGGTCGATCCGGAGGTGAAGACCGCGTAGCAGACGTCGTCCCCGGTGACCTCGATGTCGGGCGCGCTCGCGGGGAGCGCGGCCAGCTCGTCGCGGAGGGGGTCGAGGCCGATGACGTCGACGCCCGCCGAGGCGACCATCCCGGCCGTCTCCGCAGAGGCGACGATCAGGGCGAGAGCGGGCACCGTGTCCAGCAGCAGCCGCAGCCGGGCCGCCGGGTAGGCCGGGTCGAACGGTACGTAGGCCGCGCCCGCCTTCAGGGTGCCGAGGATGGCGACGAGCATGTCGGTGGAGTAGTCGAGGCAGACGCCGACCTTCGCGCCGCGGCCGTGTCCGCGCGCGCCCAGCCAGTGGGCGAAACGGTTCGCCCGCGCGTCCAGCTCCGCGTACGTCGTGCGGTGTCCGTCCCACACGACGGCGGGGGCGTCGGGGGTGTCGCGCGCGTGCTCCTCGAAGCGCCGGTGGACGACGGGCGCCGGGGGCAGGGCGACCCGCTTTCCCTGAAGGATCATCAACTGACTCCGATGTGAGGGGTGTCCGGTCGGACGGGCCGTCGGCGCACCGGGGATCCGGGGGATCCGGGGCGGGCCGGCCCTAGGCGGTGGCGCTGTGGCGGTCGGCGCCCGCCAGCATCCGGGCCACCCACTTGTCGACGGGCAGGCCGTGTGCGGCGGCCGTCTTCGAGAGGTGCTCCAGCTGCCCCGCCGACAGTTCGATGGTCAGCGTGGTGACCTCCTGCCGGCGCTCGCCGGCGCGCGTCGCCGCGGCCGGCCGGGGCACGTCCCGCTGCCCGTCGCCGCCGGCCGGGGCGGCCTCGGCGGTGTCGCTCTGCACGGCCAGGCTGGCGCGGACCGACCGGCGCAGCTCGTTGCGCGACCACTTCTGCTGCTCGGCCTTGCGCAGCCAGTAGTCCTGCTCGGGCGGCGCCAGGCGGGCCACCTCGGCGTGGTGGGCGAAGCTCAGGGCGTCGCGCCTGCGGTGGTGCTCGAAGCGCCGGGCCACCCAGGCGTAGTTGCGCAGGGTCTGGTAGTCCAGCCCGGTGCGCTCGATCGCCTCCTTGTACCGGCGCCACCCGTAGGTGGCCTCGCCGTAGATCAGCCAGTCGGCGAGCCACCACGCAGAGGAGTTCACGAGCTCGCGCAGATCGGTGCCGATCTGCTCCCAGGACCGCTCGGGGAGGTTCTGCGGGAGGACCATTCCCGACGTGCGCACCTTGGCCCGGGACCCCGCGAAGGGCAGGACCAGGTCGCGTTGCGCGGGCTCGCCGGTGTCGCCCCCCGGCCCCGCCTTGAAACCGCTCGCGGTCCTCACAGCGCCGCTCGCCACCTTCGTCTCCCCACTCAGAGTGCTTGCCCGGGCGTACGTACCGATCCCCGCGAGGCGGTGCCGCCCGCTCAGTCGGAGGCCATGGCCTCGCGCAGGGTCCTGGGGCGCAGGTCGGTCCAGTGCTGCTCGACGTAGTCGAGGCACTCGGCCCGGGACGCCTCGCCGAAGACCGGCCGCCAGCCCTCGGGCACCGCGGCGAACGCGGGCCACAGGGAGTGCTGCTCCTCGTCGTTGACCACCACGTGGAAGCGGCCGTCCTCGTCATCGAAGGGGTTCGTGCTCAACTCGCACCGTCCTCAACTGTCATGGGGTGACTCGGGATGGGATTGCGCCGGGCGGGTGCGGGACGGGCGGCGCGGGTGCGCCGGCCGCACCCGTTCCCGGGCCGGGGAACGGACGGCGGGCCGATGGGCCCGTCCGCCCTCCGCTCCGCTCCGGGCGGTGGTGCGGGGTCCCGGCCTTCTGGGCCGGGCCCCGGTCGTCGTCGTACGGGCCGGCCGGGCACGGGGCCGGATGGCCGACGGCTCCACTGTAGAGCGGACCCTTTTGAGACACGGTCAAGGTCTCCTGGAGGGGCGGGCGGCGGCGGCCGGGCACCGGAGCGGGCGCTGGAGGACCGCCCGAGGGCGGCCGCACCGGGGCCTGAGCGTGCCTGGTGCCCGCCCCGCGCCGGGCGGCCCACGGTCTACCGTCCGGAGGCGGGCGTCCCGTGCACGGCCCATCCGAGGGGGAGAGATGTACAGCACCCGACCTGCCCTGCGCCTGTTCGTCCTGCACCACGCCGGGGGCTCGCACACGCTGTACCGCCACTGGCCCGCCGGGCTGCCGGACACCTGGGACGTCCGGCTGCTCGACGCCCCCGGCCACGGCTTCCTCCTCGACGTCCCGCAGATCGCGGACGCCGGCCGGCTCGCCGACTTCCTGCTGGGGGCCATCGAGCCCGATCCGGCCCGCCCCTACGCGCTCTTCGGCCACAGCATGGGCGCCCTCGTGGCGTACGAGATCACCCGTCGGGCCGTCGTGCGGGGCCTGCCCCTGCCGGTGTGGATCGGGGTGTCCGCGCGGTCCGCGCCGCAGCTCGTGGGGGCGGGGACGCCGTACCACGGGATGGCGGACGCCGAGCTGCGCTCCGCGCTGAAGCGGCTCGGCGGCACGCCCGACGAGGTCTTCGACGACCCCGAGCTGTGGGCCCTGTTCGAACCGGTCATCCGGGCCGACCTGGCCCTGGTGGAGAACTGGCGGCCCGATCCGGAGGCGGCCGCGCTGCCCGTGGCGCTGTCCGCCTTCGCGGGCGACGGGGACCGCGCCTCGTCACCGCGGCGGATGGCCGGCTGGGCCGGGTACACCGAACGGTTCATGGGCCTGCGGGTCTTCGAGGGCGGCCACTTCTACTTCCAGGACGATCCCCGGCCGCTGCTGCGGCAGATCGCCCGGGACGCGGCCGCGGCCCTCGACGCGGCGGGCGCGGCGCGCCCCGCCTGACGCGGGCGGACCCGCTCAGGCCGTGGCTCCCTCCGGGCGCCCGTCGTCGTACCGGCCGTCGTCCGGCACGACCACCGTGCCGGCGCCCTCCCCGGTGAAGATCTGCGACAGGACGCAGTGCTCGGTCCGGCCGTCGATGACGCGGGCGCTGCGCACCCCGTGCGTCACGGCGTACAGGCAGGCCTCCATCTTGGGGATCATCCCGGAGGCCAGTGCGGGCAGCAGTGCGGTCAGTTCGCCCGCGGTCAGCCGGGGGATCACCTCGTCGCCGTGCGGCCAGTTCGCGTACAGGCCCTCGACGTCGGTGAGGATCAGCAGCGCCTCGGCGCCGAGCGCGGCCGCGAGGGCGGCGGCGGCGGTGTCGGCGTTGACGTTGAACACCCCTCCCCCGGCGGCGTCCTTGTCGTCCTGGGAGCGGGCGATGGAGGAGATGACGGGGATGCGGCCGTCGTCGAGGAGGGCCCGGACGATCCCGGGGTCGACGTGGGCGACCTCGCCGACGCGGCCGATGTCCACGGCCTTCCCGCCGACCCGCGCGTAGTGCTTGGAGGCGGTCATCAGCCGGGCGTCCTCGCCGGTCATGCCGACCGCGTGCGGGCCGTGCTCGTTGAGGAGCCCGACGAGCTCGCGCTGCACCTGCCCGGCGAGGACCATGCGCACGACGTCCATGGTCTCGTCGGTGGTGACCCGCAGCCCGCCCTGGAAACGGGACTCCAGGCCCAGGCGCCGCAGCTGCGCGCTGATCTGCGGGCCGCCGCCGTGCACCACGACGGGGCGCAGGCCCGCGTGCCGCAGGAAGAGGACGTCCTTGGCGAAGGCCGCCTTGAGGTCGTCGTCGACCATGGCGTTGCCGCCGAACTTGATGACGACGGTCTTGCCGTGGTGACGGGCCATCCAGGGCAGCGCCTCGACGAGGGCGCGCGCCTTGGGCAGGGCGCTCACGGTGCGACTCCCTTCTCGGGCGTGCGCCGGTGGCCGCCGCCGACTCCGTACGGGTGCACGGAGCCCGTGACCTCGCTGCCGGGCAGGTCCCCCCGGGGTGTCGCCGCACCCGACGTGCCGGACGCCGCGACGACGACCGCCGCCGGTTCGGCGGGGCCCCGCGCGTACGCCGGGGCCAGGACCGGCAGGACCGCCGGTTCGACGCGCCCTCCCGGCAGTTCGGGCAGGCCGCGGGGCTGGGTCGGCAGCAGGCGCAGGAGCTCGCCCCCCGCGTACCCGCTCGCGGCGGCCACGGCTGCTCGCACTGTCATGAACCCTCCCGTTCGGACATGTCGTTGACGTGCGGGCCGGGCGCCGGGCGCGCTGCCGGCCCGGCTCAGCGCGAGCCGGCGGGCGGCTCGCAGTACTCGGCGTTCAGGATGGGCAGGAGCGTCTCCGCCCCCCAGTTGGCGTTGTAGTTGTAGGTGAGCTGGTGGCGGGCGTCCTCGGTGAAGGCGGACACGGTGATCCAGCCGAAGGTGCCCCCGTCGTGGTACCAGACGGTGCTGCCGCAGCTCGTGGTGAGCCGCTCGATGCCCAGGCCGTAGGACGAGCCCGGGAAGTCGGGGTTCTCGACGGTCGTCTTCATCGCCCGGAGCTGCTGCGGCGGCAGCAGCCGGCCGCGCATGAGGGCCTCGTAGAACCGGTTGAGGTCGGCGGCGCTGGAGATGATGTCGCCGTTGCCCCGCGCCTGGGAGCCGTTCATCTCGGTGACGTCGTCGATCCGGTCCGGCTGTGCGGCGAACAGCCTGGAGTAGCCGCGGCCGCTCGGCTGGGGCAGGCGGACGCCGGTGCCGGGGTGGGACGTCGCCGTGAGTCCGAGGGGGTTGATGATGCGCCGGCGCACCTCGTCCTCGTAGGGCCGGCCGGCGACCTGTTCGAGGACGAGCGCGGCCAGGACGTCGTTGGTGGTGGAGTACCAGTGCCGTACGCCGGGCTGGAACGGCGGTTCGTGGGAGAGCGCCACGCCGATGCGCGAGCGGGGCGTCAGGGTGTCGTACCGGTGCTGGAGGAAGCCGTCGCCGCTGAGGTAGGTGGCGGCGTAGTCCGCGTCGGCCAGGTAGTCGAACAGGCCGCTGGTGTGGTTGAGGAGCTGGCGTACGGTGATCCGGCTGCCGTCGTTGCCGTGGCCGGTGACCAGGCCGGGCAGGTGGCGTTCCACGGAGTCGTCGAGGCTGAGCTTCTTCTCCGCCTCCATCTGGAGCAGGACGGTCGCCACGAAGGTGTTGGTGATGCCGCCGATGCGGAAGCGGTCGTTCTTGCCGCGCGGGGCGCCCGTCTTCAGGTTGCCCACGCCCGCCGCCGTCTTCCAGACGCCGCCCGCGTCCCGCGCCTCGGCGGTGATCCCGGGGACACCGGCCGCGACGGCCGCGTCGATCGCGCGCTGCGTGGCCGGGTGGCCGGCCGCCGTGGACGCCGTGTCCCGCGCCGCCCGGGCGGGCGACGCCTGGGCCGGACCCGTGAGGGCGGTGGCCGCCATCGCGAGCGCCGCCAGGGCGACCACGCCGGCCTTCGTTCTCCTGCGTGTCGTCCTGCGTGTCGTCGTCGTCATCGTCATGTCCCGCTCCCGGGGGTCGTCTTCGCTCGGCTGGTTCGGATACGTGTGCGGCCCGCGGGCGGCGCAGGGAGCCCGGCGGGCGGAACGCGGGAAGGGTCCGCCGGGGACACGGCGGCGGTGGCGGGCGCGTCCCGCGGTCCCGGGCCCCCGCACGGCGCCGGCCTGCCCGGCGCCGGGGACTCCCGGCCGCCGTCCCGTCGACGGGACGGGTCCTGCGGGCGGACACCTGAACGCTCATGTGCCCGGCCGCCCGGAACTCACCGATGATGCCACCGGACGGGGAGGGTCATGCCACCGCAGTGATCTCCGCGCAGGGCTTCGAACGCCACTCCGTCGCTTCTCCAGACCCCCTCGCCAGACTTCTGGCCGGTTATCCAGTCCCTTCCCATGGAGGCATGATGGCTCGTCAGGCCGATCAATCCGCAGGGTCGCGTGGCGGCCCGGCAACCTCTCTCCCCCAGCTCCCGCCCCGGCGGCCGCGTGCGACGGGGGACGCGTCACGGCAGACGCAGGGACCGTGCCAGGGACCGGGACAGGGACCGGGACAGGTACTGACGACCAAGGTGGGCCTGCAGATGCCGACCGGACTGGCCTACGCCGAGTGGGAGCGGGCCGGGCGCCAGCTCGCCGACGTCCTCGACTCGTCGTCCTGGTGGCTGGGCGACTGGCTCGTGTACGGCAAGGACCACTACACCGACCGCTACCAGCGCGGGATCCGCGCGGTCGGCCTCTCCTACCAGACGCTGCGCAACTACGCCTGGGTCTCGCGGCGCTTCGACCTCACCCGGCGCCGGCCCGGCCTGAGCTTCCAGCACCACGCCGAGCTGGCTTCCATGCCGGTCGAGCAGCAGGACCTGTGGCTCGGCCGGGCCGAGCAGGGGCAGTGGACGACCAAGCAGCTGCGCGGCGCCATCCGCGCCGCGCGCCGGGGTGAGCGGCCGGCGCACCCGGCCACCGAGCCGTGCCGCCGCCTGGAGGTGCCCGGCAGCCGGGTCGACTGGTGGGGCAGGGCCGCGCAGCAGCTGGGCGTCGACTTCGAGCAGTGGGTGATGAGCACGCTGGACAGCGCGGCCGCGAACGCCCTGGCGGACCTCGGCGGCCTGGCGGAACTCGGGACGGCCTCCGGGACGAAGGTGGCCGTCAGCGTCTGAGTCCCCGGCGCCGAGGTCCCCGGCGGGTCACGGCAGGTGGCTCATCAGGCCCGCGGTCTGGCGCTTGTAGGTGCACGCGCTCTGCCCGAAGGACACCCGTACCCGGTCGCGGACCTCACCGGGCTGCTCCTGGCTGAGCTTGAACATGCCCTCGGCCCCGGTCACGGTGAACCGGAAGGCGCCCACTCCGGGCAGGATCTCGCGGAAGTAGTCGAGCGACTCGGTCATGTCCCAGCCGTTGCCGAACCGCCCCTCGAAGGCGCGCACGGTGGACTCCACCACGCCCAGGGTCTCCTCCGCCGAGTCGATCCGCTCCACCACGCCCCGGACGTGCACCGAGGTGAAGTTCCAGGTCGGGGCGGCCGGCGTCTTCTCGTACACCGTGGGTGAGACGTAGGAGTGCGGACCGGTGAAGGTCAGCAGCAGGACGCTGCCCGTCTCCAGCTCCGCCCAGTGCGGGTTCTCCCGGTTCAGGTGTCCCAGCAGCGTGGCGCCGGGCAGCCCGGACGACGGGGTCCCCGGGCTCTCGGGATCGAAGATGACCGGCAGGTGCGTGGCGAACGGACCGTCCTCGGGGTTGCCGTTGGCCACCGCGAGCGCCAGCGGGTTGGCGCGGATCAGGTCCACCATCCACGAACCGTCCGGTTCCCGGTAATCATGGGGCACGAACATCCGCATTCTCCTTTCGGAACGCACGAATTCTGAAGATATGCGCCGACGGTACTGGTGTCCCGGCGACAGGACAACCATTCCGGATAACAGCCGCCCCGGGAGCACCGAAAAGGCAGTTCATATCGTCTCCAGGTTGTCTTGAGACGCCCTCCAGGGCAAGACTGCATAACGGTCTCGGGCCACCGTCCAAGTTTTTCAGACGCTAACGGGAGAATTTTCTATGGGCGTATCGGGTAGGCGCAGCCAAGAGGTCTACGACGTGGTCGGTATCGGTTTCGGCCCGTCCAACATGTCGCTCGCGATCGCCCTGGAGGAGCACGGGTCGAGCGCCGCGCAGGATCCGGTCACATCGCACTTCTTCGAGCGGCAGCCCGCCTTCGGCTGGCACCGGAACATGCTGCTGCCCTCGACGACCATGCAGATCTCGTTCCTGAAGGACCTGGTGACCTTCCGGAACCCGCTCTCCCGGTTCAGCTTCGTCTCGTACCTGCACGCCTCGCACCGGCTCGCCCAGTTCGTGAACAACGCGGACTTCGTCCCGACCCGGCAGGAATTCCACCAGTACCTGGAGTGGGCGGCCGCCGGGCTGCGCGACCGGGTCACCTACGGGACCGAGGTCGTCTCGATCCGGCCGGTGACCGAGCCCGGGGCCGCGACCGCCGGCCTCCTGGAGCTGGAGGTGCGCGACGGCGACGGCACCTCGCGGGTGGTCACCGCGCGCAACGTGGCCATCTCCACGGGCCTGGTGCCGCGCCTGCCGGAGGGCGTCACGGCGGACGACCGGATCTGGCACAGCTCGGAGTTCCTGAGCAGGTTCAAGGCCCAGGACCCGCAGGACCTCAAGAGCGTGGCGGTGGTCGGGGCCGGCCAGAGCGCGGCGGAGATCGCCCGCTTCCTGCACGACGCGCTGCCGCACGCCGAGGTCTCGGCCGTCATTCCGTCGTACGGCTACTCCGTCGCCGACGACACCCCCTTCGTCAACCAGCTGTTCGACCCGGGCGCGGTCGACGAGTACTACTTCGGCACCGAGCGGGCGCGGGACGCGTTCTGGCGCTACCACCGCAACACCAACTACTCGGTGGTCGACAGCGACGTGATCCGGGCCCTGTACCAGCGGTCGTACGACGAGCAGGTGCTGGGCACCCAGCGGCTGCACTTCCGCAACCTCACCCGGGTCGAGGAGGTCAGGCGCGTCGGGGACGGCGCCCGGGTGGTGCTGCGCTCGCTGCTCGACGACCGGACGCAGGAGCTGGCCGTCGACGCGCTGGTGTTCGCCACCGGCTACGACGGGCTGGACCCGGCCCGCCTCCTCGGCGAGGACTTCGACCGGCACTTCGAGCGCGACGCGGCGGGCAGGCACCGGGTGGAGCGCGACTACCGCCTGGTCAGCGCGGCCGAGCTGACCTGCGGCGTCTACGTGCAGGGCGGCACCGAGCACAGCCACGGCCTGTCGTCCTCGCTGCTGTCGAACATCGCGGTGCGCAGCGGGGAGATCGCCGACTCGATCGTGCTGCGGCGCACCGAGCGGGAGCTGAACCACGCCCCGGCCGCCACGAAGGAGCCCTCGGCCGCCTGAGCGGGGCGGGCCCGCCCCCGGCCCGCCCCCTCCGGGCCGTCCACGATCCGGCGAATTCTCCGAATACGGTCATGACGGCTTTTTCGAGAATGTCCGCGCCCCGCTTGAGGGGTATTTCAAGGATGTTCGATCCGGTCCTCGAATACTGGCCCCACCGAGCAGGGAAAAGGACGGAAAGCGGAGGCCGAGATCATGACCGTCGAGCTGGTGGGCACCGCCGATCGCACGCCCCGGAGCCGGGAATTCTCCGCCTTGTACGCGGAGGTGCAGCATTTCTATGCGCAGCAGATGCGCATCCTGGACGGACCCGACGCCGGGGGCTGGCCGGACACCTTCACCGAGGACGCCCTGTTCGAAAGGCCGCCGGTGTCCGCGCCGGTACGGGTACGCGCCGGCCGCACCGGCTGCGTGCGCGCCGGCGCGGCCCGCGAGCGGGAGGCGGGCAGCCGCCTCGACCACTGGATCGGCATGCTCGACGTGCGCCCGCAGGCGGACGGCTCGCTGCGCACCCGCTGTTCGGCCCTGGCGTACGCCACGCCCGGCGGCGGCGGTTCCAGGGTCCTGTACGTGTACGTCATGGAGGACGTCCTGGTCCCCGTCCACGGCGCCTGGCGCACCGCCCACCGCCGGGTGACCCGCGACGACCTGGCCTGAGGGCGGCGGGGGCGGCGGCGGCGGGGGCGGGGCGCTCAGACGCCCGTCGTGCCGTCGACGCCCTCGCGCAGGAAGTCGGCGTGGCCGTTGTGGCGGGCGTACTCGTGGATCATGTGCAGCATCACCCAGCGGAGCGAGACCTCCAGGCCGCGCCGGCGTTCGTGGACCACCAGGTCCAGGGTCGGGGCCTGCCGTTCGATGCGCCTGGCGTGCTCGGTCTCGGCCCGCCAGGCGCCGAAGGCGGTGGCCGCGTCCGCGTCGGAGGCCTCGTACGCCGTCTGGAAGTCGAAGTCGTCCGACCACACCAGCGGGACGTCCTGGGCGTCGACCACCCGCCGGAACCAGTTCCGTTCGACTTCGGCCATGTGCCGGACCAGGCCCAGCAGGCTGAGGGTGGAGGGCGGCATCGAGCGGGTGCGGAGCTGGTCGTCGCTCAGGCCGGCGCACTTGAGCTCCAGCGTCTGCCGGTGGAAGTCCAGGTGGCCGCGGAGCATTTCGCGCTCGTCGGCGATGGTCGGCGGGTTCAGGCGTTCGACGGTCATCGCCCGATCCTCTCACCCGGTCGGCGGGCGGCCGGGTTCCGGTACCCCGGCCGCCGCCCGCCCGCTCACCGGTGGCCGGCGGGGCGGGTGGCCTTGCCGTCCAGCCACAGGGTGTCGGAGGCGTCGCGGTGGGAGCCCGACGTCCCGACGTGCTTCGCGTCGATCTTCGCTCCGTGCTTGAGGACGTGGACCAGCGCCATGCCGTGCCCCCGGCCCAGTCCGTGGTCCTCCTTCAGCCACGCGAGGACCGTCGCCGCCTTCGTGGACGGGTCGTCGTAGCCGCGTTCGCCGGCCAGGGCGACGAACTGGCGGGGCGTCAGGCCCGTCTTGGTCTCGATGGTGTCGAGGTACGCCTGGAACGACATGTCTGTTCTCCCCCGGATCGCTTCGTGGCCGCGGTGTGCGTCCGGTGGGTAGACCCCGGCCGCCGCCACAACTCATCGCCGCCCCGGAGATTTTTTCCGCGGACGCGGTCCGTACCCTGGCGGCGACGGAGGCGCTCGCGCGGCTCCCCGAGCGGCTGCTGGGGCGGGAGCGGGACTCCGTCCGGGGAACCGGCGCCGCGGGGTGGGGGGACGGGGCCGTCGTGCTGCGGTGCGGGGTGCGGCCGCCCGCTCCGAGCATCGACAGCTGTGTGGACGTCAACGGCGTCGACTGGGTGCTCGACGACAGCCGGGCCGGGCGCGGCGGGAGGTGGGTGTTCACCACCTACGGGCGCGAGACGGCGGTCTCGGTCGCTTTCGAGGGCGGGCGGACGGCCGGCGACGCCCTGGTGGTCATCAACGCGAGCCTGGGGCACATCGCGCGGACGTCACGCTGCCTGGGAACGGACGACGCGGCAATCGGGTGACATCCCGCCACGAGCGGGGGCCGGCGGCGTTAGCAGGGGGACTTCCCCAATCGGGGGCCCGTTATCCCTCATGCGAAGGACTGCTCGAGAATGCTGAAGAAGATCATGACCGCTGCCGCGGTCTCCGCCGTTGCCGTCGGCGCGGGCGCGGCCATCGCGACCCCGGCCATGGCCATCGGCAACGACAACGGGATCAACACCGTCAACGGCAACGGTGCCCAGCAGGTCTACGGCAACCAGAAGACCTCCGGCGACCTGAGCCCGCAGCTCGGCCTGGTCCAGGGCACCCTGAACAAGCCCTGCATCGGCCTGCCGGCCAAGATCAACGCCCAGTCGCTGGTGGCCCTGGTCAACGTCGGCGTCCAGGACATCAACGTCCTGTCCAACCCGCAGAACCAGCAGTGCACCGAGAACTCCACCCAGGCCAAGGGCGACGAGCCGCTCTCGCACATCCTGGACAACATCCCGGTCCTGTCCGGCAACCTCTCCGCCAACAGCTGACCGTCCGGAAGGGCCGGCCCGGGGCGTCCGCACGAGCGCCCTCGGCCGGCCCTTCCGCACGTGCGGGTCCGGCCCGGTCCGGGACGCGGACCTATGCTCCGGGCGTGAGCGTGAGCAGCGGTGGTGAACGGGTCCTGGTGTACGGCGCGGACGGCCTCGTCCCGGGCGGGGCGGACGGGGAGCCCGCGGCGGCCGACTCGTGGCTCGTCGAGGACGGCCGGGTGAGGGAGTGGGACGCGCACTGGCGCAGGTTCGGCGCGGCGGTCGCCGGGGCGGGCGGGCCGGTGGCGCGACTGGCGGGTTTCCGCGGGGCCGTGGCGGCCGCGCTGCCCCCGGCGGGGTGCTGGTTCCCCCGCGTGGAGCTGGTCGACGGGCGGCTCCAGCTGCGGATGCGGGTGGCGCCGCCGCGGACCGCCGCCGTACGGCTGTGGGTGCAGGGTACGGATCCGCGCCTGCTGCCCCGGCGCAAGGGTCCCGACCTCGCCGCGCTGGGCGGGCTGCGGGCGCGGGCGGTCGCGGCGGGGGCCGACGACGCGCTGCTGCTCTCGCCCGCGGGGACCGTACTGGAGACCGCCACGGCCTCGCTGGTGTGGTGGGAGGGGGACGCCCTGTGCGCGGTCGATCCCGCGCTGCCGGTGCTGGCGGGGGTGACGGCCGGGTGGGTGCTGCGGCGGGCCGGTGAGCTGGGCGTGGAGGTGCGGCTTCGACGGGTACGGCCGCGGGAGTTGAGCGGGCGCGAGGTGTGGACCGTCAACGCGCTGCACGGGCCGCGGCCCGTCACGGGCTGGGTGGGCGCCGGTGAGGGCGACGGGAGCGGCGCCCAGATGACCGCCGGTCCCGCGCCGCGGGTCGCGTGGTGGCGGGCGCGGTGGGCGGCTGCCGGAGAACCGCCGCCCGCGACCGGAACTCACTGGACACCCTCGACCTAGACCCCCTAGGTTTCTCCCTGGATAACCTAGGGAGAGGGGGTGCCCCATGGCACGTGCGGGGCTGAGCGCCGCCGTACTGGTGGCGGCCGCCGCCGACATGGCGGACGAGGACGGGATCGACGGGGTGACGCTGTCCGCGCTCGCGCGGCGGTTCGGCGTCAAGGACGCGAGCCTCTACTCGCACGTACGGAACCTGCGGGACCTGCGGGTGCGGGTCGCGCTGCTGGCCTCCGAGGAGATGACCGCACGGATCGCCGACGCGGTGGTGGGACGGTCCGGCAAGGAGGCGCTGGTCGCCTTCGCCGACGCCTACCGGGCGTACGCCCTGGAGCGCCCCGGCCGTTACGCCGCCACGCAGATGCGCTTCGACCCGGAGGAGGTCGCGGACTCCGCGGGACTGCGCCGCAGCGTCGAGCTGACCTACGGGATGCTCCGCGGCTACGGGCTGCGCGAGCCGGACCTGACCGACGCGGCCCGGCTGCTGCGCAGCACCTTCCACGGCTTCGCCCATCTGGAACTCGGCGGTGGTTTCGGGCACGCCCGCGAGGTCCGCGCGTCCTGGGCGCGGGCGCTCGACGCGCTGCACGTCGCGCTGGCGAACTGGCCGTCGCACGCACCCGGAGAGGAAGAAGAGGAAGAGTGACGGACATCCACGCGATCACGGCCGGGACCCTGAAGGTGCCCGGCGCCACCCTGTACCACGAGCGGCGGGGCAGCGGCCCGCTGCTGTTGCTGATACCCGGCGGCGGGGCCGACGCCGGACTGTACGCGGCCGTCGCCCCCGGGCTCGCCGCGGCCGGGTACACCGTCGTCTCCTTCGACCCGCGCGGCCACTCCCGCAGTCCGCTCGACGGACCTCCCGCCGGTCAGCGGGTGGCGGACTGGGGCGACGACGCGTACCGGCTGCTGGAACTGCACTCCCCGCACGAGCCCGCGTACGTCCTCGGGTGCAGTGCGGGCGCCGTCGCCGCGCTCGACCTGGCGGCCCGTCACCCGGAGCGGCTGCGCCGGGTGGTGGCGCACGAGCCGCCGCTGGTGGAGGTGCTGGCGGAGCCCGCCGCGTACCGGGCCCTGTTCGCGGAGGTCCGTACGCTGCTGCGCGCGCGGGGCGCGGGGGCGGCGATGGCGCGCCTCGGCGAGGGGCTCGCGGCGGACGGGGGCGGGGATCCCGAGGAGGACCGCGAGGAGGACCGCGGCCCGGACCGGGAGCCGGACACGCTGCCGCCCGAGGTCATGGAGATGGCGCCGCGCATGCACGCGAACCAGCCCGGCTTCCTGGAGCACGTGCTGTGCCCGTTCACCTCGTACGTGCCCGACGTGACGGCGCTGCGGCGGGCGGCCGCGGTGCTGGTGACGGCGGCCGGGCGCGACTCCCGGCAGCAGCCCGCCCTGTCGGGGCCGGCCCGGCGGCTGGCGGAGCTGACCGGGGCGGCCTTCGCGGAGTTCCCGGGCGGACACCTCGGATGCACGGAGCGGCCGCGGGAGTTCGCGGCGCGGCTGCTGGAGGTCCTGGCGGACTGATCTCCCCTCCCCCGCACCGCTGGTGACGCCCCGGCAGCCCGCACCCCCGATATCCATCTGTATTGATGCATCAAAAAAGATGGGATATCTTCGCGGTGTGGCCGCCGGGCGTCGCCGGGGGCACGGAGAAGGGGGAGTGGGGCCGTGCGCAAGTGGGCCGGGAATCCTTGGGCGGTGCTCGTCACCGTCGCGCTGGGTTTCTTCATGACGCTGCTGGACCTGACCATCGTCAACATCGCGATCCCGGAGATGACCGCCTCCCTCGGGGCCACGCTCGACCAGGCGCTGTGGGTGGTCAGCGGCTACGCCCTGGTGACGGCCGTACTGCTGATCAGCGCGGGACGCCTCGGGGACCTGTGGGGGCCGCGCAGGCTGTTCGCCGCCGGAGTGGCGGTCTTCACCCTGGCCAGCGTGGCCTGCGGGCTCGCGCCGGGCGCCGGTTTCCTGATCGCGGCCCGCGGACTCCAGGGCCTGGGCGCGGCGTTGCTGGTGCCGCAGACCATGACCCTGATCGTCTCGGTCTTCCCCGCGCAGCGGCGCGGGACCGCCCTGGGCGTCTGGGGCACGGTCGCCGGTCTGGCCACCCTCTCGGGCCCGACGCTGGGCGGGATCCTGGTGTCGACGGCCGGCTGGCGGTGGATCTTCCTGGTCAACGTGCCGGTCGGGATCGCGGCCCTGCTGCTGACCCTGCTCGTGGTGCCGGACGTGCGCACCGGGCGGACCTGCCGCTTCGACCTGACGGGCGTCCTGCTCGCCACGGGCGCGCTGTTCTGCCTGGCCTTCGGGCTCCAGGAGGGTGGGCACTACCGCTGGGGGCCGGGCATCCTGGCGCTGCTGGCCGGGGGTGCGGCGCTGGCCGGGGCCTTCCTGCTGCACCAGCGGGGCGTGCAGCGGCGCGCGCCGCTGGTGCCCTTCGCGCTCTTCCGGGACCGCAACTTCGCGGTGCTCACGGTGGTGGTGGGGCTGCTGTCGATGGCGATGATCGGCCTCGTCCTGCCCTTCAACCTCTACCTGCAGAGCGTGCTGCACCTGAGCGCCGTCAAGGCCGGCCTGGTGCTGGCGCCGTCCTCGCTGGTGTCGATGCTCGTCGGCCCCTGGGCGGGCCGGCTGTCGGACCGGATCGGCGGCCGGTACCCGCTGGTGGCGGGCCTGGCCTGCTACGCGGCGGGGATGCTCGCCCTCGTGCTGATCGCGGGGCCCGTGACGCCCTGGTACGCCTTCGTCCCGGCGACGCTGACGACGGGTCTGGGAGTGGGGCTGGTGGTGGCGCCGATGTCGGCGGAGGCGATGCGCAACGTCGATCCGCGGCTGGCCGGCGCGGCCTCCGGGATCAACAGCACGGTCCGGCAGATCGGTTCGGTCATCGGCGCGGCGGCGGTGGGCGCCCTGCTCCAGGGCCGGCTGGCGGCCGGAGTCGCCCGGGGGGCGACGTACGCCGACGCCTTCGTGGCCACGCTGCACGTGACGGCGGTGCTGCCGATCGCGGCGGTGGTCATCGCGGCGATCGGCTGCCTGCTGCTACGGGGGCACGCGCCGGCCGGGCCGGCGCCGGCGGGCCCGGGCCCGGACGCGCCTCAGGAGACCGGGCCGGCGTTCGCCACCGCGTCCCCGGCCCCGGGCGGCGTACGGTAGCCGCCGGGTCAGGCGCCGGCCGGGGCGTCGAGGGTGAGGCGGGCCAGCATGTCCGGGGAGAGGCGGCGGGCGAGGGCTTCCAGGAGCGCGAGCACTTCGGCCACGTCGACGGGGTCCGCGGTGCCGAGGGCGGTGGCGAGGGCGGCGTCGACGGGGGTCGAGGCCACCTCGGCGCGGCGGTCGCCGACCTCCGGGTTCTGGCGCAGCAGCGTACGGCGGCGGTCGGCCGGATCGGTGGCGGAGATCACCGACCCGGTCTCGCGGAGCCGGGCCACGCACGCGGAGACGGCGCTCTGCGGCAGGCCGGAGCGCGCGGCGACCTCGCCGACCGTCGTGCCGGGGTGTTCGTACACGTCGAGCATCACGATCAGCATCGACCGCGTGCTCGTGGCCCGCTTGCCGACGCCGCCGGTCGGAATGGCCTCCTCGCCGATCTTCATCAGCGTCCGGCCGAGCAGGAAGAGCTGTACTCCGTTCACCCGGCCGACCTTACATCGAAACAGATACATCTGGACTGATCGGCCATCGGCCCGTCAGCCGGTGACGGTCCAGGTGTCGTTGCCGGTGAGGAGGGTGGCGAGGTCGCCCTTGCCCTTCTGGTCGATGGCGGTGTCGAGCTGTTCGGCCATGAGGGTGTCGTAGACGGGGCGGGTGGTGTCGCGGAAGACGCCGATGGGGGTGTGGTGGAGGGTGTCGGGGTCCGCGAGGCGGGAGAG
>NZ_JBICWZ010000022.1:0-92175 GCF_043199995.1 Streptomyces sp. NPDC048507 | reverse complement strand
TACGGACCCCCCGGCACCCGCCTCTACCGCACCGGCGACCAAGCCCACTGGGACACCCACGGAAACCTCCACTACACCGGCCGCACCGACACCCAGATCAAAATCCGCGGCTTCCGCATCGAACCCACCGAAATCGAAACCACCCTCACCACCCACCCCCACATCACCCAAGCCACCCTCACCACCCATCCCGACCACCACCGCACGCCCCAGCTGACCGCCTACCTGGTCACCACCGACGAGGGCCTCTCGCCGCAGGACGTCCGTCTGTGGCTGCGTACCCTGCTGCCCGACCACATGGTCCCGGCGTTCGTCGTCCTGCTGGACCGGCTGCCGCTCACCCCCAACGGGAAGATCGACAAGGGCGCGCTGCCCGCACCGCAGGCCGTGACCACGGCGGGCGGCCGCGCGCCGCGCACGCCGCTGGAGGAGAAGGTCCGCACCTGGTTCGGCGACGCCCTGGCCACGCCCTCCCCGCTGTCGATCGACGACAACTTCTTCGACCAGGGCGGCCACTCCCTGCTCGCCGCCCGCCTGACGCACCGCATCGGCAGCGCCCTCGGCATCACCCTCACCCTGCGCGACGTCTTCCAGCACCCCACGCCCGCCACCCTCGCCCAGCACATCGAGACCCGGCTGGCGGCCTCCGCACCGCCCGCGCCCCGGCGCGCCCGGCCCGTGCTGCGCCGCCGCACCCCCGACCAGGAACGGAGTTCCTCATGAGCACCGACGACCAGGACCAGACCGGCTTCACCCCGGCACCCGACGACGTGGTCTGGGACCTGCCGGGCGAGGGGCCGCAGCGCACCGCGCTGCTGGTCCTGCCGCACGCCGGCGGCAACGCCCACGCGTACGCCGGGTGGCGCGAGCACCTGCCGGCCGACGTGCGGCTGCTGATCGGCCAGTACCCGGGCCGCGGCGCCCGCTTCGCCGAGGACCTCCCCCGGGACATCGCCGACCTGGCCGGGCCGGTCGTGGCGGCCCTGCCCGCCGGGGTCACCGAGGACCTGGTGGTGCTCGGGCACAGCATGGGCTCGCTCGTCGCCTTCGAGGTGGTGCGCAGCCTGGAGGCGGCCGGCCACGCGCCGCGCGCCCTGGTCGCCTCGGCCTGCCGGGCCCCGTTCCTGGCCAACCCGTGCGCCGTGTACCCGGAGCTGCTCGACGACGACGAGCTGGTCGCCGCCATCAAGGAGCGCGGCGGCACGGACGACGGCATCCTCGACGAACCGGAGCTGCGGGAGATCATCCTCCCCTCCATCCGGGCCGACTTCGCCATCGACGACGTGTACCGCTGCCCCGAGGCCGAGGCACGGGTGGCCTGCCCGGTGACGGTGATCGGCGGGGACGCCGACCCGGTCGCCCCGGCGGCCTCGCTGGACCGCTGGGCGCGGATCACCGACCGCGACTTCGCCTCGTACGTCCTGCCGGGCGGCCACTTCTACTTCCAGGAGCGCCTCCCGGAGTTCTTCTCCGTACTGGCCCCGGTGGTCGGCGGCCACGCCGCCGCCCCGGCCGCCGCCTGAGCGCGCCGCACCGCCCCTTCCCCCGCTCCTCCCCCGTCACTCCGCACCTCCCCAAGGACGTCCCATGACCACGTACGCAGAGTCCCCCGCCGCGGCCACCGGCATCACCCCGGTCCGCGAGCCCGGCAAGCCCGTCGTCGTCCACACCCCGGCCGGGCTCGACCGGGCCGCCGCGGTGGCCTGGCTCACCGAGCACCGCGCCGCCATCCAGGCCGAGTTGCTGCGCAGCGGCGCCGTGCTGCTGCGCGGCCTGCCCGTCGAGGACGCGGCCTCCTTCGCCGCCGCCCGTGACGCGCTGGTCGAGCGGCGCGCCGGGTACAAGGAGAAGGCCACGCCGCGCACCGACTTCGGCGAGGGCGTCTTCTCCTCCACCGACCTGCCGGCCGTCCAGCCCATCCGGCTGCACAACGAGAACAGCTACACGCTGGACTTCCCCGGCGTGCTGCTGTTCGGCTGCGTCACCGCGCCCGAGGAGGGCGGGGCCACCACCGTCGGCGACATGCGCGAGGCGCTGCGGCTGCTGCCGCCGGAACTCGTCGAGCGGTTCGAGCGGGCGGGCTGGCTGCTCGTGCGCAACTACTCCGAACTCGCCGGGCTGCCCTGGTACAAGACCTTCGCCACCGAGGACAAGGCGGTCGCCGAGGCCTACTGCGAGGAGAACACCGTCGGCTACGAGTGGGTCGAGGAGGACGATTCGATGATCACCCGGCAGCGCCGGTCGGCGATCGTCACCCACCCCGTGACGGGCGAGCGGAGCTGGTTCAACCACTTCGCGTTCTGGAACAGCCGCACCCTGGACCCCGACGTCCGCGAGGTGCTCGTCGACACGTACGGCGAGGACGGGCTGCCCTTCAACACCTATCTGGGCGACGGCTCGCGGCTCACCGACGCCGAGGTCGACGCCGTCAACGCCGTGTACGACCGGGTCACCGTCCGGGAGACCTGGCAGCGGGGGGACCTGATGCTCGTCGACAACATCCTGTGCGCGCACGGCCGCGAGGCCTACAAGGGCGACCGGAAGATCCTCGTCGCGATGGGCGAGCCCGTCGCGCTGGCCGACTGCGCGCCCGCCACCCAGCCGTCCACCACCGTCTTCGCCGGGGAGTGAGCGCCGTGACCGCCGTACTCCCCGAGCGTTCCCGCACCCGCGCGGGCTCCACCGTCCCCGACCTGCTGGAGCGCCTCGCGCTGGCCCCGGCCGACCGGACCGCCGTCGTGGCGGGCGGCCGCGCGCTGGACTTCGGCGAGCTGCGCGCCGAGGCGGCGCGCATCGCGGCCCGGCTCGCCGCCCGCGGCATCGGCCCCGAGAGCGTGGTCGCACTGTGCCTGCCGCGCGGCGCCGAGCTGGTCACCGCCCTGATCGGCACCCTCACCGCGGGGGCCGCCTACCTGCCGGTGGACCCGAAGCTGCCGGCCGAGCGCCGGCGCTACCTCGTCGAGGACGCGGGGGCCGACCTGGTCGTCACCGCCGGCGCGGACGACGAGCCGCCGGCCGCGGGCATCGCGCACCTCCCGGTGGGCGCGCTGACCGCGCCCGGCCCCGACCTGCCGTTCGCGCCGGTGGCCGTCGGCGGCGACACCCTGGCCTACGTCATCTACACCTCCGGCTCCACGGGCCGCCCCAAGGGCGTGGAGATCGGCCGGGCCGCCGCGTCGGCGCTGCTCGCCGAGCTGGAGGGCGCCTCGATCGCCGTCACCGAGGGCGGCCGGGTCGGCTGGAACGCCTCGCCGTCCTTCGACGCCTCCGTGCAGCAGTGGGTGCGCCTGTGCCGGGGCGACACCCTGGTGATGATCGACGACGAGACCCGCGCGGACCCGGCCCTGCTGGCCGCCCTGATCGACGACGAGGCCCTGACCGACCTGGACATCACCCCCGCGCACGCCGATCCGCTGCTCGACCTGCTCACCGCCGACGGCGGCCCGCGCCCGCTGACCCTGCTCATCGGCGGGGAGGCGCTCACCCCCGCCCTGTGGGGCCGGCTGGCCGGCCTCGGGGCGCGCGGGGTGCTGCGTACGGTCAACCTGTACGGGCCCACCGAATGCACCGTGGACGCCACGGCGGGCTGGGTGGAGGGCGAGGGCGCCCCGCACATCGGCGGCGTGCTGCCGGGCCTGCGGATGCGGGTCCTCGACGAGAAGCTGAACCCGGTCGCCGAGGGCGGCAGCGGCGAACTGTACCTGGCGGGGCCCCGCGTGGGCCGCGGCTACCGGGGCCGGCCCGCGCTGACCGCCGAGCGGTTCGTGGCGGACGCCGCCGGGGAGGGCTACGGCGGCCGCATGTACCGCACCGGCGACCGCGTACGGCTGCTGCCGGGCGGCCGGCTGGCCTACCTGGGCCGGGCCGACGGCCAGATCAAGCTGCGCGGGCACCGCATCGAACTCCCCGAGGTCGAGGCGGCGGTGGCCGCCTCCCCCGGGGTCGCCGAGGCGGCCGTCGTGCTCCGTGACGACGTCCACGGCGCGCCGGGCCTGGTCGCCTACTACCGGGCCGCCGGGCACGTCACCGCGGCGGCCCTGCGCGAACGCCTGACGGCCGTGCTGCCCGGCTACATGGTCCCGGCGGCCTTCGTGGCCCTGGAGCGGTTCCCCGTCACGGTCGGCGGCAAGGTGGACCGCGCCGCGCTGCCCGCCCCCGCCCCCGCCGACGCCCCCTCCCCGGCCGCGGACCGGCCCGCGGACCTGACCGCCTCGCAGGCCCTGATCGCGGGCGTCTGGGCCGCGGTGCTCGGCGCCGCCTCCGTCGGACCCGACGACAACTTCTTCAAGCTGGGCGGCCATTCGCTGCTCGCGATCAAGCTGGTCTCGCGGGTCCGCGCCGAACTGGGCGTCTCCCTCCCGGTGAAGGCCGTCTACGCCAACCCGCGCCTGCGGGACCTGGCCGCCCACCTCGACACGCTGGTCGCGGCCGCCGCGAGCCAGGACTCCTGAAGGACATGACCGTGATCCCGTTGTCGTACGCCCAGCGCCGGCTGTGGTTCCTGGGGCGCCTCCACGGCCCCTCCGCCGCCTACAACGCCCCGGTCGTCCTGCACCTCGACGGCGAACCCGACGCCGGGGCGCTGGCCCTCGCGGTGGCCGACGTCGTGGAACGGCACGAGGTGCTGCGCACCGTCCTGCCGGCCGGGCCGGACGCGGAGCCGTACCAGCGGGTGCTGCGCGAGGCGCCCGCCGCGCGGCTCACCGCCGAGGAGTGCGCGCCGGGGGAACGGGACGCGCGGGTGGCCGCCTTCGTGCGGCAGCCGCTGGACATCACCACCGGACCGCCGCTGCGGGCCCGGCTGTTCCTGCCGGGCGACGGCACCGCCACCCTGGTGCTGCTGATCCACCACGTGGCCACCGACGGCTGGTCGGTGCGCCCCCTGCTGCGCGACCTGGCCGGGGCCTACGGGGCCCGGCTCGCCGGCCGGGCTCCCGGCGGGGAGCCGCTGCCGGTGCAGTACGCCGACTACGGCCAGTGGCAGCACGAACTGCTCGGCGACCCGGCGGATCCGGACAGCCTGGCCGCCGAGCAGGTCGCGTACTGGCGGACCGCGCTGGCGGGGGCCCCGGCGGTGCTGGACCTGCCGGCCGACCGCGCCCGGCCCGCGGAGCCCTCGGGCCGGGGCGCCGCGCTCACGGCCCGGCTGGACGCGGCCGCGCACGGCGGACTGCTCGCCCTGGCCCGCGGACAGCGGGCCAGCCTGACCATGGTGGCCCGGGCGGCCCTCGCCGCGGCCCTGTCGGCCGCCGGGGCCGGTACGGACGTGGTGATCGGGACGCCCGTCGCGGGCCGGCCCGAGGAGGACCTGTACGACCTCGTCGGCTTCTTCGTGAACTCCCTGGCCCTGCGCACCGACCTGTCGGGCGATCCGGCCGTCGGGGAGCTGGTGCGGCGGGTGCGGGAGGCGGACCTGGCCGCGTACGAACACCAGGAGCTGCCCTTCGACCTGCTGGTGGAACGGCTCAGCCCGGAGCGGGCCCTGGACCACCACCCCTTCTTCCAGGTGATGCTGACCGTCGACGCGGGCGGAGCCGGCGGGGGCCCGGTGCGGCTGGGCGGCGGGATCACCGGCCGCCCGGCCGAAGTGGACCTGGGGACGGCGAAGTTCGACCTCACCTGGTACTGCGCGGAGCGGCACACCGCCGACGGCCGCCCGGACGGCGTCGACGTCCACGTGCAGTACGCCACCGACCTCTTCGACGCCGGCACCGCCCGGCTGCTGCTCGACCTCTACGTCCGCGCCCTCGAAGCCTTCGCCGCCGACCCGGCGGCCCGCCTCGGCTCCCTGGACCTGCTGCCCGCCGCCGCGGCCGCCGCCCTGGCCGCCCGGCCGCACCGGACCGCCGCCGCCCCGGCGCCCGCGCCGGCCCGGGGCTCGGCCCCGGCCCGGCGGGACGTGCTCGCGCCCCGGGAGGAGATCCTGTGCGGGCTGTTCGCCGAGGTCCTCGGACGTGACGGGGCCCTCGCCGCCGACGCCAACTTCTTCCGCAGCGGCGGGCACTCGCTGCTCGCGAGCAAGCTCGTCAACCGGATCCGGGGCGCCCTCGGCCTGGAGCTGGGCATCCGGGACCTGTTCCTCGCCCCGACCCCGGCCGCGCTGCACCGGCGGCTGGCCGCCGCGGGCGCGGCGGCGGCGGCGCGGCCCGGGCCCGTTCCCGTACCGCTGCGCCCGGAGCGGATCCCGCTGTCGGCGGCGCAGCGGGCGCTGTGGCTGCTGGACCGCATCGAGGGGCCCACGGCCGCCTACAACGCCCCGCTGGTGCTGTGGCTGGACGCCGTCCCCGACCGGGCGGCCCTGTCCGCCGCGCTGGACGACCTGGTGGCGCGGCACGAGGTGCTGCGCACCGTGTACGGGGCCGAGGGCGGGGAGCCGTACCAGCGGGTGCTGGACGGCCCCGCCGAGCCGCTGGTCGTGACCGGCTGCGGGCCGGGCGAACTGGAGGGCCTGGTCGACGGGTTCGGCCGGGAGGCCTTCGACCTGGCCGCCCGGCCGCCGCTGCGGGCCCGGCTGTTCGTGCCGGGTGACGGCCGGTCCGTGCTGGTGCTGCTGCTGCACCACATCGCCACCGACGGCTGGTCCCTGGCCCCGCTGCTGCGCGACCTCGGCGAGGCGTACGCGTCCCGCCTCGCGGGGCGGGCTCCCGCACTCCCCCCGCTGCCGGTGCAGTACGCCGACTACGCGCTGTGGCAGCGCGCGCTGCTGGAGGATCCAGCCGGCCTGCTCGGCTTCTGGCGCGGGGCCCTGGAGGGGATGCCCGCGCGGACGGAGCTGCCCGCCGACCGGCCGCGCCCGGCCGAGCCCTCGGGCCGGGGCGCCAGCGAGTCGGCGGTGCTGGGCGCGGACGCGCACCGGGCACTGGCGGCGCTGGCGCGGGAACGGCGGGCGAGCCTGTTCATGGTGGCCCGGGCCGCGCTGGCCGCCACCCTGTCGGCCACCGGCGCGGGCGAGGACCTCGCGATCGGCACGCCCGTCGCGGGCCGCGGCGACCAGGACCTGCACGAGCTGGCCGGCTGCTTCGTGAACTCCCTCGCCCTGCGCACCGACCTGTCCGGGGACCCGTCGGCCGGGGAGCTCGTCGAGCGGGTCCGGGACGCGGACCTGGCCGCCTTCGACCACCAGGACCTGCCCTTCGACCTGCTCGTCGAGCAACTGGGCGACCCGGACCGGGTGCTGGGCGAGCACCCGTTCTTCCAGGTGATGCTGACCGTACGGGAGGCCGCCGACGACCGGGTGCGGCTCGGTCCGCTCACCGGCCGGGCCGGGAGCACCGACCTGGGCGCCGCCAAGTTCGACCTGAGCTTCCACTGCGCCGAGCGGCACGCGGCGGACGGCGGCCCGGGGGGCCTCGACGTCCACGTGCAGTACGCCACCGACCTCTTCGAGCCCGGCACCGCCCGGCTGCTGCTCGACCTCTACGTCCGCGCCCTCGAAGCCTTCGCCGCCGACCCGGCGGCCCGCCTCGGCTCCCTGGACCTGCTGCGGGACGCGGAGCGGCAGGAGCTGGCGGAGCGCCGCGGCCGCCGGGAGGCGCTCGCGGCCGCGACGGCGCAGCCGCGGACCGGGCCCGCGCCCGCCGTGCTCTCCCCGCGCGAGGAGATCCTGTGCGGGCTGTTCGCCGAGGTCCTCGGGCGCGAGGGGGCGTTCGCCGCCGACGCCAACTTCTTCAAGTCGGGCGGGCATTCGCTGCTGGCCAGCCGCCTGGTCAACCGGATCCGGGCCGTGCTGGGCGCCGAGGCGGGGATCCGCGACCTGTTCCTGGCGCCGACCCCCTCGGCCCTGCACCGCCGCCTCGGCGCGGCCGGCCCGGCGGGCGCGGCGCGGCCCGCGCTGGTCCCCGTCCCGGAGCGGCCCGAGCGGATCCCGCTGTCGTACGCGCAGCGCCGGCTGTGGTTCCTGGACCAGCTGGAGGGGCCCTCGGCCACCTACAACATCGCGCTCGTACGGTCCCTGGAGCAGCCCCTGGAGCCGGTGGCGCTCGCCGGGGCGCTGGCGGACGTCGCCGCCCGGCACGAGGTGCTGCGCACGGTGTACGGGACCGAGGGCGGGGAGCCGTACCAGCGCGTGCTGGAGGGAGCGCGCCCGCAGCTGGAGCTGGTGCACGCCGCCGACGTGGCGGCCGCCGTCGACGAGGCGGCCGGGCACGTCTTCGACCTCGCGCGGGACCTGCCGCTGCGGGCCTGGCTGCTGCTGCCGGAGGGCGGGGGCCCGCAGACGCTGGTGCTGCTCCTGCACCACATCGCGGCGGACGGCTGGTCCACCGGAGTGCTGCTGGACGATCTGGCGGCCGCGTACGCGGCGCGGGCGGCGACGGGCCGGGAGCCCGGCTGGTCGCCGCTGCCCGTGCAGTACGCGGACCACACCCTGTGGCAGCGCGGGCTGCTGGCCGAGCCGGAGGCGGAGATCGCCCACTGGCGTGCGGCGTTGGCGGGGCTGGCGCCGCTGATCGACCTGCCGACGGAGCGGGAGCGGCCGGCCACGCCCTCCGGGCGGGGGGCCGTCACCGGCTTCGCGGTGGGCGCGGAGACCCACCGCGGACTGCTCCGGATCGCGCACGCCCAGGGCGCCACCCTGTTCATGGTGGTCCAGGCTGCGCTGGCGGCGGCCCTGACCCGGGCCGGGGCGGGCACCGACCTCGCCCTCGGCACCACCGTCGCGGGGCGCGGCGACGACGCCCTGTCGGGGCTGGTCGGCTTCTTCGTCAACACGCTGGTGCTGCGCACCCGCACGGACGGCGACCCCGGGTTCGCGGAGCTGGTGACCCGGGTGCGGGAGGCCGGTCTGGAGGCGTACGCGCACCAGGACCTGCCGTTCGACCTGCTGGTGGAGGCCCTCAACCCGCACCGCTCCTCGGCCCACGACCCCCTGGTGCAGGTGATGCTCCAGGTGAACCCGGCTCCGGCCGCGGACCCGGGCGGACCGCTGGCGGGCACGGAGCTGCCCTTCGCGGCGCGGACCGCGAAGTCCGAACTGACCTTCGCCCTGACCGAGCTGGCCGGGGGCGGTCTGTCGGGCGTGCTGGAGTACGCCACCGACCTGTACGGGCCCGGCGGCGCGGGCCGGCTGGCGGCGCTGCTGGTCTCGGCGCTGGAGCTGTTCGCGGCCGATCCGGCGCGGCGCGTGTCCGACCTGCCGGGGCCGGTGGACCGGCGGCCCGCGCGGCCGCTCGTCGGCGGCTACCCGGTCGACCCGGTGCGGGTGGCGGCCGTGCTGGCGGAGCACCCGGGGGTGGAGTCGGTGCGGGCCCGCGCGGAGGGCGGCCGGCTGATCGCGGAGGCGGTCCCGGAGGCCGGCGCGGTGACGGAGGCGGAGCTCCAGGCCTGGGCCGCCCAGCGGCTGCCGGAGTACGCGGTCCCCTCGGCGGTCCTCCTGCCGGAGGGCCCCGGGGGCTCCGGGGAGTCCGAGGAGTCCGGGGCCACCGCGGCCGCCCCGGATCAGGCCCCGGCGGCCGCTCCGCTGACGGAGGCCCTGCTGCGGCTCTTCGCGGAGGTGCTGGAGCGCGGGCGGATCGGCCCCGAGGACAACTTCTTCAAGTCCGGGGGGCATTCGCTGCTCGCGGTGCGGCTGGTGAACCGGGTCCGGGCGGAGCTGGGCCGCGAGCTCACCCTGCGCGAGGTGTTCCGCCACCCCACCCCGGCCCGGCTGGCGGCCCTCCTCGCGGAAAGCGCCTCCGCGACGCCGCCGCCGCCCGCTCCGGCCCTGCGCCGCCGCACCCGGGCGGGGGCCCGCGTCCACACCTGAGCCCGCCCCGGCCCGTCCGCCCCGCGGCCCCGCGCGTCTTCCCGCGCGGGGCCGCCCGACGTTCCCGCCCTCCCGGGGCCGGGGCCCGGGCCGTGCCGCCCGTCCGCAGTCCCGCCGGACCGGCAGGGCTCCCGGAGACGGGCGGCCCGCCCCGACTCCCCGGCGCCGGACCGGCAGGGCTGCGGCGCCCGGCGGCCCGCCCCGGACCCGGCACCGGCACCGGCACCGGCACCGGCACCGGCACCGGGGCGACGGCTCCCGGGGGCGGGCGGCGGTGCGCCCGGCCCGCGGCGCCGTCGTCGTCGCCGTCCGGGCAGGGCTCCGGCACCGGGCCCGCGGGGCGCGGAGGCAGTCGGGAGCGGCAGGTGTGCGGGGGCGAGCTGCCGGAGGGACTGCCCGCCTGGGGCGGAGGCGGTGCCTAGCGTGGGGGCACGGACCGCGATCCGCACCCACCCCCTCGCCTGGAGGCCCCGCGATGCCCTCGACCGCCCCCACCGCCCGCGCCGTCCTGGACGGCGGCCCGGCGATCACCCCGGCTCCCGGTGTGCTCGACCGGCTCGACGCCCAGGTCGCCGCCGGCCCCGGGCGGCCCGCGCTGGTGCACGGCGAGCGCCGGATGACGTACGGGCAGCTGGCCCTGGCGGTGGCGCTGCGGGCCGACGCGCTGGCCGCCGAGGGCGCCGGTCCGGGCCGGCTGGTGGCGGTGCACCGGCCGCGCGGCATCGACGCCGTCGTCGGGCTGCTCGCGGCGCTGCGGACCGGCGCCGCCTACCTCCCGCTCGACCCGGCCGCGCCCCCGGCCCGCACGGCGGCGATCCTCACCGACTGCACCGGGGCGCACGACGGCGCCCCGGCCGAGGGGGAGTTCGTCCTGGACGGCGCCGCCGTCGCCCCGGGCTCGGCCTACGTGATCTACACCTCGGGTTCCACCGGTACCCCGAACGGCGTCGTCGTCGGTCACCGCGCCCTCGCCCACTTCGTGGCCGGGGCCACGGTCCGCTACGGCATCGGCGCCGGGGACCGGGTGCTCCAGTTCGCCCCGCTGCACTTCGACGCGAGCGTGGAGGAGATCTTCCTGACGCTCGGCGCGGGCGCCGCCCTGGTCCTGCGCGACGAGGAGATGCTCGACGTCCCCGGGCTCCTCGCCGGCTGCGCCGCGCACGGGATCACCGTCCTCGACCTGCCGACCGCCTACTGGCACGAGCTGGCCCACGCCGTGTCCACCGGAACGGCCGAACTCCCGCCCACCCTGAAGACGGTGGTCATCGGCGGCGAGGCGGCCCTGCCCGAGCGGGTCGCGCAGTGGTGCCGGGCCGTGGACCCGGGCCGGGTGCGGCTGCTGAACACCTACGGCCCCACCGAGGCCACCGTCGTCGCGACCGTCGCCGACCTCTCCCGCCACCCCGGCGGTCCGGTGCCGATCGGCACCCCCCTGCCCGGGGTGCGGGCCGCCGTCGTGGACGGCGGGCTGTGGCTGCTGGGCGGCGGCCTCGCCGACGGCTACCTCGGCCGGCCGGAGCTGGACCGGACCCGTTTCGCCGAGCTGGACGGGGAGCGCGCCTACCGCACCGGCGACCTGGTGCACGTACGGGAGGACGGCCAGCTGGGTTTCCGGGGACGGGCCGACGAGGAAGTGAAGATCAACGGGCACCGGGTGGACCCGGCGTCCGTGGAATCGGTGCTGACCGCCCACCCGGGGGTGCGCGAGGCGGCCGTGGTGGCCCGGGACGGCGCGGACGGCCTGCTGCGGCTCGCCGCCTTCGTCGTCGCCGACCCGGGGGTGGGCGCCGCCGAACTGCGCGACCGGGTGCGCGCGCAGCTCCCGGCCGCCGCGGTGCCGGCCGCGCTGACCCTCGTGGCCGCGCTGCCCCGGACCCCGTCCGGGAAGATCGACCGCAAGGCGCTGCGGGCCGCCCCGGACCGCGCCCCGGACCCCTACGCCGTCTTCGACGGGGCGGTGCTGCCCGCGCAGGACCGGGTCCCGCTCTCCTACGCGCAGCGGCGCCTGTGGTTCCTGGCCGGCCTGGAGGGCCCCTCGGCCACCTACAACCTGCCCGTCGTGCTGCGCCTGGACGCCGTCCCGGACCGCGCCGCGCTCGCGGCGGCCCTCGGCGACGTGGTGGAGCGGCACGAGGTGCTGCGCACGGTGTACCCGGCGGTGGACTCCGAGCCCTACCAGCACGTGCTGCCGGCGCTCCCGGTGCCGCTCGCGGTGCGCGACTGCGCGCCCGGCGAGCTGGCACCCCTGGTGGCCGCCTTCACCGCCGCCGCCTTCGACCTCGGCTCCCACATGCCGCTGCGGGCCGCCCTGTTCCTGCCCGGCGACGGCTCCGCCACCCTCGCGCTGCTCACCCACCACATCGCCACCGACGGCTGGTCCGTGCGCCCGCTGCTGCGCGACCTGGGCGAGGCCTACGCCGCCCGGCTGGCGGGCGCGGCCCCGGACCGGGAGCCGCTGCCGGTGCAGTACGCCGACTACACCCTGTGGCAGCGCGAACTCCTCGCGGATCCGGCCGCGTTGCTGGCGCACTGGCGCGGCGCGCTCGACGGGATGCCGGCCGTGCTGGACCTGCCCGCCGACCGGCCCCGGCCCGCCGAGCCCACCGGGGCGGGCGCCACCCTCACCGCCCGTCTCGACGTGGACGCCCACCGGCGGCTGGCCGCGCTGGCCGAGGAGCGGGGCGCCAGCCTGCTCATGGTGCTCCAGCCCGCGCTGGCCCTGGCGCTGGCCGCCGTCGGCGCCGGGACGGACATCGCGATCGGCACCCCCGTCGCGGGGCGCGGCGACGAGGCCCTGGACGAGCTGGTCGGGTTCTTCGTCAACACCCTGGTGCTGCGCACCGACGTCTCGGGCGGGGCCCCGTACGCGGAGCTGGTCGACCGGGCGCGGGAGGCGGACCTGGCGGCGTACGCGCACCAGGAGCTGCCGTTCGACCTGCTGGTGGAGCATCTGCGGCCGCGCCGGGAGGGGGCCGTGAACCCGTTCTTCCAGGTGATGCTGACCGCACAGGAGCACGATCCGGCGGACCCGGACGGCGGCGCGGGCGCGACCGGCGGCCCACTGGCCGGCCGCTTCGTCGAACCGGGCCTGGAAGTGGCCAAGTTCGACCTCAGCGCCTCCTGCGTGGAACTGCCGGGCGGCGGCCTGGAGGTGTGGTGGCAGTACGCGGTGGACCTGTTCGACGAGGGGACGGCCCGGCTGCTGCTGGACCTGTTCGTACGGGCCCTCGCGCGGGCGGCCGCGGACCCCGGCGCCGTCCTCGGCGGCCCGGCGCTGCTCACCGGCGCGGAGGCCCGGACGGTGGCCGGGCTGCGGGAGCGGCGGGCCGCCCCGCGGGCCGCGGAGCCCGCGCCCGGGGCCCGCAACGTCCCCGTCGAGCAGGTGCTGTGCGCGCTGTTCGGGGAGGTGATCGGCCTCGACGGGCCGCTGGCCCCGGACGCCAACTTCTTCTCCGAGGGCGGGCATTCCATGACGGGGGTGCGCCTGGTCAACCGGATACGGGCCGCACTGGGGCTGGAGGCCCGGATCCGGGACCTGTTCCTCGCGCCGACCCCCGCCGGGCTGGCGGTGCGCCTGACCCGGCGGGCCGGGCCGGCCGGGCGGCCCGCGCTGGGCCCCGTCGCGGAGCGCCCGGAGCGGATCCCGCTGTCGTACGCGCAGCGCCGGCTGTGGTTCGTGGACCAGCTGGAGGGCCCGTCGCGTTCGTACACGATCCCCTTCGCGCTGCGGCTGGAGCGGCCGCTGGACCCGGCGGTCCTCGCCGACGCGCTGGCCGACCTCGCGGGCCGGCACGAGGTCCTGCGGACCGTGTACCCGGCCGTGGACGGGGAGCCGTACCAGCGGGTGTGCCCCGGCGCCCGGCCGGTGCTGGAGGTGGTGGAGGCCCCCGCCGGGGAGCTGGAGCGGGCCCTGGACGCGGCCGCCGGGCACGTGTTCGCGCTGGCGTCGGACCTGCCGCTGCGGGCCTCGCTGATCACCTGCGGGCAGGAGTGGGTGCTGGTGGTGCTGGTGCACCACATCGCCGCCGACGGCTGGTCGGCCGGGCCGCTCTTCGAGGACCTGGCCCGCGCCTACGAGGCCCGGCTCGGCGGGGCGGAGCCCGCCTGGGAGCCGCTGCCGGTGCAGTACGCGGACTACACGCTGTGGGAACGGGACGCCCTGGCCGCCGGAGCCGTCGCCGAGCACCTGGCCTTCTGGGAGCGGACCCTGGCGGGAGCCCCGCCGGTGCTGGAGACGGTCTCGGCCCGCACCCGGCCCGCCGATGCCTCCCACCGGGGTGCGGCGACGCCGCTGGAGGTGGACGCCGCCACGCACGCCCGGCTGGAACGCCTGGCCCTGGACCACGGGACCACCCTGTTCACGGTGGTGCAGGCGGCGCTGGCGGCCACCTTGACGCGGCACGGCGCGGGCACCGACCTGCCGCTGGGCACCGTCGTCGCCGGACGCGACGACGAGGCGCTGAACGACCTGGTCGGCTTCTTCGTCAACACCCTGGTCCTGCGCTGCGACACCTCCGGCGATCCGCGGTTCACCGAGCTGGTCGACCGGGTGCGCGAGACGGGGCTGGCCGCGTACGCCCATCAGGAACTCCCCTTCGACCTGGTCGTCGAGCACCTCAACCCGGAGCGTTCGACGGCCCGGCACCCCCTGGTCCAGGTGGTCGTGCAGGTGCACCCGGCCGAGCCGCGGACCCCGCCGGGCAGCGTGCTGGCCGGGACCCCGCTGGGGGCGGACTCCGGCTTCACCAAGTTCGACCTGACGCTGTCGCTGCGCGAGGCGCGGACGGCGGACGGGGCGCCGGGCGGGCTGGCCGGCGTACTGGAGTACGCGACCGACCTGTACGACGAGGGTGGCGCGGCGCTGCTCGCCGAGCACGTGGCGCGCACCCTGCGGGCGGTGGCCGAGGACCCGCGGCAGCGGATCGGGGACGTGGGGCTGCTGTCTCCCGCGCAGGAGCGGCGGCTCGCCGCCTACAACGACACCGCCGTACCGGGCGCGGAGTGCGGGCTGGTGCACGAGCGGTTCGAGCGGCGGGCGCGCGAGACGCCGGACCGGATCGCCGTTTCCTTCGGGGAGGACTGCCTGACGTACGCGGAGCTCGACGCGCGGGCCAACGCGCTGGCGCACCGGCTGATCGAGGCGGGCGCGGGCCGGGACGCGGCGGTGGGGCTGCTGCTGGAGCGGACCCCGTACCTGCTGGTGTCGGCGCTGGCGGTGCTCAAGTGCGGGGCGGCGTACGTGCCGCTGGATCCGCGGCTGCCCGAGGCGCGGATCGAGATGATCATGGAGGACGTGGGGGCGCGGCTGCTGCTGGTCCGGGAGGAGCACGCGGAACTTCCCCAGGTGCGCCGCCTGCTGGACGCCGGGGCGCGCGTGCTGTCGGTGGACACGCCCGTCGACGGCTACCCGGTGACGGCTCCGGGGATCGCGGTGGGCGAGGACGCCCTGATGTACGTGATGTTCACGTCCGGCTCCACGGGCCGCCCCAAGGGCGTCGGCGTCACCCACCGCAACGTGGTGGAGCTGGTCACCGACCGCTGCTGGGACGCGCACCACCACCGCCGCATGCTCGTCCATTCGGCGATCGGCTTCGACGCCTCCACCTACGAGCTGTGGGTGCCGCTGCTCCAGGGCGGCCGGCTGGTGATCGCACCGGGCGACGGCACCGACCTCGCCGAACTGGACCACACGATCCGCACGCACGGGGTCTCGGCGGCCTACTTCACCATGGGGCTCTTCCACATCATGGCGGACGAGGGCCTGGACACCCTCAAGCTCCTCGACGAGGTGTGGACCGGCGGCGACGTGGCCTCCCCCAGCGCCCTCCAGCGGGTCCTGGACCACTGTCCCGAGACGGTGCTCGTCCACTCCTACGGCCCCACCGAGACCACCTTCGCCTCCCACCACCAGCGCTTCCCGCTCTCCGAACGGGTCGTGCGCGGGGTGTACCTGGGGGCGGCCCTGGACAACACCCGCGTCCACGTCCTGGACGAACGGCTGCGGCCGGTGCCCCCCGGCGTCCCCGGGGAGATGTACCTCGCCGGGACGCAGGTGGCCCGCGGCTACGTCGGCCGGCCCGGCCTGACCGCGCAGCGGTTCGTCGCCGACCCGTTCGCCGCGGACGGCGGCCGGATGTACCGCACCGGGGACCTCGTGCACTGGACCGCCGGGGGCGAACTCCGCTTCATCGGGCGGGCCGACGGCCAGATCAAGCTGCGGGGCTTTCGCATCGAGCCCGGCGAGATCGAGGAGACCCTGGCCCGTCACCCGGGGGTGGGCCAGGTCGCGGTGGCGGTCTTCGAGGACGGGCCGGGCGGCAAGCGCCTCGTCGCGTACGCCGTCGCGCGCGCCGGGCACACCCTGACCGAAGCCGGGCTGCTGCGCTGGGCGGCGGGCGAACTGCCGGAGCACATGGTGCCGTCGGCTGCCGTGCTGCTCGACGCGATCCCGCTCACCGTCAACGGCAAGCCCGACCGGGCGGCGCTGCCCGCCCCGGCGGCGCCGCCGCGCGGCACCGGGCGGGCGCCGCGCACCCCGCGCGAGGAGGTGCTGTGCGCGCTGTTCGCGGAGATCCTGGGGCTGGAGCGGGTCGGCATCGACGACAACTTCTTCGGCCTGGGCGGGCATTCGCTGCTCGGCGTACGGCTGGTGAGCCGGATGCGGACCGTCCTCGGGCTGGAGCGGGGCGTCCGCGACCTGTTCCGCACGCCGACCGTGGCCGGCCTGCTGGGCGACGAACCCAGCGGCTTCGACCCGATGGGCGTGGTGCTGCCGCTGCACACCGGGGGCTCGCGGCCGCCGCTGTTCTGCCTGCACCCGGGGACCGGCGTGGGCTGGCCGTACGCCGGCCTCGCCCAGCACCTGGGCCCGGACCAGCCGCTGTACGCGATCCAGGCACGGGCGCTGAGCGAGCTGGGCCACTCCCCCGCATCCGTGGAGGAGATGGTCGAGGACTACCTCCCGCTGATCCGCGAGGTCCGGCCGCACGGCCCGTACCGGTTCCTGGGCTGGTCCTTCGGCGGTACGGTCGCCCACGCGCTGGCGGTACGGCTGGCCGAGCTGGGCGAGCGCACCGACCTCCTGGCCATGATGGACGTGCACCTGCTGCCGACCGAGCCCGAGCGGCGGCGGATGACCCCGGCCCAGAAGCGGGACATGCTCGTCGGCGACGCCACCGGCGAGCCCGCGGACGCCCCCTTCGACGTGGACGCCCTGATCGGCCTGGTCCGGCTGAAGGACCCGGTCCTGGGCGCCTTCTCCGACGCGGAGATCCGCTCGGTCATAGGCGCCTCCATCAACCACGCCGAAATCATGAACCTGTACGCCCCGCGCCCGGTCGCCACCGACCTGCTCTTCCTGGCGGCCATCGAGGACGGGGAAACGGAGAACACCCTCGCCCAGCACTGGATCCCCTATGTCGAAGGCCCCGTTGAAAACCATGTGATCGGGGTCCCGCACACCAGAATGGGCGAACCGGAACCGCTCGCACTGATCGGCCGCATCCTTTCCGAGAAATTGAGGAGTCTGTCATGACCAATCCTTTCGACGACACCGAGGGCACCTTCCACGTCGTGGTCAACGCCGAGGGCCAGCACGCCCTGTGGCCGGTGTTCGCCGAGGTCCCGGGCGGCTGGGACGTGGTGTGGGGGGCGGGCACACGGGCGGACGCACTCGCCTACGTGGAGCGGAACTGGACCGACATCCGCCCCCGGAGCCTGGTCGCCCAGTACGCCTAGGAACCCCTGCCCACAACGCCGAGAAAAAGCCGTGCCCGCAACCGCGGGCACGGCTTTCCGCATTCCCCGTGCATGCCCGCCGGCACCCCTTTCCCAATTCCCTGATACTGCCGCCGCAACTTCCCCTCGGGCGCTTCTCCTCTTCCTATATTGCTCGTATGCGACGACGGAATATGGACATCCTGCTGAGCGGTACGGCATCGGATTCCCACACCTGGAACCTGGTCTACCTCCAGCTCTTCCTGGAGGAGCTGGGACACCGGGTCCACAACCTGGGCCCCTGCGTACCGGACGGCCTGCTGGCCGGCGCGTGCGCGGCCGACGGACCGGGCCGCCCCGACCTCGTGGTCGTCAGCAGCGTGAACGGACACGGCTACCGGGACGGCCTCAGCGCCGTCCGGGCCCTGCGCCGGGCCGGGGTGACCCTGCCCTTCGTCATCGGCGGCAAGCTCGGCGTCGCCGGGATCGCGGATCCCCTCCAGCGCGGCCGGCTCCTCGACGCGGGCTGCGACGCCGTCTTCGACGACGGGGACACCGGCGCCCTGCGCGAGTTCCTCGACGCCCTCGCGGGCGGCGGCCGCGGCACCCGGCAGGCCGTGGCATGAGCGGCGGCGCCACGCTCCTGGCCCCCGCCGCCGCGCCCCCCGAACCGGCCGCCCCCGCCACCTCCTTCGGCGGCTTCGTCGCCCGCGCGGCCGCCGGCGGACAGCTCGTCGTCCAGCCCCGGATGGGCTTCAGCGACCCGCGCCGGATGCGGGCCGGACTGGAGCGCACCAAGCGCGCCGTCGCCACCACCGTCGGCACCCTCACCATCGACAGCTACACCCGGGTCGGCGATCAGGACGCCGCCCGGGCCGCCGTCGCCGAGGGCACCCCGCTCAACGGATACCCCATCGCCACCCACTCCACCGACCTCACCCGCTCCCTGCTCGACGGGGTGCTCGACCCGGCGTTCCCGGTCCAGGTCCGGCACGGCTCCTCGCGCCCCGAGGCCATCATCCGGGCCCTCGCCGCGGCCGGACTCGACGCCACCGAGGGCGGGCCGGTCTCGTACTGCCTGCCCTACGGACGCACCCCGCTCGCCGAGTCCGTGGAGAACTGGGCCCGCTGCTGCGAACTGCTCGCCTCGCTGGTGGCCGCCCCGCGCCTGCCGCACGTGGAGAGCTTCGGCGGCTGCATGCTCGGCCAGCTCTGCCCGCCCGGACTGCTGGTCGCGCTGAGCCTGCTGGAAGGCCTGTTCTTCGTCCGGCACGGCATCCGCAGCGTCTCCCTCAGCTACGCCCAGCAGACCGACCCCGCACAGGACGCGGAGGCGGTCCGGGCGCTGCGGCGCCTCGCCGCCGAGTTCCTGCCCGCCGACGTGGACCGGCACGTCGTCCTCTACACCTACATGGGCGTCTTCCCCCGCACCGCGCGGGGCGCGACGCGGCTCGTGGAGGCCTCGGCCCGGCTCGCCGTGCGCGCCGGGGCGCAGCGCCTGATCGTGAAGACCGCCGCCGAGGCCCACCGGATACCGACCGTGCTGGAGAACGTACGGGCCCTGGAGACGGCGGCGGCCACCGCGGCCCTGTGCGCGCACCCGGCCGATCCGCCCGGGCCGGCCGGCGGCGAGGTGTACCGCGAGGCCCGGGCCTTCGTGGAGGCCGTGCTGGAGCTGGCCGACGACCCGGGCCGGGCACTGCGCGCCGCGTTCGCGCGGGGCGTGCTGGACGTCCCCTACTGCCTGCACCCCGACAACGCGGGCCGCTCGCGCAGTTTCGTCGACGAGAGCGGCCGGCTGCGCTGGTCCGAGGTCGGCGGTATGCCGGTGGCGGCGCGCCCGCGGGCGGCCGCGCGCCGGGCCCTGACCTCGGACGGACTGCTCACCGCCCTGGGTTCGGTGGCCCGCCGCTACGACGGCCCCGGCCCCGGCCCCGGCAGATGAGCCCCTCCCCGCCCCCTCGCCCTTCCCCCTCTTCTCCCCTCTCCCTCCCCCTTCCCCTCCCCCTCGGACAGCCAGGAGTCGGCATGGACCTTCGCACCCCTCCCCCGCTCGGCGACCACCTGCGCTCCCCGCAGCTGCGCTCGGCGATGCTCGTACAGCAGGAAGTGCTCCACTCGGCACGGGAGTTCCTGCGCGGCGCCGGCTTCGTGGAGCTGCTGCCGCCGCTGGTCGGACCGGTCACCGATCCCGGCGGGCGCGGCGCGAAAGCGCTCGACGTGGACTACTACGGGCAGCCCTACAAGCTGATGACGAGCGCGATCCTCTACAAGCAGGCCTCACTGAAGGGCTTCCCCAGGCTCTTCTACATCGCGCCGAACGTCCGCGTGGAGCCGCCGGAGACGGCGGCCACCGGACGGCACCTGGTGGAGTTCCACCAGATCGACGTGGAACTGGCGGGCGGGACCCGCGCCGACGCCCAGGAGGTGGCGGCCGGGCTGCTCACCCACGTCGTGGACCACGTCTGGACGGCCGTACCGCACCTGCTGCGCGAACTGGGCCGTGACGACCTGGACTTCGCCGAGCTGCGGCAGGGCAAGTTCGACGCCCTGACCCACGGGGAGGCCGTGGCGCGGCTGATCGGGCGCGGCCATCCGCAGAGCCCCGACGCGGAGATCGACTGGGAGGGCGAGCGGGTGCTCTCCCTGGAGGCGGACCGGCCCTTCTTCGTCAACGACTACCCCAAGGGGTCGCGCGGGTTCTACGACCGCGAGGATCCCGAACGCCCGGGCGTGCTGCGCAACTTCGACCTGATCGCGCACGGCGGCTACGGGGAGCTGGTCAGCGGCAGCGAGCGGGAGAGCCGGTACGCGGCCATCGTGACCCGGATGCGGGAGAGCGGGGAGAACCCGGCCAAGTACGCCTGGTACCTGGAGCTGGCCCGCGAGGGCATCGAGCCGAGCGCCGGCTTCGGCATGGGGCTGCAGCGCCTGGTCCGGTTCCTGACCGGACTGGAGGCGTTGTGGCAGGTCAGCGCGTACCCGAAGCTGCCGGGGCTGATCGCGCCGTGAGCGGGCTGCGGGCCGCCGGGTTCCCGGAGGAGGCCGTACGGGCCCGGGCGCGGGCCGGGACGGCCGAGGTGTTCCCGGCGGCGGGCGCCTACGGGGCCGAGCTGTTCGGCGCGGGCGCCGAGAACCCGGGGCCGGGCCCCGGGCAGGAAGCCCCCGACGCCCGGGACGCGCTCGATGCCCTGCGGATCGTGCCGCCGGTGTTCATGCCGCGCAGGCTGGAGAAGCTCATCGACCTGGGCCGGGAGCCCTCGTACGAGGACGTGGACCTGGGCACCCGGGTCGGCGGCTTCGCCAGCTCCCTGCCGCTCTACCTCTCGGCGTTCGGCTCCACCCGGGCCGGCAGCGGTGACCTCGGCGTGGCCGCGGGCCGGCAGGCGGCACGGCTCGGGATCCCGATGGTGATCGGCGAGAACATGGTCCCGGTGCACGGCTACGGCAGCAGCTCGGCGCTGCTGGAGCGGGTCGCGGCGTACGCGGAGGAACTCCCCGACGGCGTGGGCGGGGTGGTGGTGCAGCAGTCCACCGAGGACGCCGACTCCGAGGTGTGGAACCTGCTCTACAGCGACCCCGGCACCCGGCCGCTGCGCGACTCCGGCCGGCTCGGCTTCGAACTGAAGGCGGGCCAGGGCGCGAAGCCGGGCCTCGGCGGGATGACGGTGGTCGGCGCGGCCGAGGCCGCCCGGCTGGGCGGCACGTTCGCGGTACGGGACCTGCTCGGCGATCCCGGCGGGCGGCTGCTGCGCTGCGCGACCCCGGGGACCTTCACCGAGGAGATCGTGCGCCAGCAGCTGCGGTTCATGCGGAACAACTTCCCGCTGGCCCGCACCTGGGTGAAGTTCCACCCGGGCCGCGACATCGGCGCCGCGGCCGCCACCGCCTGGGCGGCGGGCGCCGACGCCGTCACCGTGGACGGCGCCGAGGGCGGTACCGGCTGGGCGCCGCGAGTGTTCCTGGAGGGGGCCGGGCTGCCGCTCGGCGAGGCCCTGCGCCGCATCGGCCGCCCCGCGGGGAACCTGCTCGCGTCGGGCCGGATGTGGGAGGGCGGCCGTACGGTGCGGGCGCTGGCGCTCGGCGCGACCGCGGTGGGCCTCGGCCGGGCGGCGCTGCTCGCCGTGGACGAGGACCCCGGCGCGGGGCTGGTCCGGCTGGTGGAGGCACTGGCGCTGGAGGCCCGGCTCCTGATCAGCGCCCTCGGCAAGTACCGCCCGGCCGATCTCGCCCCCGACGACCTGTGGTCCCCGCACGCCGCCGCGCCCGGGGCCCCCGGCCTCCCGGCACCGGCGCCGTGGCCCGCGCCGTGGCCCGCGCCGTCGGCGGAGCCCCGGTGAGCGCCCCGGCGAGCGGCCCGGCGGCCGGGCGGGCGTCCGGCCCCGCGCCGCGCGTCCGGCCCGGCGCCGACGCCCGCCGGGCCCGCGCCGGACGCCCCCGCCGGGGCCCCGCGGCCGGGGCCCGGCCGGCAACCCCCGGCCCGGCGGGACACCGGCCCTGCCCGGCGGCCCCGCGCGGGCCGGGGCGGGCCCGCCGGGGCGGGGCCGTAACAGCCCGGTTCCGGTTCGGTGAGGTGCCCGGCGTGACCCTGGGTCCCGGCACCGGCACCGCTCCCTGGGCCCGTGCCGGGCAGGCACCGCCCCCCGGTCCCGGCGCCCGCGCGGCCCGCGCTGCCGCCCTGGCCCTGGCCGAAGCCGGGCTCGGCCACCTCGGCGGCCGCCTGGACCTGCGTACGTACGGGCCCCCGCCCGCCGCCCCCCGGCTCGCCCGGGCCGCCCGCCGGGCCGTGGCCCGCGCACTGGCGGCCCGGCCCCGCCCCTGACCGACCGTCGATCCCCTCACGAAGAAGGTGCACCATGGACACCACCCCCGAACCGCGCGAGCGCGTCCAATGGGGCCGCGTCAGCTCCCTGGTGGGCGGCCAGGCCGCCGTCCAGCTCGGCAGCTTCGCCCTGCTCATCGCCATGAACTGGACGGCCGTCCAGCTCGGCGGCACCCGCGCCGTCACCGTGCTGATGCTCGCCGCGACCGTGCCCCGCGCCCTGATGCTGATCTTCGGCGGGGCGGTGGCCGACACCCTGGGCCCCCGCTTCGTCCTGCTGCGCACCACCGCCGCGCGCGTCGCGCTGCTCGCCGTCGGCGCCGTACTCACCGCCACCGCCGAACAGTTGTGGCCGCTGGTGGTGATCGCCCTGATCGAGGGGGTGCTGCTGGGCCTGGCCGGCCCCGCCTCGGGCGTGCTGCTGCCGATGTTCGCCCGGGGGGAGCAGCTGGCCCGCGCCAACTCCCTGTACGCGATGGTGCTGCGCGTCGCGCCGATCCTGGGCGCCCCGGCCGGGGCGTTCCTGATCACCGTCGGCGAGCTGTGGGTGGCCCTGCTGGCCGGCGCGGTCACGGGGGCGATCTGGTTCGGCTGCCTGCTGCACGTCACCCACGGTTTCGTCCGGCCGCGCCCCGAACCGGGGGTGTCCCTCGTCAAGCGCTCCGGTGACGGCTTCCGGCTGCTGGCCCGCCACCCCCGGCTGCGCTGGATGTTCGTCGCCGCCCTCTGCCTGGACATGGCCTTCAGCTGGCCCGCCGAGGTGGCCCTGCCGCTGCTGGTCTCCGAGCGGGGCTGGGGCGTGAGCGCGGTGGGCGTCGTCCTGGCGGCGTTCAGCGTGGGCGCGCTCGGCTCCAGCGCGGTCGGCGCGGCGCTCGCGCACCGCATCCCGATGTTCGTCCGGCTCGTCGTGACCGGTGCGGGGCTCGCCGCGGGGATCCTGGTGATGGCGCTGATGCCGTCCGTGGTGTCGCTCACCGCCGTCGCGGCCGGGGTCGGTCTGCTGTCCGGGCTCAACGGGCCCGCCATCGTGACCCTGTACCAGCAGTCCGCCCCCGAGGAGCGGATGGGCGCCGCGATGTCGACGCTCTCGCTCGCCGGGATCGGTACGGCGCCGATCTCGATCGCCGTGTTCAGTTCGCTGTCGCTGGCCCTCGGGGTGCAGACCACCTGGCTGGTCTGCGGGGCCATCGCCTTCGTGTCCCCGGTCGCCGCCGTGCTGGCCCTGCGCCACCCGGCGCACACCGAGGAGCCGGCCGTGACGGAGCTGCCCGTCGCGGCCGCCGCATGAGCGCCCCGGCGGGGGTGGCCCGCGCCGGCGGGCTGCTCCTGCCCCGGACCCTGACGGATCCCGGGCCCGCGCGCGCCGTGCTGGTGGCGGCCGACCCGCAGCTGTGGCTGGTGGACACGAGCGCCTACCGCGCGCACGCGGCCCGCCACGCGCCCGGCACCCTGGACTCCCAGGAGCTGGTCCGGGCCGCCGAGTTCGCGCTCGCCGCCGACCGGGACAGCTACGTCTGCGCGCACGTCGCGCTGCGCCGGCTGCTCGGCGCGTACCTGGGGCTGGCCCCGCGCGAGGTCACCGTGGAGCGGGCGCCCTGCGCGCACTGCGACGAACCGCACGGGCGGCCCGTGCTCCCGGGCGGCGCCCTGCACTTCTCGCTGTCGCACTGCACCGGCATCAGCCTGCTGGCCTTCGCCGACACCCCGGTGGGGGTGGACGTGGAGGAGCTGGTGCGGCCGGAGACGATCGCGGAGACCGCCGACGTCCTGCATCCGCGCGAGGCGGCGGAACTGGCCCTGCTGCCCGCCGGGGAGCGGTCGTCCGCCTTCACCCGGGTGTGGACCCGCAAGGAGGCGTACCTCAAGGGGCTGGGGGTGGGCCTGTCGGAGGATCCGGCGGCGGACTACGTGGGCTCGGGCCCGGTACCGGCCCGGATGGCGGGGTGGTCGCTGTCGGACGTCCGCGTCCCCGAGGGCCACTGCGCGGCCCTCGCCCTGTGCCGGTCACCGGCCCCCTGACCCCCCGCCGGATCCGGACAGTTGCGTCGGCGCAGGTCCGGCAGACCCCCGCCGAGGCCCCGGCGGGCAACAGCAGCGGCTCGAACGACAGGGTGCCGCAGAGGGCGCCCATGGCCGCCGCCTGCCGGTTGACGAGCCGGGCCAGTTCGCCCTTGGTCCAACCGCACGGTCCGACCAGGTCCGCCGGCCGGTCGTTGCGGGCCCGGCCCGCGGTGGCGGCCGCTGGTTCCGGGCCGGGCGGCGGCCCCGCGGCCGCGGGGGCATCGGCCGCCCACGCCTCCTGCCAGAGCTGGTGGAGACGGTCCAGCTCGCGCTCCGCGTCCGCGTTGCGCACCCGGCGCAGGAGCGCCTGCGCCACCGCCGCCATGGGATCCCGGCGGGGAGCGGAGGGGGCCGAGAACACCCCGTGGACCACGGACCGCGAATGGACCCTGCCGGTCTCCCCGACGATCTCCCCGATGGACGGCGCTCCGGCACCGAGATGCAGCTCGTGCGGCTTCTGCTTCAGCCGCAGGACCGGGCCCGGTCCTGGATCCGGCCGCCGTCGGCGCAGGGTTGTCGCAGAACGGCCGCCGCCGTCCGCGGGGCGCGGCGGACCGCCACCCTGACGGCATGTCAGCACTCGCCCACGACGTGCTCGGCGGCTACCTCGCGACCCCCGCCGCCTCCCTCACCTGGTGGGCAGCCCGTGCCGTACGGGCCGCCCTGCGCCGGCGGCGCGCACGCGGTCTTGGGGCGTGAGCGTTCAGCCGCGCGGGACGACGGCGGAGAGGACCTGGGGCAACGGGTACCAGTCGGCGGAGGCGATCGAGGCGTGGTGCCCGGCCATCAGGGCCACCCGGGCCCGCGCCTCGGCCTCCGTGGGGCGGACTCCGTCGATGGCCGGGGCGACGCCCTGGACGTCGGTGGCGATCAGCAGGTAGTGGTTGCGGTCGTACCAGGCCGTGTCGACGGAGCCCGAGGCGTAGGCGCTCGCGTCGCCGTCGAAGACCACGAACCAGGGGCGGAGCGTGGCGTCCGGGTAGCGGCCCCGGGGGTCACCGGGCTCGGCGCGGTGAACGGCCGGGAAGGCGGCGGCCTGGGCGAGGCGGCCCGAACCGGCCAGCGAGCGCAGGTGCTCCGCGTACTCGCGGTCCGTCCACAGCTTGTCGGCGGCGTTCCCCTCCTCGACCGTGCCCGGGATCAGCTCGACGAGGAACTTCCCGGCCATCGCCGAACGGGCCGGCCAGGCTCCGGCGCGGGCGGCCGTGTCCAGGTCGGGGTGGCCGGCGGCGAGCTGGGCCGGGCGGTACAGGGCGTCACCGAGCTTCCCGGAGAGCAGCGCGTCCAGATCGGCGGGACCGCGGCCCAGGTTGGCGGCGAAGCCGTCCTTCAGTTCGAGCTTGAGGACGACGGGCCGGTGCCCCGGGTGGGCGTCGTGCCAGCTGCGGATGTCGGAGAGGCAGCCCGCGAGGTTCTGGTTGCGGGACTTGGTGCGCAGCTGGGCCGGGCCGGTGGCGTTCTCGCAGTTGCTGTCGTTGCCGAAGGGGTTGTCGTGGGAGACCCGCCAGGAGCTGCCGAAGAAGTTGGTCCACACGTCCAGCTCCAGCATGGCGGCGCCGGAGTCGAGGGCGTCCGCGAAGTAGGGGTACTTCGCCTTCTCGTAGGCGTTGTGCACGCCGACGCCCGTCGAGCCCGCGTACGGGAGGTCCGCGGCGGCCCGCCCGGCCCCCGAGGCTCCCCCGGCTCCCCCGGCTCCCGCGGCTCCCGCGGCCCCGGCCGGGACCGCGCCCAGGGCGAGGCCCAGCGTCACGAGGGAGGCCAGCACCGCGCCCGCCGTCCGCTTCCGTATGCTCATCTTTTCGGCTCCCGTCCGCCTGTCCGACCGATCGGCTCAAGTCGGCTGGAGCGTAGGGGAGTTGAGTGACGGACGGAAGGACGGCAGATGGCGTTCGGCGCACTGCGGCGACCGTCACGTCCCGGTGCGGGAACTTCCGTCCCCCGTGCGGCCGTCGGACGGAACAACGGATGATCTTCAGGAGCGGGGACAGCACATGGCCGTCACGGTGAGAGGCAGGGCGCTGCGGATCTGCGTCCTGGCCGGAGTCTGCTGCGCCCTCGTCGCCGCGGGCCTGTCCTACCGCGCGGAGCTGCGCGCCCTGCTGGGCCCCGTCGCCGAGGGGGATCCGTCCCGCGGACGCTACGTCCAGGACGAGGGGCTCGCCGACGAGGCGGCCCGGGCCGCGCTGGAGCGGCTCACCGAGCCGGCCGGGGGCCGCGAGGAGGCCCGGATCCTCACGGAGGGCGCCCCCGCCGCCGCCCCGTGGCGGCCCTCGGACCCGCTCCGGGCCGAGACCGTGCCCGCCGAGCCGGCGATCGGGGCGCTGCTGTCCCCCGGCCCGGACTGGGACTCCGACCACCACTGCTCGGCCGCCGTGGTCGCCTCCCCCGGCGGCGACCTCGTCGTCACCGCCGCGCACTGCGTGTACGCGGGCGGCTTCCGCACCAACCTCGCCTTCGCCCCCGGCTACCGGGACGGCACGGCCCCCTACGGCGTGTGGGTCCCGACCCGGGTGTATGTGGACCCCCGCTGGACCGGGTCCGCGGACCCCGACCACGACGTGGCGTTCCTGCGGGTGCGCCGCCCCGGGCACCCCGGACAGCGGCTGGAGGACATCACGGGGGCGCAGACCATCGGCTTCCGGACCCCGCTGCCCGCCCCCGCCCGGCTCGTGGGCTACCCCAACGACACCGAGCAGCCGCTGGGCTGCTCCAACACCGCGGTGGCCGACGGGCCCGCGCAGCTGCGGCTGGACTGCGCGGACGTGCCCAACGGCACCAGCGGCGGACCGGTCCTGACCGGCGGGCGCACCCTGATCGGGGTGATCGGCGGCCGGGACGGCGGCGGCGACGAGCTGACCTCGTACAGCAGTTACTTCGGCGACGACGTCCGCGCCCTGTACGAGCGCGCCACCGGGGACACCCTCTGACCGCCGCGTGAACGGCACCGAAATCACCGGCAAAAAAGCGACGTTGGGGAATATGGCCGGATCTCGGAATGGACGGCCGGGGGCCCGTCCGGCTCAATGGGTGATGCCGATCGGCATGCCGCACGAGGTCGAGGAGGATCATGACCGAAAGCGTTGGCACACCCGGTAAGGACCAGATCCAGGCGAGGGTGCAGCAGATCCAGGAGGTCTTCGCGCGCAGGCGGGAGGAGACCAAGGACCTGGATTCGGGGCTCGATCTGGAGGCGTCGGTCCGCAGGGCCCTGGAGGCGAGGGCCCTGCCCCCCGTGGCCGTGGACGAGGCCGTCCGGGCCGAACTGCGCGCGCGTGAGGTGCAGTCACCCGACAGCGGCCCGGAAATCTGGTGCGAGCTCTACGGATTCCTGGACCTGGGGTACAAGATCCACCTGAATCCGTACGCCGTCACCATGGTCACGAGCACGGCATCGGCCCTGGAGAAGGTCCTGGGCGACGCCGTCGAGGACTTCCCCGAGCTCGACGCGATGTTCGTCCCGCTGCTCGCCGCCATCTATGCCGAGGGCTCGGCGATCGGCCTCGCCGCCCAGGAGAACGGCTCGGTCGTGCTGATCGGAATCATTCCCGACCCGCTGCCCATCCCCTTCCCCGACGACTAGAAGCACGCCCGCCGCCGTCCGGACCCGGTCGCGCCGGGCCCGGACGGCAGCGGCGTGGTGCTAGGCCGAGCGGTGGTGGGGCGGGTAGGCCGGGGCCTCGGGGCTGGTGGGCAGGCGCCACTTGGACAGGACCCGGAGCACGGTGCCCGGGCTGAGCAGGGTGCTGGGCGGAGCGGTCAGGGAGAGCACCCCGAAGAAGGGGGCACAGAGCGCGGCGTCGGTGTTGGCGCCGACCATCACCCGGGACATGTACCGCTGGAGGATCCTGGTCGCCCGGTCGGGCGGCGGCCCCTCCGTGCCGGGGTAGCGCAGGTCCTCGCTGGTCGCGATCTGCCAGGCGGCGGAGGCCGCCGGGGCGGTGCGCCGCTGGACGGCCCGGCAGGCGGCCGGGATCCCCTCGGCGGCCAGCCCGGCCAGGGCCTCGCGCAGGGCCTGCGCCCCGAGCGCGGCGACCGTCATGCCGTGCCCGTACACGGGGTTGAACCGGCAGGCCGCGTCCCCCGTGACGAGGAGGCCCTCGGGCCAGCGGTCCGCGCGTTCGTAGTGGCGCCGTTCGTTGGCGGTGCCCCGGAAACCGGTGGGGTCGGACAGCGGCTCCGCCGCGCGGATCGCGTCGTACAGCGCGGGACTGCGCAGGCCGCGCGCGAACTCCAGGAAGTCCGGGTCCCTGGTGGGCGGGGCGTGTTCCCCGTTGCCGATGAGGGTGACGAGCCAGCGGTCCCCGTCGACCGGCACCAGCACGCCCCCGCGCGGGCTGTCGGGACGGCCCTGGACGTACATGCCGCGCCAGGGGCGCGCCGGGTCCGCGGGGGTGCGGTAGGTGCGGCTGGAGTAGCCGAGGTGGGAGTCGTAGCGGGTGAGGGCCGGGGCGGGGTAGCCGAGGGCGGCCAGCCAGGCCGGGGTCTTGGAGGTGCGTCCGGTGGCGTCGACGACGAGCCGGGCCGGCAGCGGGCCGCCCTCGCGCAGGGTCACCCCGGCCACCGAGCGGCCGTCGGCCCCGGCGATCAGGCCGGTGGCCGGGCGGCCGGCCAGCACCCGGATCCGCCCGTCGCGCAGCACGGCCCGGCGCAGCGTCCAGTCGATGAGTTCCCGGCTGCCGAGCAGCACCCGGCTCCCGGGCAGCGGCCCGAACCAGTCGGCCGGGCTCAGCCACAGGAAGTCGCGGGGCGACTCCAGCAGGGCGCAGCCGCCCGCGGTCAGTTCGCCGGTGATCCCGGGCAGCAGGCCCTCCATCACGTCCACGCCCCGCGCCCACAGCACGTGCGCGTGCCGGGACTGCGGTACGCCGGGCCGGAACCGGGGCCCGTCCTCGGACAGTTCGTCCCGTTCGACGACGGTGACCCGCGCGAACCGCTCCGCGAGCACCCGTGCCGTCAGCAGTCCCGCGAGCCCCGCTCCGAGGACCACCGCGTGGTCGCGGCCTTCTGAGTGGTTGTCCGGAGTGTCGTCCATGCCGACGAGTGTCCGGCGCCCCGGCCCCCGGGGGTCACCCCCCGTCCGGGGCGGACGGAGGCACGCCGGGGGCGGACGGAGGCACACCCGCGCGGCGCCTCGGCGGTGACGGGGGTCAGCGGGGGAGGGAGGCGTACGAGACGCCCGTGAGTTTTTCGGAGGCGGTCCACAGGCGGGCGGACGCCGCGTCGTCCAGGGTGCGCTTCGCCCGCCAGGAGGGCGCGGGGGCGCCGCGCCAGCCGAGCCGGGGGCCGTAGAACGCGTCCTGGCCGACGCCGGGCGCGGTGGCCGCGTAGAGGGTGGGCAGGGCGCCCGAGGCGGCGGGCTGCGCGAGGACGGCGTTGCCGAGGGACATGACGCGGGAGCCGAGGGTGCGGCCCTCCTGGGCGGCGGCCCCGGCGTGCAGGTTGGTGGAGGCGTAGCCGGGGTGCGCGGCGGCTGCGGTGAGCGTGGCCGCGGCGGCGGTGAAGCGGCGGGCCAGTTCGTGGGTGAACAGCAGGTTGGCGGTCTTGGAGCGGCCGTAGGCGATCCAGCGGCGGTAGCCGTCCGCGCGGTGCGCCGGATCGGGGTCGAGGTCCTCGGGGCGTACGTCGCCCAGGACGTGGAAGCCGCTGGAGACGTTGACGATCCGGGCCCCGGGGGCGGCCGCCCGCAGCCGCGGCAGCAGCAGGCCGGTCAGGGCGAAGTGGCCGAGGTGGTTCACGCCGAACTGCGTCTCGAAGCCGTCGGCGGTCCGCCCGTACGGCAGCGCCATCACCCCGGCGTTGTTGACGAGGAGGTCCAGGCGGGGGTGCCGCTGTCCGTAGGCCCGCGCGAACTCCCGTACGGAGGCCAGGTCGGCCAGGTCCAGCGGGGCGAACTCCACTTCGGCGCCCGGCACTTCGGAGCGCAGCCGGATCACGGCGGCCCGGCCGCGGGCGGCGCTGCGGCAGGCCAGGGTCACGGCCGCGCCGCGACGGGCCAGCTCACGGGCGGTGACGTACCCGATGCCGCTGTTGGCCCCGGTCACGACGGCGGTCCGGCCGCCCTGGTCCGGGATGTGCGTGGCGTTCCAGGCGGTCACGGCGACTCCCTCGGCGCGGATGTGCGGGCTCTGAACACTCGCCGCCACCCTACTCAGCCCCCGGACACCGGCCCCGGCGCGGCCCCCGCCCCGCTCCGCCCGGCGGCCCGGCCCGGCCGGCCCGCGGCCCGCCGCGCCGGGGGTTTCCGCGCAGGTCACCCGGCCCCCCGGGGTCGTGCGGGGCGGCGGTAAGCTGCGGAGCCGTCCCGCTCGTCCCCTTCTCCCGTCCCCGAGGTAACCCCGCCGTGAGCTCCGCACTCCCCCCCACCCCCGTGACGGTGGTCGGCGTCGGCGCCGACGGCTGGGCCGGGCTCACCGCCGGCGCGCGCTCCGCGCTGGCCGCGGCCGAGGTGCTGATCGGCGGGCCCCGGCAGCTGGACCTGCTGCCGGCCGGGCCCTGCCCCGGACTGCGCGTGTCCTGGCCGAGCCCGCTGCGCCCGGCCGTGCCCCGGCTGATGGCCGAGCACGCCGGACGCCGCATCGCGGTGCTGGCCAGCGGGGACCCGATGTTCTACGGGATCGGCCGCGCACTGTGCGAGGAGCTCGGCGCCGCGGCCCTGCGGGTCCACCCGCACCCCTCCTCCGTCTCCTACGCCTGTGCCCGCCTGGGCTGGCCGGTGGAGGACACCGAGGTGGTGACGGTGGTCGGCCGGCCCGTGGCCCGCGTCGCCGCGGCCCTGCACGAGGGCCGGCGGGTCCTGGTGCTGAGCTCCGGCGCGGGCAGCCCGGCCGAGATCGCCGCCCTGCTGTGCGGGCGCGGCTTCGGCCCGAGCCGGATGCGGGTGCTGGAGCGGCTCGGCTCCGAGCACGAGGACGCGTACGAGGGCACGGCCGAGCGGTGGGAGCACCCGCCGGGCGATCCCCTCAACGTGGTCGCCGTCGACTGCCGCCGCGACCCCTCCCATCCGGCGCCCCGGCTCGGCGCGACGCCCGGCCTGCCCGACGCCGCCTACGAACACGACGGCCAGCTCACCAAGCGCCACGTCCGCGCCGCGACCCTGTGCGCCCTGGCCCCGGCCCCCGGCGAGCTGCTCTGGGACATCGGCGGCGGCTCCGGCTCGATCGCCATCGAGTGGATGCGCACGCACCCCTCCTGCCGCGCGGTGACGGTGGAGCGGGTTCCCGAGCGCGCCACCCGCATCACCCGCAACGCGGCCGCGCTCGGCGTTCCCGGCCTGCGCGTGGTCGTGGGGGCGGCTCCCACCGCCCTGGACGGCCTTCCGGCGCCCGACGCGGTCTTCATCGGCGGCGGCCTCACCGCGCCGGGCCTGCTCGACGCCGCCTGGGCCGCCCTGGCCCCCGGCGGGCGGCTGGTCGTCAACACCGTGACCCTCGAATCGGAGGCGGTCCTCGCGGAGCGCTACCGCCGGCTCGGCGGCGAACTGGTCAAGCTGGCCGTCTCGCACGCCGTGGCGGTCGGCGGCTTCACGGGCTGGCGGCAGGCGATGCCCGTCACCCAATGGTCGGTAACCAAGGAGAAGGATCAGACATGACCGTGTACTTCATCGGAGCGGGCCCCGGCGCCGCCGATCTGATCACGGTGCGCGGTGCCCGGACCCTGGCCGCCGCCCCCGTCTGTCTCTACGCGGGCAGCCTGGTCCCCCGAGAGCTGCTGGCCGAGTGCCCGCCCGGCGCCCGGCTGGTCGACACCGCGGGGCTGAACCTGGACGAGATCGTCGCCGAGATCGTCCGGGCCCACGGGGCGGGGCAGGACGTGGCCCGGCTGCACTCCGGAGACCCCTCGGTCTTCAGTGCGGTGGCCGAGCAGATGCGCCGCCTCGACGCGGCCGGCATCCCCTACGAGGTGGTCCCGGGCGTACCGGCCTTCGCCGCGGCGGCGGCCGCCCTCAAGCGGGAGCTGACCGTCCCCACCGTCGGCCAGACGGTGATCCTGACCCGGATCGCCCAGCAGGCGACGCCGATGCCGCCCGGCGAGGACCTGGCCACGCTCGGCCGCAGCGGGGCGCTGCTCGTGCTGCACCTGGCCACCCGTTACGTCGAGCGGGTCGTGGACGAACTGCTGCCGCACTACGGCGCCGAGTGCCCGGTGGCGGTGGTCGCGATGGCCAGCCGCCCCGACGAGCTGATCCTGCGCGGCACCCTGGCCGACATCGCGCCGCAGGTGAAGGCGGCGGGGCTGGTGCGCACCGCCGTGATCATGGTGGGCCGGACCCTGGGCGCGGAGCAGTTCCGCGACAGTCACCTCTACTCCCCCGGACGCGACCGGCATGTCTGCTGATCCGGCCCGGGCGCACGTCCTGGTCCTGGGCGGCACCACGGAGGCCCGCCGACTGGCGGAGGCGCTGGAGCACGAGCCCGCGTACCGGGTGACGACCTCCCTGGCGGGCCGGGTCGCGTCGCCCGTGCTGCCGCCGGGCGAAACCCGGATCGGCGGCTTCGGCGGGGCCGCCGGGCTGGCCGCCTGGATCACCGGGCACGGCGTCACCCATGTCGTGGACGCCACGCACCCGTTCGCGCGGCGGATGAGCTTCAACGCCGCCGGGGCCGGGGCGCTCACCGGTGTGCCGCTGCTGGCGCTGCGCCGTCCCGGCTGGAGCCCGGGTCCGGGTGACGCGTGGACCTTCACGCCGTCCCTGGAGGACGCGGCCGGGCTGCTGGCCCGGCGGGGCGCGGGCCGCGTCTTCCTGACCACCGGCCGCACGGGCCTGCACACCTTCGCGCACCTCACCGAGCCCTGGTTCCTGGTGCGTTCGGTGGACGCCCCGGCCGGGCCGGTGCCGCCCCGGCTGCACGTGCTCCTGGAGCGGGGCCCGTTCACCCTGGCCGACGAGCGGGAGCTGCTGGCCCGTCACCGCATCGACGTCCTGATCACCAAGGACAGCGGCGGCTCCGCGACGGCTCCCAAGCTCGCCGCCGCCCGCGAGGCGGGCATCCCGGTCCTGGTCGTACGCCGTCCCGCGGTCCCGGCCGGGATCGCCGAGGCCCCGTCGGTGGGGGCGGCCCTGCGCTGGCTCGCCGTCCCGGAGCGCAGGCCCTGACGCATGCGTCGCGGCCGTCCGCGCGGCCCCTCGCGCACCGGCCGTCCGGCCGGTCCCGGCCGTGCGGCACACCCTCTAGGCTGAGGGAATGCGGATACGTCACTCCCTCGCCCTGATCCTGGCCTGCGCGGCGCTCGTCACCGGATGCGGCGAGAAAGCGGCTCCCAGAGGGTGGGAGCCCGACGACGCGCTCCAGCGGGCCGACGAACTCCTGGGCAAGGGCACGGGGAACGGCAGGGTGACGATGCGGGGCACCGCCTTCCTCGCGGCGGGGCTCGCGAAGGACCTGGAGACCGGCGGGGAGCGCCCGTACCGCTTCGACATCGCCTGCGACAGCGAGGAGAGCCCCCGCGTCACCCTCGTCCTGTCCCGGGAGGGCGGCGCCGGGGACCGCACCTTCGACGTGTCGTGCACCGCCGGGGAGGTCACCCGGCTCAACCTGCCGGCCGGGGCGGCGGTGTCCGCGCACGTCGAACCCGCCCCGCAGGACGATTCGCCCCCGGCCGGCGTGCTCTCGTGGCAGCTGCTCACCCTGGAGCCGCAGGAGGTGCAGGGCTGCGCCGACGTCCTGACGGGCTGCGCGGGCTGACGCCCCGCGGCCCGGGGCGGGCCGGGGGGCGTCGGCCGCCGGTCACGCGCCGCGGCTCACCGGCGGCGGCTCAGGGGTAGCGGCGCGGGGTCCAGGTCACCCTCGACCCGTCGGGCCGCTCGGTGACGCGGGTCTGCGAGGAGCCGACCAGCAGGATCGTGCGCATGTCGACCTCTTCGGGCTCCAGCGCGTCCAGGGTGACGATCCGCACCGACTGGCCCGGCCCGCCCACGTCCCGGGCGACGACCACCGGGGTCTGCGGCGAACGCAGCGTGAGCAGCAGCTCCTTGGCCTGCGCCACCTGCCAGGTCCGGCTGCGCGAGCCCGGGTTGTAGAGGGCGAGCACCAGGTCGGCGGCGGCCGCCGCCCGCAGCCGCTCCGCGATGACCTCCCACGGCTTGAGCCGGTCGGACAGCGAGACGGTGGCGTAGTCGTGGCCCAGCGGGGCCCCGGCCGCGGCGGCCGCCGCGTTGGCCGCCGTCACCCCCGGCAGGACCCGTACGGGCACGTCCGCGTACTCCGGCTGCCCGGCGACCTCCAGGACGGCGGTGGCCATGGCGAAGACCCCGGGGTCACCGCCGGAGACCACGGCCACCCGCTTGCCGCGCCGGGCCAGGTCGAGGGCGAACTCGGCCCGTTCGGACTCCACCTTGTTGTCGGAGCCGTGCCGCACCTGTCCGGGCCGCACGGGCACCCGGTCCAGGTAGGTCGTGTAGCCGACCAGCACCTCCGCGTCGGCCAGTACCCGCCGGGTCTCGGCGGTCAGCCACAGCGGCCCGGCGGGGCCGGTGCCGACGACCGCGACCTCCCCGGGGCCGGGGGGCACGCTGCCCGGGTTGCCGATCCGGCTGGGCACCACCGCGACGGCGAAGTACGGCACGCTGTCCGGGTCGGTGTCGGCCAGGACGCCGGTGCGCTCGCCCTCCATCGTGGCGCGCTCCACGTAGCGGGCCTCGGGCAGCCGGCCGCTGGCCTCCATCGCCCGCCGCACGGCGGGGAAGGTGCGTCCGAGCTTCATGACGACGGCCGAGTCGGTGGCGGCGAGCCGGGCCGTGAGCTCCTCCTCGGAGAGGGTGCCGGGCAGGATCGTCAGCACCTCCTCGCCCTCGACGAGCGGGGTGCCGAGCCGGGCGGCGGCGGCGCTGACCGAGGTGACGCCGGGGATGACCTCGGTCGGGTACCGGTCCGCGAGCCGCTTGTGCATGTGCATGTACGAGCTGTAGAAGAGCGGATCGCCCTCCGCGAGGACGGCCACGGTGCGCCCGGCGTCCAGGTGGGCGGCGAGGCGGGCGGAGGCGGCCTCGTAGAACTCCTCCATCGCGCCCTGGTAGCCGCCGGGGTGGTCGGTGGTCTCGGTGGTGACCGGGTAGACCAGCGGTTCCTCGATGTGGTCGGGACGCAGGTGCCCGGCCGCGATCGAGCGGGCGATGGAACGCCCGTGCCGGGCGCTGTGGTAGGCGACCACGTCGGCTCCGGCGATGGCCTCGACGGCCCGCAGGGTCATCAGGGAGGGATCGCCGGGCCCGAGCCCGACGCCGTACAGCTTGCTCATTCTTCCTCGCTCGCGATCGCGTTGACGGCGGCGGCCGCGATGGCGCTGCCACCGCGCCGGCCGCGCACGATCAGGTGGTCCAGGCCCGAGGGGTGGGCGGCGAGCGCGTCCTTGGACTCGGCGGCGCCGATGAATCCGACGGGCACGCCGATCACGGCGGCGGGGCGCGCGGCGCCCTCCTCGATCATCTCCAGGAGCCTGAACAGCGCGGTGGGCGCGTTGCCGACGGCGATTACGGACCCCTCCAGCAGGCCGCGGTCGCGCCAGACTTCGAGGGCGGCGGCGCTGCGCGTGGTGCCCATCTTCGCGGCGAGTTCCGGCACGGCCGGGTCGGAGAGCGTGCAGATCACCTCGTTGGCCGCGGGCAGCCGCTTGCGGGTGACGCCGCTGGCGACCATCTGTACGTCGCACAGGACGGGCGCCCCCGCGGCGAGCGCGGCACGCGCCCGCAGCACGACCTCCGGGGTGTAGCCGAGGTCCCCGGGCAGGTCGGTCATCCCACAGGCGTGAATCATGCGCACCGCGACCTGGGCGACGGAGGCGGGCAGCCCGGAGAGGTCCGCCTCGGCGCGGATCGTGGCAAAGGACTGCCGGTAGATCGCGGCGCCGTCCTTCTCGTACTCGAACACGGTGTACTCGCTCATTTCTTCACTGGATGGTGCTGCGGGCGGCCGTGAGGACCGCCGCCAGATCTGGGTGCCGGGCCGTTTCGGCGGCGCGCCCGGGCGCGGAGACCTCGTACCCCTGCGGGGTGGCGACGAGGTCCACCCAGGCGGCGGCGCGCGGGTGCCCGCAGCGGCGCTCGCATCCGGACCAGTGCACGGGCAGCGGTCCGGGCGTGCTGCGCACCAGGGCCCGTGCGTCGGCGCGCACGTCGGCCCGGGACTTGGCGCAACCGGGCCGTCCAGTGCAGGCGGTGACGGACCGCCAGGGATCCGCGGCGTCGGTGACGAGACCGGCGTCGGCGAGAACTGCCAGGGCCCGGGCGGCCGTTGGTCCGGTCAGTCCGGGGACGACGACTCCGCGCCAGGGGGTCAGCCGCAGCCGGCCGCCGATCCCGGCCAGCGTCCGCCACTGCGCGCTGGTGAGGCGGCCGAGCGGCGCGAGCACGGACAGCGCGGCGCGCCCGTCCGCGCCGGCCACCAGGCCCGGCTCGGGGCCGTCGCCGGGCGGGGGCACGGGCGCGCCCTCGATCCGGCCCGCGATCCCGCAGGACTCCAGCCGGCCCAGCAACCACTCCGGTTCCAGGGCGTGTTCGGGGGGCAGTTCGCTCACCCGCCAGGCCCGCGTACCGGCGGCCCGGGCGGCGTCGAGGAAGTACCGGGCGGCGACGAGGGCGGCCCGGGGGGCGTCCCGCGCCCCGACCCGGACCCCCTGCCGCGCTCCGGCCGTCGACACCAGGGCCCCGCCGTCGGGGCGGGCGACCACGACGACGTCACCGGCGAGGGCGGCCACGTCCCCGCGGCCGTCGTCGAGGGCGAACAGGAAGCGGCCCGAGAGCCCGGCCGCGGCCGGATCCGCGCACAGCAGCCCGTCCAGCTCGGCGACCCAGCCCGACACGTCCGGCAGACCGGATCCGTCCAGGCCGGTCAGCGGCGAGACGACGATGTTGCGGACCCGCTCGTGCGAGGGCGCGGGCAGCAGCCCGGCCCGCTCCAGCACCCCGGCCAGCTCGCCGCCGCAGCCCGCGCCGAGTCCGCGCAGCTGCGCGTTGCCACGGGAGGTGAGGTCGATGTGCCCGTCCCCGAGCCGGTCCGCGGCGTCGGCCAGCAGCAGGGCGGCCGCGCCGTCGAGGAGCCCGCCGGGGATCCGCACGCGCGCCAGGTGGCCGTCGTCCGCCGCGTGCAGGCGCAGGGCGCCCGGGCAGGCGTCACCGCGTTCCCGTATGACGGGTTCGTCCCGCGACACGGCGGAGGGGGGCTGGGGCATGGCCGCGAGCATACCCACGATTCCCCGCCCCCGGCCTGTGTCCGACGCCACCCTCCCGGCCCCCGCCGCCGGGGCGGCGGCCGCCCCGGCGGGCCTCTCCCGCGGCCCGCCCCGCCGGCGTTTGGCGCACCGGGCCCGGGGCAGGGTCCCGGGGGCGCCCCCGCCCGGCGATGCCCGGCCGGCGGCCGCCACGATGCCCGGACCACCCCCGGACGAGACCACCACGGCGCCGGACCACCCCCACTCCCGGCCAGGGACGACGCCGCCTAAGATGACCTTCCGACGGGCCGTTCGGCCCGTCATCGCCGAGGACGGCGACATGGGAGGAAGCCCGGTGAGATTCCGGCGCGGTCCCGCCACTGTGAACCCCGCGGAGCGATCGGCGGGGTGAGTCAGGAACTCCCGTCGTCCTCACTGCCCGGGGCGCGGAAACCCCGAGGAAGGCCTGCCGCCGCATGATCCTGCTGCTGTCGACGTCCGACACCGATCTGCTGAGCGCTCGCGCCGCCGCGGACGGCCCCGTCCCGTACCGGTTCGCGAACCCCTCCCGCCTCCCCCTCGACGACCTCCCCGGTCTCCTCGACGGCGTCGACCTGGTCGTCGTACGCCTCCTCGGCGGCCTGCGCGCCTGGCAGGAGGGCCTCGATCTGCTGCTGGCCGCCGGCCAGCACCGCCCGGTCGTCGTCCTGACCGGCGAACAGGCCCCGGACGCCCAGCTGATGGAGGCCTCCACCGTCCCCATCGGCATCGCGGCGGAAGCGCACGGCTACCTCGCGCACGGCGGCCCCGCCAACCTCGGCCAGCTGGCCCGCTTCCTCTCGGACACGGTGCTGCTCACCGGCCACGGCTTCGAACCCCCGGCCGCCTCCCCCACCTGGGGCCACCTGGACCGCCCGGCCTCCGCGGCGGACGGCCCGCGCGTCGCGCTGCTCTACTACCGCGCGCACCAGATGAGCGGCAACACCGCCTTCGTGCACGCCCTGTGCGACGCCGTCGAGGCCAAGGGCGGCCACCCCCTCCCCCTCTACGTCTCCTCCCTGCGCACCCCGGAGCCGGAGCTGCTGGCCGAGCTGGCGGGGGTCGACGCGGTCGTCACCACCGTCCTGGCCGCGGGCGGCACCCGCCCGGCCACCGCCTCCGCGGGCGGCGACGACGAGTCCTGGGACGCGGGCGCCCTCGCCTCGCTCGGCGTACCGATCCTCCAGGCCCTGTGCCTGACCGGCTCCCGCGCGAACTGGGAGGAGAACGACGAGGGCCTGTCCCCCCTCGACGCCGCCACCCAGGTCGCGGTCCCGGAGTTCGACGGCCGCCTGATCACGGTGCCGTTCTCCTTCAAGGAGATCGACGAGGACGGCCTGCCCGCCTACGTCGCCGACCCCGAGCGGGCCGCCCGCGTCGCAGGCATCGCGGTGCGCCACGCCCGGCTGCGCCACATCGACCGCCGCGACAAGAAGATCGCCCTCGTCCTGTCGGCATACCCCACCAAGCACTCCCGCATCGGCAACGCGGTCGGCCTCGACACCCCCGCGAGCGCCGTGGAACTGCTGCGCACCCTCATCGCGGGCGGCTACGACTTCGGCCCGGCGGACGGCATCCCGGGCCTGGTCTCGGGCGACGGGGACGAGCTGATCCGCGCCCTGATCGAGGCGGGCGGCCACGACCAGGACTGGCTGACGGAAGAGCAGCTGGCCCGCAACCCGGTCCGCATCCCGGCGGCCGACTACCGCCGCTGGTTCGCCGAGCTGCCCGCCGAGCTGCGCGCGAGCGTCGAGGAGCACTGGGGCGAGGCCCCCGGCAACATGTTCGTGGACCGCTCCTCGAACCCCGAGGGCGACATCGTGCTCGCGGCCCTGCGCCGCGGGAACCTCCTGATCCTCATCCAGCCCCCGCGCGGCTTCGGCGAGAACCCGATCGCGATCTACCACGACCCGGACCTGCCGCCCTCGCACCACTACCTGGCCGCCTACCGGTGGATCCAGGCGCGCGCGCAGGACGGCGGCTTCGGCGCCGACGCGATGATCCACCTGGGCAAGCACGGCAACCTCGAATGGCTGCCGGGCAAGAACGCCGGCCTCTCCGCCTCCTGCGCCCCGGACGCCGCCCTCGGCGACCTCCCGCTGATCTACCCCTTCCTCGTCAACGACCCCGGCGAGGGCACCCAGGCCAAGCGCCGCGTGCACGCCACCCTGGTCGACCACCTCGTGCCGCCGATGGCGCGCGCGGAGTCGTACGGGGACATCGCCCGCCTGGAACAGCACCTGGACGAGTACGCGCAGATCAGCGCGATGGACCCGTCGAAGCTCCCGGCGATCCGCGCGCAGATCTGGACCCTGATCCAGGCGGCGAAGCTCGACCACGACCTCGGCCTCGAAGAGCGCCCGGACGACGACGGCTTCGACGACTTCCTCCTGCACGTCGACGGCTGGCTGTGCGAGGTCAAGGACGCGCAGATCCGCGACGGCCTGCACGTCCTCGGCGGCGCCCCGACCGGTGAGGCCCGCGTCAACCTGGTCCTCGCGATCCTGCGCGCCCGCCAGATCTGGGGCGGCACGACGGCCCTGCCCGGCCTGCGCGAGGCCCTCGGGCTGGACGAGTCCGCCGCCACCCGCACCGCGGCCGACGAGGTCGAGGCGACGGCCCGCGCCCTGGTCCAGGCGATGGAGGAGGCGAACTGGTCCCCGGAGGCGGTCCCCGCGGTCGCCGCCGGCCACCCCCGGGCCGTCGCGGACGTCCTCGCCTTCGCCGCCCACGAGGTCGTGCCCCGCCTGGCCGGCACCACGGACGAGATCGCCCACGTGGTCACCGCCCTGGACGGCGGCTTCGTCCCGGCCGGGCCGTCCGGCTCCCCGCTGCGCGGCCTGGTCAACGTCCTGCCGACCGGCCGCAACTTCTACTCGGTCGACCCCAAGGCCGTCCCCTCCCGCCTGGCGTGGGAGACGGGCCAGGCCCTGGCGGACTCGCTCCTGACCCGCTACCGCACCGACAACGGCGGCGAATGGCCCGCCTCGGTCGGCCTGTCCCTGTGGGGCACCAGCGCGATGCGCACCTCCGGCGACGACGTCGCCGAGGCCCTGGCCCTGCTCGGCGTCCGCCCGGTCTGGGACGAGGCCTCGCGCCGCGTCACGGGCATCGAGGCGATCCCCCTCACCGAGCTCGCCCGCCCCCGCATCGACGTCACCCTGCGCATCTCGGGCTTCTTCCGCGACGCCTTCCCGCACGTCATCGGCCTCCTGGACGACGCGGTCCGGCTGGCGGCCTCGCTGGACGAGCCCGCCGCGCAGAACCACGTACGCGCCCACGCCCAGGCGGACCTGGCCGAGCACGGCGACGAACGCAAGGCCACCACCCGCATCTTCGGCTCCCGCCCGGGCACCTACGGCGCGGGCATCCTCCAGCTGATCGACTCCCGCGACTGGCGCACCGACGCCGACCTGGCGGAGGTCTACACGGTGTGGGGCGGCTACGCCTACGGCCGCGGCCTGGAGGGCCGTCCGGCCCGCACCGAGATGGAGACGGCGTACAAGCGGATCACGGTGGCGGCGAAGAACACCGACACCCGCGAGCACGACATCGCGGACTCCGACGACTACTTCCAGTACCACGGCGGCATGGTCGCCACGGTCCGCGCCCTGCGCGGCACGGCCCCCGAGGCCTACATCGGCGACTCCACCCGGCCCGAGACGGTCAAGACCCGCACCCTGGTCGAGGAGACGTCCCGGGTCTTCCGGGCCCGCGTGGTCAACCCGAAGTGGATCGAGGCGATGCGCCGCCACGGCTACAAGGGCGCCTTCGAACTGGCGGCGACGGTCGACTACCTCTTCGGCTACGACGCCACGACGGGCGTGGTCGCGGACTGGATGTACGACAAGCTGACGGAAACGTACGTCCTGGACCCGGTCAACCGCGCCTTCCTGGAGCAGGCCAACCCCTGGGCCCTGCACGGCATCGCGGAGCGCCTCCTGGAGGCCGAGTCCCGCGGCATGTGGGAGAAGCCGGACCCCCAGATCCTCGAAGCCCTGCGCCAGGTCTACCTGGACACGGAGGGCAACCTGGAGGGCGACTCCGCCTGACGGCGCCACACTGGACGGCATGTGCCACTACTGCGGCTGCCGCCAGATCCCGCTGCTCAAGGAGTTCATCGCCGAGCACGAGGCGGTGACGAACGCGGCCGGCGACGCCCTGCGCGCCCTGGACGCGGGTGACCTCCGGCAGGCCGCGGCCCTGCTCGACACGATGGAGGCCGTCCTCCTCGCCCACTGGAAGGGCGAGGAGGACGGCCTCTTCGCCGTCATGGGCCAGGACCCCGAGTACGCGCCCCACATCGAAGCCCTCGTCCGGGAACACCGCACCCTGGCCGCCTTCCTGGCGACGGCGGACCTGACCTCGCCTAACGACGTCGCGGAATTCCGCGAGGCGGTGGCGGAGCTGCACCACCACATCGCCAAGGAGGAGGACGGCCTCTTCCCCGCCTCCCTCACGGCCCTGACGGCCGACGACTGGGACGCCGCCATCGCCGCCTGGCGCACCGCCCACCCCCACACCCCCCTCCACCCCCCGGGCTGACCCTCCCCCGACACCCGGACCACCCCACTCCCGCGGCCAGGTGCGCCATTGAGTCCGCCCAAGCCTCCAGCACCCTCGATGGCGCCTGTATTGCGCCCTCGGCATCGATACTCACCGAGATCAGGCCCGGTGTTGTGCCGCCGGAACGTGCTGCGGAGGGCGGCTCACCCCGCTGACGCTGGCGTACACCGACTCCGGCCTCAAGTCCCCCTTGAAACACGCCGTCCGCGACAACGAGATCGCCGGCAAAGTCCACACCGGCAACCGCGTCGATTCGAACCGCTCACGGCAGGTGAAACCCGCCGATTCCTCGCTGCCGCCGGCGATGGCCGCCTGTCGGCGCTGTACGAATTCACCCTCCGCACCGGCCTACGCAAAGGCGAACTCCTCGGCGCGGGCGCCGCCAGTATCCGCCGCACGCTCCAGCGCACCCGGGCCGGCGGACTCACCGCCCTACCCACCAAAACCCGAGCCTCCGAACGACGCATCGCCCTTCCGAGCGATTGCATCCGCTCGTAAAGGAACACCGGGAGGTACAGGAAGGAGCACGAGAGACCACAGCGGAGGACGCGAGGAACAGGGGCCTCGACTTCGGCACGCAGACAGGAGGGCCGATCGATCCGGAGAACCTCAATCGCAGCTTCCGCGCCCTCCTCGACCGGACAGGGCTCCGCCGCATCCAATTTCACCAACCTATGTCACTCCCTGGAGCAGGGCGTCGAACTCATCGTAAGCAAGGAACTCCTCGGCCACGCCCACATCGGCGTCACCGCCACCGTCTACGCCCACGTCCAATCCCGCCTCCAGCGCAACGCCATCGGCCTTCTTCGTCTCGCCCTCCAGCACACCGACGAGACCAACAAGCACGCCAACGGCCGCGTGGCACTTCCACCCTGTGCGGCACCCATCCACTGGCGTTGCCGTCATCTAGTGCCGTCAGACACCCCAGTACACGTCAGAGGCCCCACCGGAAACGAACCAGTGGGACCTCTGATACTCCCCGCATGACTGAAGGGATGGCGATTTCAATCTAGAGGACGACTATTCTCGGGTCGCAACCTCAAGAAAATACGCGGCGGCGCGCCGTAGCGAAACTTCCAATGCCGCCATCCCCTCACTCTTGCGCCATTCCACGGAGCCCGTCTCGCATTCCTGCCATGCCCGAATATAAGCATCCTCGACATCGGCAACATCGAACATCAATCCATCCAGAAGCTCGTCCGGTATCCCACCTTTCACACTCGGGTCAAGGATCCGATCGTCCATGTCGGCCCTGGCCACCAATACCTCTCCAACACGCCTAAGATGAATTGCGCCAACGTTTGCGCTGAGCATTATTTCGGATAGAGTCCGCAGGCCCAGATCTGGGGTATACACGCAGATAGGACCTCCTACCGTTCCTGATCACAGTCCGCATTTCCCGGAAGACTCCGACCGCATCCGCGCCGGCCAGTCCCTCCCGCCTGCAGAATACCCACACAGTATGTGACGCAGTTACTGCGAGAACCGTAAGGTCCGAGGTTGGTGCCGATCGATCCCTGCGCCGCATCGTAGGCGGCTTCCGAATTGGGAAGATAAAAAGACCGCCGCAAGGTGCCTGGCCCCATATCGACCACGAACGCCTCACCCCCCACATCGGCGTCGCTGCCAGCGTCTACGCCCACGTCCGACTCCGCCTGCAACGCCAAGCCATCGATGCTTTGGGCCACGCCCTCGGCCCCACCGACGACGACCCCGAAGATCCGCCCGCCGCAGCCGTCGTTCGCTGACGTTGCCGTCAGCTACTGCCGTCAAGACGCCCAGAAGCCCCGCCGAGCACACGCTCGGCGGGGCTTCAAAGCTGCAAACTCAATTCAGGGATGACTCTTAGTCGAACAGGAAGGAGCGGAGTAGGCGAGTCCTATCCGACAATCTCCGCATAGACCACATCGTAGGACTCAGGGTCCATTGAGAGTCGCCCCTGACTGTCAACCGAGAAGGCCCCCCGATCGTAGCAAGCGCGGAATACAGAAATCATCTGCTCGATGCTTTCAAATTCGATTTCTGTCGGCTCTCCAACTAGGATGCCGGCGACCCTTGGGTTTTCGTTGGAGACCCATACGGCGGCATAGATATCACCACTTGGGCCGCCGAGAATGGGAATCCACTTCGGACCGAGGATGGGGTCGCCATCATGCCCCCCTTTCATCTCAACGGCCTCGCGGAGAGAGAGCGGACTGTACCCGGGAATCAGATTTACGTCATCCTGAGTCTGTCCTTCATGGAGCGCCACCCCATTGCACCATTCGAACCATGCGGCGACCTCCTCAGGCACGGGACTACCAAACTGTTCCTGGACCTGGTGGGCGTCGACGCCTTGGATGAGCCACGGGACAACGGGGCGATCCAGTGCAGCAAGTTGCGCTACAAGACCTTCGAGCTCAACCGACAGCATCCAAACGCTCCTACTCGTCACTGGACTTGCACATAGTACTGATCGCCGCCGTCGATCCCGTTATCACGAAGGAACGGCCATAGCGAATCACGCCCGTGCGATACGTTCTCGTTGCGGGGTATAAGCCGCAGTGTAGCGCCCGCACCGCCCTCTTGGGTGGACGCGAACGGGAACTCCTCCCAGGACATACCCGGAGCCAAAGTTCCGGGGCGCGGCTGACCCGCTTGAGCGGCATTTCGATTCGCCCTGATCGCGGACCGACCCGTTTGCCGGGTAACAATTGGGCTGTGCCCATTCCCGAGGGCATTGGTGAAATTGTCCGCAACTCCGGGGTGCTGCGATGAATCAATTTCGTGGACCGGCAGGCGCGTGGCTTCACCGGAGGAATCTACGGCAAAGACACATTTGTCGGCGTTATGGACCAAGATCGGCGTGGTACCGGCGAGTACATAGTACGTGTGGAAGTAGGCGACCGTGAGGTTGTAGACGGTGGCCGGTGAAGTCCAGCGCTTTACCTCGGCAACCTGGACGTATGTGCCGGAACTCGCGCGGAGGAGCTCGCCCGGCTGGAGGGCGGTTGCGTCGATCCACTGCGACAGGTCGACCGACCAGAACGGGTGCTTGTCCGTCGCCGTGATGACTTCGGTGGCGGAACCCGCGTCGCCGTCGGTGTCCACGGTGATCTCGACGAGGTTCTTCTCGCCCTGGCCCAGGATCGTCGCGGTGACGTCCTCGGCGACCGTTTCGCCGGTCTTCGGGTCCGTGGCCAGGACCTTGTCGCCGGGCTGGAGATCGTCGATCGGCAGAGTCGAACCGTTGGCCAGCAGGACGAGCGTTCCCGCCGCGAAGCTGTTGGGAGCACACCCTCCCTTGCCGCCCGTCCTGGCGGCAATCTTGGAAGCAATCTTGCTGGCTCCCTTGCCCACCGCCTTGCCTATGGCGGCTACCGCTACGCCGCCGGCCGCGCCCAGGACTCCTCCGATCGCTCCGGCTGCGGCTCCGACACCGACGTCCTTGAGGACGCCCATCAGACTGTGGTCGGCATTCGGATCCATGAAGTTCGCGGCTGCGGCTCCCGCTGCGCCTGCGACGGCTCCACAGCCCGCGGCCAGCCCGAACCCGACTCCGCCCGTGGCCACGCCCAGCGCGCCGGCGGCTGCCACGCAGCCGGCTCCGACCACGACTTCGGTGGCGATCGAAACGATGGCTACCTTGTTGTCCTTCACGAACTGCTTGGTGGCGTCGTACGCCTTGCGCACCGAGCACATGGAGATGAGACCGCAGCTCTTCGGCTTCGCGGCCGAGCTCCCCTTGTTGCTGCCGCCGCCGGAGTTGCCCCTCGGCGCGGTGTACTTGGTCCGGTCCGACGGCTTGTACGGCGTGTTGTAGTCGCCCTGGATGGGCTTCGGACGTCGCGGGTCGTCCACCGACAGGTTGTCGTCACGGGGGTTGTAGTGACCACCGCAATTGCCGTGCAAGCAGTCGGTCTCGATGAGTCCGGAGGGGTCGCTGCCGTTGACGGGGTCGCCGCTGGCGTAGGTGTACCCGTTCATCTGCGTCGGGCTGGTGATGTCGATGACCGGGTCGACGGAGATGAAGCGGCCGGTGGTGGACTCGTACTCGCGGGCACCGAGGTGGGTCAGGTCGGTGTTGCTGTCGTCGATGCCGCTGCCGAGGAAGCCTCGATTGCCCGGCCAGCTCCCTGGCTGGGCACCGCGGGCGTTGCCGTACGGGTCGGACTTCCGGCGGGTCACGTTCTGGCCGCCGGCGAGATCGATCGAGGTGGTGGCCGTGCCGTGGTGGTCGGCGAGCTGGATGCTGAGCTGGTGGTTGCCGGCCTTTCCACCGGTACGGCGAACGGTGGTGGCTTCGGGGCCGCTGTAGTAGCGGACGGCGTCGATGGCCTGACCGGCCTTGTTGACGGTGACCTCCGTGTCACCGAGGTAGAGGGTGCGGCTGCTGCCCGTTTCCTCTATGAGCCGGTTGCCCGATGCGTCGTAGATGTAGGTCGTCGTGTTGTCGAAGGTGAACTGCTGCGGGCCGGTGGCGTTGCAGGACCACAGCTGGAGGTCGCCGCCATCGGCGGCGTTGTTGGGGACGTCGACGCACTGGTTGGTGGCCGGGTTGTTGAGGGACTTGTCTCCGGCGCGGTAGACGAACTTCTGCTTGTCGCTGCCGTCACAGGTGGCGAGGACGAGCTTGGTGCCGCTGGTGGTGAGGCACTTGTCCAGGGCTCGGACGGTGTTGTCGGTCAGGCGCCACTGCTGCGCCTTGGACTCGTTGCACGGATAGATCTGGACGGGAGTGCCGTCGGTGGTGCTGCCCGATTCGACGTCGATGCACTTGCCGGAGCCGCCGATGACGGAGACCGCCCCGATGCCGGGACTGCTGGCCGAAGTGATCTTGTTGCGCCGGTCCCAGGTCAGGGTCTGGGTGTCCCCGCCGATGCGGCGACTTGTGGTGTTGCCGGAGGGGTCGTAGGCGTAACTGGAGAGCGAGGTGACCGTGGAGCCCGGGTTCCGGGTGGTCTTCTCGGCCTTCGCCAGCGTGTGCGGCTGAGTGGTGATCGGCGGCTGTGCGCCGCCGGCGACGGTGACTCCGTACGTGTAGCTGGTTTCGTCGTCAAGCGCGCTGTTCGTCAGGTCCTTGTTGACGAGCTTGGTGCGGTTGCCGATGGCGTCGAACTGGTACTCCTGCCAGTAGCCGTCACCGTCCGGCCCTGCGGTCACGTCCGTCAGGCTCGGCCCGTTGCAGGCCGCCGTTTTGCCGGTCCAGGCCTTCGTCAGCGAGCCCATCGGGTCGTAGGCGAAGCACTGCCGGTCTTCGCGGCCTCCCGGCTGGCTGTCCGTGATCGCGGTGATGTTGCCGGCCGGGTCGTAGGCGTACGAGACGTCGCTGATCCGGTTGCCGGGTCCGGTTTCGCGGTCGTAGACCTGGTTGGTGATCTGGCCGGTGTTCGGGTTGTACTGGTTGGTGGTCCATACCCGGTTCGGCGCGTTGCCCGACGCGGTACGAAGGACTTCGCCGAACGGGCTGTACTTGACGTCGGCGGTGTACCAGGCCAGGCCGGACATGCTCTGCGGCATGCCATCGGAGTTGTACCGGGTGATCAGCTTTTCGGCGGCGAGGCCACCGGGAGTCGGCGGCGAAGTGGTCGACTGGACCTTGCCGGTCGGCGTGTAGGTGGTGTTGGAGGCATAGGTGCCCGCCAGGCCCTTGGTCCCGGGCACATCCGGGATCGTGATTTTCGATCCGGTCGGCCGGTATTCGGAGTCGTAGCTGGTGACCTCGCTCCGGTAAGCGGCTCCGCCCTCGTAGCGGGTGGAGGAAACGGCCTGCCCCTTGGCTCCGGGCAGTGAGTCGAACGTCCACGAGGCGACCAGTGGTCCGTTCGCCGCGTCGTCGTGCTGTTCGGTCGTGCGTCCGAGGGGGTCGTAGGCCGTGTACTGCAGGCGGCCCCGCGAGTCCTTCGCCCAGACCTGCTGGTCGAGGTTGTCGAAGCCGAACTCGGAGCGGCCGGTGTCCGGGTCCTCCGATGCCGTCATACGGCCGCGCACGTCGTACTCGTAGGTCCACTTGTTGCCGGCGGCGTCGGTGACCGACGTCAGCTTGTTGCGGACGTCGTAGAGGTACGAGGTCCTGTTCCAGGTGGTGAGGTCGGCAGCTGTGGCCTGCTCGACGGCGGAGGTGCGGCCCATCGGGTCGGTCCAGGTCCTGGAAGCGCTGCTCCCCTTGAGGGGGGTCGTACCGTCGGCGGACATGGGCCCGCGGGCCAGGGTGTAGTCCCCGCCGTACTGCACGACGGAGGAGTACTGCGGGACGTCCGAGAAGAGGGTCGTGGTGCGCACGGCCCTGCCGAGGCCGTCATAAGCCGTCTCGGTGGAGTTGGGGACCCGGTAGACGCTTTCGGGAACGAAGATGTTCTTCTCTGGTGTGCCCTCGGCGTAGTAGCCGTTGTTGACCTGCCGAACCGTACCGTTGGCGCTGTAGAGGGTGTCCGTGATCAGACGCCCGCCGCCCAGCGCCTCGCCCTGGCTCTGGCGCGGGCGGAGCAGGCCGTCGTAGATGGTGAGGACCTTGGTGTAGGTCCCGTCGTCCTGCAGGGTGCCGCTGGTGACGACCGGCGGCTCGTGCTCGGAAATCTGGTAATTGAAGGTGAACGCGGCCTTGTCGGTGGCCGGGTTCTGCGAGGTGGTCCATACGGCCGTGGAGCGGCCGAGGTTGTCGTAGGTGGTCGTGATCTTGCGGCCGTTCGCGTCGGTGTTCTCGAGCGGCGCGCTGCGGCCGGGGTCGGTCTTGGTGGTGATGGTGTGGCCGACCGCGTTGGTGCCGGACACGGAGAACGCCGGGCCGGTGGCGGGCGTGTAGGAGGTGGTGACGGTGTTGCCGGCCGCGTCATAGACCTTGATTGACCTGCCGAGCGCGTCGTACTCGGTGCGGGCGGTGGTGATCCATCCGGTACCGGCGGCGTCGTTGGTGTCGACCTGGTAGATCAGGCCCTTGGTCGGAGTCGTACCGAAGGCGCCGAGTGCGTCGTAGGCGGTGCGGCTGTCCGAGAGGAGCGCCCCGGTCGCCGCCTGCGTGCAGTCGCCGGCCGTGGTGCGCAGGCGGGAGGGGAGACCGATTAGGTGCTTGGCGGTGTTGTGCACGTAGCTCGTTGTCGCGCACGTCTGGTGGGTGGTCTGCCAGCCGCCGGTTCCATTGGGGCTGATCGCCTCGGACTGGATCGAGGCGGTCAGGCCGTAGGTGGGCTCGTACGTGGTCCGCGTCCGCATGGTCCGGGTGGCACCGCCGCTGATCGTCTCGATCGAGTCGGTGCGCGAGGATCCTGAACGGTAGGCGTTCAGAGGGGTGGTGCCGTCCCGGGGCCGAGTGGCGGTCTGCTGGCTCCAGGGCCAGGTGAGGACGCGGGAGGCGATGCTTCCGCCGGTCTTCGTGTACGTGATGCTCTCGGCCGAGAGCCCCTGGTATTGGGGCAGGTCCTCGGCGAGCTCCTCGGCCCCGGTCGAATCCTTGATCGTGATCTTGGCCCGCCCGGCGTCACCGGACATGCCCCGGAAGAACCGCGTCCGGGTCTGGGACTGCTCTGTCGCATCGGGTTTGCCCGCGTTGGCGGTCACACCCTTGCTGACGACGACACTGCCGTATCCACGCCACTGGCTGTAGGTGCGCAGCTCGGGCTTGGAGAACTCGTCGCTGTCCTTCGCCCAGGCGGCGTCGCCCTCGTAGGTGTAGCCCGTGACGACGTCCGGCTGGCGCGAAACGCGGTCCTTCTCGGTGACCTTGTCGACGACGTACTTGTTGAACCACTCCAGCGGAGGCTTCTCCACCTCGCCGTCGGGGGACCAGTGGACCGGGTAGCAGCGGGTGGTGTTCTCCTCGGGCTTGGGATGGGTGCCGCCGACCGGGCACGGCACCGAGTAGTCGACCTTCGTCTCGCCGCCGGTTTCGCTGCGGATGGTCTCCACCCGCAGGCGGTCGAAGTCGGGGGTGGCGTCGTTGGGTCCGGTGGCGACACGGTTGGGCATGTCCTGGACGTTGGCCAGGAAGGAAACCGGCGGAAGCGTGGTGCTTTCCTGGTTCCCGGCACCGTCCTTGGTGGTGCCGTATCCCGTGCGGGTGATCGACTCCAGCCACAGGGGCGGGTGGGTGTCGGTGCGCTGACGCGGGAAGGACTGGGTGAGGTTCCAGCGGTCCACGAGGGACAGCGCGGTGGAGCCTTCGGTGCGCTGGCCGTAGGTGACGACCGAGGTCAGGCGCTTACGCGTCCAGAAGGTCGGCGAGCCGGTGTAGCAGTCCTTGGCGCCCGCCTTGCAGTTGAGGGTGGAGGGGGTGTCCCACCAGGGCTGCTTGTCGCCGTAGTTGTTGCCTTCGAACTCGGCGTCGGAGCACTGCGTGGTGCCCTCCTTGACACAGCGTTCGTCGACCTTGAACTCGACCTTGGCGGCCGGGGGGCCGGAGAGGTTGTCGCTGCGCAGGCCGTAGGTGATCTGGGTGGGGTAGCCGGCCCGGGCGTAGGTGACCGCCTCCTTGAACTTCTCGTTCTTGGCGTAGCGGTTGGTCTCCTTCGCCCAGTCGATGATCATGGCGTTGCCGTTGAGGTCCTCGACGTAGTCGAGGTTCCAGCGCCAGCCCTGGTCACAGGACGAGGCCGCGTACGAGGTCTGGTAGCAGGGTTCACCGGGGTGGTTGCCGAAGACGGGGACGGTGAGGACCGAGTTGGTGACCGGGCGGCTTCCCGCGCCGTCCACGTCGTGGCGGCCGAAGAAGTAGCGGATGCCTTCGCGCGTGGTGACGACCCAGTACTCGCCGTCCTTGGCCCCGTTCGGGACGGTGGCGTCGGTCTTGCGCTCGATCTTGGAGCCGTCGTCACCGGCCGGGATCCACTGGCCGGTGGCGGCGTCGTGGACGAGTTCGGTCGAGCTGCCGCCCAGGGACATGACGACGTTGTCGCCCGCCCAGCACAGGTCGCTCTTCTTCTTGTCCGTCGCGTTGTCGTTGTTCGGCTTGGCCGGGCTGGCCTTCAGGTCGTCCGCACAGGAACGGTACCGGCGCTCGATGTAGCCGGGTTCATAGTCCCAGCCGTCGCCGACCCAGGAGGCCTGACCGTTGGCCACGGATGTCTTGCCGTCCACGGCCTGCGAGGAGTACCCGAACCCGATCTTCGGGGCGGGACCTGCGGGCGGCGCGGGTACCTCCAGCGGATAGGACCAGGAGAAGCCTCCACCGCTGCCGCCCGCGCTCCAGGATCCGGTGGGTGAGAGTGAGGTGGCCTTGTACGTACCGCCCGCGCCGGACGCGCCGTCGGAGGCTGCGAGGACGGTCGGTCCGCCACCGCCGCCGGTCATGGTGCGCAAGCCCTGGGCGGGAGCGGTGGCCGGGTCGATGGTCGCGCGGACCGTGCCGGTGGCGGGGTCGTTGATGCTCGGAACGTCCTGGGCTGCGGAGCACTCGGGAAGCTCGGGCGTGGTGAGGAAGCAGGCCGGGAGCTGCTTGAGCTGCAGGCGGGTGGCCCACTCGGTGCCGTAGAGGTCCTTGAACTTCTTGTAGTCCAGCTGGACGTCGACCGGGGTGGAGCCCTCGACCGGGGGCGTGATCTTGATGAGGGCGCCGTCGACGTTCGCGGCTTCCGTCGCGGCACGGTTCTCGACGCCGACCGTCCAGGTTCCCGAGGGTGCGGGCGGCGTCGGGTTCTCCGGTGTCGGCGACGCCTTGCCGATGCTGACGGGAAGTGAGCCCGCCTGCACGAGCTGGTCACCCGACAGCGGAACGGTGACGCTGCCGGCCGCCGGCGGCGTCGTCTTGGACGGCTCGTATTCGGGCGGCGACTGGACGGGAGAGCCCGCCCACCCCTCGAGCTTCGCGGCCTCCACCTTGTCGAGCTTGGCCTGCATGTCCTGCTGCAGACCCGGCAGTTGGACGCCCTCGCGGCCGCCCGGCGGGGCTGCCCAGGCCTGGATGGGCAGGAGTGTTGCGATCAGCGCCACCGAGACGGTGATGCCGGTGCGCCCGGCGAGGCGTCCGCGTCTTGCGCGGGCTCTCTGGTTTCCGGGCAGGCGGAAATTATGCGCCGAGAACGGCGGCATGTGGACCCCCCCACGATCTGCCCACGGCGAAGACACACGTGTAGCAGGAAACTGACAAATAGTGCGCTGATTCTGCACCGCCCGAGAGGCGAAAGCCATAGCGGACTATCGGGTGTGGAATATGTCACTTACGAAGCGCATAGGTGCTAACAAACTACCCAAATCGACCACTCACACAGGGTCTTCGCAGGTGACGGCCGCCACTGGGTACGGCATGCTCAGTCCGCACATTTCATGCGCGAAGGCCGGTTGGGGAGCCGGCCCTGCGCGCCGCCCGGCTATCGGGCTCATTACCCGCGAGTACCCAGGGGGCAGCGAAATTCTGCGCGCCCGAGGGGGGAGAATTTGTCATGTCTGAAAATGAGTCCTCGGGCGAGAATTCGCCAGTGATTCCGGAAAGAAAGCGAAGCGATTCCGCCACCGTTTCGCGCCGTTGGTTTCGGCGCCGCCGGAATCTCGGCGGCCTCGCCGCGCTGGTCGCCCTCGCCGTGGCGGTGCCCGTCGGTCTGAGCCTGCCGGGCGAGGACGGCGAGCCGCACGCGAAGGCCGAACCGGAACGGGACGCCACCCGGCCCGTCGCCGCTGCCGAGGCCCGCCGGGAAGCCGCCAGGACCGGCAAGGAGGTCGAGGTCACCGCCGAGGCCGGCGCGCACACCAGTACGTGGGCGCAGCCGGGCGGGACGTTCAAGCTGCGGGTTTCGAGTCTGTCGACCCGGGCGAAGGTCGGCGGTGTGTGGAAGCCCGTCGACACGACACTGGAGCGGGTGGAGGGCGGGTTCGCGCCGAAGGCCGTGAATGCGCGCGTCGTGTTCAGCTCCGGCAGCGGTGACCGTGCGTCGCGCGGTGTGTCCCGGGTGGCGCTGGCCAGGCCGGCCGTCGCGAAGGCGGACGGGCCGGCACCCGAGTGGAGCGAGCTCGTACGGCTCAATACCGACGGGCACGATCTGGTCGTGTCCTGGCCGGGGCCGCTGCCCCAGCCGGTGGTTTCCGGCTCCCGGGCCCTGTACGAGAACGTCCGTCCCGGCATCGATCTGGTGATGACCGCCCAGGACGGCGGGTACACCCACGTCCTGGTCGTGAAGGACAAGCAGGCTGCCGCCGACCCGCTGCTCGGCGAGTTGAACTACCGTCTCTCCTCCCCGGACCTGACGTTCCACCTGGACGACGAGTCCCGCGCGGTCAGCGCCCAGGACGCCCAGGGCACGGAGATCGCCGCCTCACCCACCCCGTTCATGTGGGATTCCGCCGGCAAGGCCGCCGTCACCGAAGGCGAACCGCAGGCGGAGCCCGCGCCCGAGGCCAGGAACCACCCGACCCTCGCCCTCCCCGGTCTGAACGGGGCCGAGGGCAACCACGCGAAGGCGGCGGGGGCCGCGCTGTCGGCGGAGAACGTCCTGACGGTGACGCCGAACGCGCAGTTGCTGAACGACGCCGACACCGTCTACCCCGTCTTCATCGACCCCTCCTTCAAGGGCCACAAGCAGAACTGGACGACGTTCTACAAGACGGAGTCCACCTCCAGCTTCTGGAACGGCCAGAACTACAACAGCGGCTCCGGTACGCCCGAAGCCCGCGTCGGATATGAGTCGACGACCGGGGGCACCTCGCGCGCGGCGTTCATCTTCGACTTCGGCAGCCAGCTCTACGGCTCCCAGATCCGCTCCGCGAACCTGCGCCTCCTGCAGACCTACTCCTGGGGCTGTACAGCGAAGGCGTTCGACGTCTACCACACCCCACTCATCAACAGCTCCAGCACCTGGAACAACACCGACAACGGAACGTTCTGGGGCAAGCGGATCGCGGGCGCCACCACCGGCCACGGCAGGGACAGCTCCTGCCCCGACGCCTGGGTCGGCCTCGACATCAAGCCCACCATCGAGGAAGGCGCCCGCGGCGCCTGGCAGAACCTCACCCTCGGCCTGCGCTCTCCCAACGAGAGCGACCCGAACTTCTGGAAGAAGTTCCAGGCCAACGGCGAGAGCGCCCCGTACATCGAGGTCGAGTACAACAAGGCCCCCGACGAGCCCACCCTCACCGGTATGGACACCGTGCCCGGCGGACTGTGCGTCACCGACGCCCCCTTCAACAAGGTCGGCAAGTCCGACGTCATGTTCGAGGTCCAGGGCCGCGACGGCGACGGCAACCTGCGCGCGATCCAGATGCGGATCTGGCGCGTGCGCGACGGCAAGGTCCTCTTCGACCAGGAGGTCAACCCCGACAGCTACGGAGTCGCCCGCACCACCCTGAAGTGGGAGCTGTTCACCCCGGGCGACGCCTACTCCTGGGCGGCGGTGACCATCGACCACGACGGCGCGCGCTCACCCGAGGGACCGGCCGGCACCGACAAGCCGTGCACCTTCAGCGTCGACCACACCCAGCCCACCAAGCCGACCATCCGCTCGGACGACTTCCCCGCACCCGGCCCGGACGGCGCCGAGTGGAGCAAGAACACCCTGGGCCCCGGCAAGATCACCGTCATCGCGGGCGGCACGAACCCGGCCGACATCCGCGAGTTCCAGTGGTCGCTGAACCACCCCGTCTACGACCAGAAGGCCGTTCCCGCCGCCGGGCAGGACACCGTCACCGTCGACGTGAACCCCGACAATGCCGGACCGAACCTCTTCTACGTCCGCATCGTCAACAAGGCGGGCAACCTCTCCGACCCGTTCATCTACACCTTCTACGTCCGCCCCCGCCCCGGCCTCGACGGCCCTGGCGACGTCACCGGCGACGGCAAGGCCGACCTCCTCGCCATCGACGCCGCGGGCGACCTGCGCGTCTACCCCGCCGACGCCACCGGCGACGTCGACGCCTGGATGCCCGCCGCCACCGACAACGGCAAACCCGCCCCCACCGGCTACTGGAAGGACGCCACCGGCAAGACCGCCCTCGTCGCGCACTCCACCGACTGGTACCCCGGCGACGGCATCACCGACCTCATCGCCCGCATGCCCGACGGCAAGCTGTACGTCTACCAGGGCGACGGCAACGGCCGCTTCGACATCAGCCGCCGCACCGAAATCCTGCTCCCCGCCGGCGCTCCCGACCCGGCCACCCTCACCCAGATCGTCGTCGTCCCCGACATGAACGGCGACCACGCCGAAGACATCTTCGCCACCTCCGGTGACACCTTCTGGATCCTCACCGGATACAGCGGCGCCTCCATCACCGAAGCCCGCCAGCTCTCCGCAACCAGCTGGACCAAACGCGACATCATCGACGTCCGCGACGTCACCGGCGACGGCGTCCCCGACCTCCTCTTCCGCGACGACGCCGACCCGGGCCGCGGTCTCGCCCTGCGCCGCGGAAAGCCCGGCACGGGCGGCGGAGCCGACATCAACTCCCTCGCCCTCGCCGTCAACTCCGCCGACGGCAAGGACCTCACCTACGGCACCACCGGCTGGGACAGCACCACCTGGCCCCTCCTGCGCGGCACCCCCGACGTCAACGGAGACGGCATCCCCGACGTCTACCTCACCCGCAACGACGGCACCCTCCACCTCTACCTCGGCGGCCACACCACCATCGGCAGCGGCCGACGCGTCGAAGAAGACGACTGGAACACCGCCCGCACCCTCGGATAACGAGCCGGCAAGCCGACGGGTGCCCGGCCGGGGAAGGACTCCCCGGCCGGGCACCCGTCTTCCTCCACCCGAAAGGCACCCATGCGTTTCCCGTACGCCCGCCGTATCGTCCCCGCAGCAGCCGCGATCACGCTGATCACTCTAGTGGCCTCGTGCGGCACGGAAGCCGGCACCAAGACCGGAACCGAAGCGGGCGCCGGCACCGGGCCCTCGTCGGCGGTCTCCTCCCCAGCCCCCGCGGTGCGCGCGCCCTTCACCGAGGAGGAGCTCACGGCCCGGTCGCTCACTCCCCAGGACCTGCCCGGCCACCGGGTCGAGGAAGCGTTCCAGGGAGCGCTCGTGTCCGCCGACAAGCCCGAATGCCGGGAGATCGCCACCGTGCTCCTCGGCGGCGCGATGACCGGCACGCTCGGCCAGGTGCACACCAGAGCGACCAAGGACGCCACCACGACGAAGGTCTCCCTCCACTCCTGGGCCGGTACGAAGACGGCGTCCGGCGTCCTCGCCGGCGTACGGTCGGGCGGCCAGGCGTGTGGCGGCGGCTTCAACGCCGTCAGCGGCACCGACAGGGTGAAGTTCTCGAACGTCGTGGCCACTTCAGCCGCCGGCGGCGACGAGAGCCTGGCGTACCGGGCCGAACAGGAACGGGGCGGTGAGAAGTCGTCGGTCGAGGTGGTCCTCGTGCGCCAGGGCACCGTCACCGCGACCTTCACCGCCAACAGCACCTCCGGAGCGGCGGAGCCGCCCTCCGCGGTCGTGGCGGCGCAGCTCGGGAAGCTCCGCTGACGCACCGACCCGTAAGCGGACGTGCCCCGGGCGTCTAGCCCGAGTCCGGGGTGCGCGCCCGGGGAACCGGGGCGTTTCACCTGATGAAGTGAACTCCGCCTTATCCCACCGGCGTCGCGGGTAGGGCAGTGCTGATCTCGTGCCGGGGCCGGGAGCATCCGGTCCCCGCATCCTTGACGAAAGGCCGACCCCGCCGTGACGCAGCCGTTCCAACTGCCGGATTTCTACGTGCCCCATCCGGCGCGACTGAACCCCCACCTGGAGGCAGCGCGGGTGCACACCAAGCGGTGGGCGCGCGACTTCGGGATGCTGGAGGGTTCCGGCGTCTGGGAGGAGAAGGACCTCGACTCGCACGACTACGCCCTGCTCTGCGCCCACACCCACCCCGACTGCGACCGCGACGCGCTGAACCTGGTCACCGACTGGTACGTGTGGGTGTTCTTCTTCGACGACCACTTCCTGGAGATGTACAAGCGCTCCCAGGACCGCGCCGGGGCCAAGGCCTACCTCGACCGGCTCGCCGCCTTCATGCCGATGGACCTCGCCGACGGGTTCCCCGAGCCCACCAACCCCGTGGAGGCGGGGCTCGCCGACCTGTGGGCACGGACCGTGCCGGCCATGTCGATGGACTGGCGGGAACGGTTCTCCCTCTCCACGGAGAACCTCCTCAACGAGTCGATGTGGGAGCTCGCCAACATCAACATCGGGCGCGTGGCGAACCCGCTGGAGTACATCGAGATGCGCCGCAAGGTCGGCGGCGCCCCCTGGTCGGCCGGGCTGATCGAGTACGTGTCCGCCGAGGTCCCGGCGCGCGTCGCGCACGCGCGGCCGCTCGGCGTGCTGCGCGACGCCTTCTCCGACGCCGTGCACATCAGGAACGACATCTTCTCCTACCAGCGCGAGGTCGCCGACGAGGGCGAACTCTCCAACGCCGTCCTGGTGCTGGAGACCTTCCTCGGCTGCTCCACCCAGGAGGCCGCGGAGGCCTCCAACGACCTGCTCACCTCCCGCCTCCAGCAGTTCGAGCAGACCGCGCTCGCCGAGCTCCCCCAGCTCTTCGCCGACTACGCCATGAACCCCGCCGAGATCGCGGCCGTCCTCGCCTACGCCAAGGGCCTGCAGGACTGGCAGTCCGGCGGCCACGCCTGGCACATGGTCTCCAGCCGCTACATGAACGAGGGGGCCCGGCCTGCCGCCCCGCTCGCCCTGCCCTTCCTCCCGCAGGGCCCCGGCACCGCCGCGCTCGACCTCGGGTCCCTGTTCAACCGGCGTTCCGTGGAACTGCGCCACCGCTCCTTCGCGCACGTGCCGTTCGAACGCACCGGCCCGTCCGTCATCCCCGACATCCGCATGCCCTTCCCGCTCTCGCTGAGCCCCCACCTCGCCCACTCCCGCGAGGGTTCGGTCGACTGGGCGCGCCGCATGGGGCTGCTCGACCCGCAGCCCGGCGACCCCGGTTCGGCCATCTGGAACGAACAGAAGCTGCGCGGCTACGACTTCGCGCTCTGCTCCGCCGGCATCGACCCGGACGCCACGCCCGGGGCGCTACTGCTGAACGCCTGCTGGCTGACCTGGGGAACGTACGGGGACGACTACTACCCCGTGGTGTTCGGCCGGTCCAAGGACCTCACGGCCGCGAAGGCGACCACCGCCCGGCTCCTGTCGATGATCCCGGTCGAGCACGCGGAACAGCCCGCGCCGCTCACGGCGATGGAACGTTCACTCGCCGACCTGTGGCTGCGCACCACCGAGTCCATGTCCGCCTCGGTCCGCGCCGAGTTCCGGGCCACGCTGGTGAGCATGCTGGAGAGCTGGGTGTGGGAGGTGGACAACCAGATCCGCAACCGCGTCCCCGACCCGGTGGACTACGCCGAAATGCGCCGCCACACCTTCGGCTCGCAGCTGACGATGTACCTGTGCCGGCTCGGCCTGGCGGGACGCGGGATCCCCGAGGCGATCTACCGCTCGGGGACCCTGCGGTCGCTGGAGAACGCGGCGGCCGACACGGCCTGCATGATCAACGACGTGTTCTCGTACCAGAAGGAGGTGGAGGTCGAGGGCGAGGTGCACAACTACGTGCTCGTCACCCGCACCTTCTTCGACATCGGCTACCCGCAGGCCCTGCACGTCGTCCACGACCTGATGACGCGGCGGACCGAGGAGTTCGAGCACATCGTCGCGAACCAGCTGCCGCTGCTGTACGACGACTGGGAGCTGGACGCCGGGGCCCGCGCCGGGCTCGACGCGTACGTCGGGGAGCTGGAGGACTGGCTGGCGGGGATCCTCAACTGGCACCGCAAGTGCCGCCGCTACCGCGAGGAGGACCTGCACCGGCTGGGCGACGGCCTGTCCACCGGCGTCCTGGGGCCCGGGTTCGGCATGGCGGCGGCCCGCATCGGCCTGCCCGCCTGACCCGGTCCGCCCCGGTCCGGACCCGGCCCGCACGACGGAGCGAGGGCGCGCCCCCCAGGGGCGCGCCCTCGCTTCAGGCGACGGAGCCGATCCGGGTGACCACCGTGTGGGAGGGGTCGTGGTGGATCGGTATGTGCGCGCCGGTGAGGGCGGCGCCGGTGCCGCCCCGGCGGTTCGCGACGATCTCCGCGGCGATGGACAGCGCGGTCTCCTCCGGGGAGCGGGCGCCGAGGTCCAGGCCGATCGGGGAGCGCAGGCGGGTCAGTTCGAGCTCGGTCACGCCCACCTCGCGGAGCCGCTTGTTGCGGTCCTCGTGGGTGCGGCGGGAGCCCATGGCGCCGACGTAGGCGACGGGAAGCTTGAGTGCGAGTTCGAGGAGCGGTACGTCGAACTTGGCGTCGTGGGTCAGCACGCACAGGACGGTCCGCGCGTCGACCCGGCCGGATCCGGCCTCGGTCTCCAGGTAGCGGTGGGGCCAGTCGACCACGATCTCGTCCGCCTCGGGGAAACGGTTCTTCGTGGCGAACACGGGCCGGGCGTCACACAGCGTGACCTGGTAGCCGAGGAACTTGCCGATCCGTACGAGGGCGGAGGCGAAGTCGATGGCACCGAAGACGATCATCCGCGGAGGCGGGACGCTGGACTCGACGAGCACCTTGAGCGGCTCTCCGCAGAGCCTGCCGTCGGCGCCCATCTCCAGTACGCCGGTCCGCCCGGCGTCCAGCATGGCCCGGGCCTCCTCGGCGATGGTGCGGTCCAGCTCGGGGTGACCGCCGAAGCCCCCCTCGAAGGAGCCGTCGCCGCGGACGACCACCGCGCGGCCCATCAGCTCGTCGGGGCCGGAGGCGATCCTCGCCACCGCGGCCGTCTCCCCGTGCGCGGCGGCGGCCAGGGCGCCGGCCAGCAGCTCCCGCTGCGGGGAGCCCACCGGCACCGGGGTGACCAGGATGTCGATGATCCCGCCACAGGTCAGACCCACGGCGAAGGCATCGTCGTCGCTGTAGCCGAAGCGCTCCCGGACGGTCTCGCCGTCTTCGAGCGCCTGCCGGCACAGCTCGTACACCGCACCCTCCACGCATCCTCCGGAGACCGACCCGATGGCCGTGCCCTCGCCGTCGACGGCGAGCGCCGCCCCCGGCTGGCGGGGCGCGCTCCCGCCGACCGCCACGACCGTGGCGACGGCGAAGTCACGTCCCTGCTCGACCCACCGGTTGAGTTCTTCGGCGATGTCCAGCATGTGCGGGCCTCCTCGGAGAGGTTTCGATTCCAGTATCGGATGCGTGGAGGGTCAGGTACGGATCACCGCCCGGCCTACTTCACGCCCATCCACGCCTCGATCGGGTGAAGGGCGAAGAAGACCAGGAAGATGACGGTCAGGACCCACATGAAGGCTCCGACCTCGCGGGCCTTGCCCTGCGCGACCTTGATGCCGACGTACGAGATCACACCGGCGGCGACGCCCGCCGTGATCGAGTAGGTGAAGGGCATGATCACCACGGTCAGGAAGACCGGGATGGAGGTGGCGCTGTCCGCCCAGTCCACGTGGCGGGCGTTCTGCATCATCATCGCGCCGATGACCACCAGGGCCGCGGAGGCGACCTCGCTGGGCACGATCTGCGTGATCGGGGTGAAGAACAGGCAGGCGGCGAAGAAGAGGCCGGTGACGACGGAGGCGAGACCCGTACGGGCACCCTCACCGACGCCGGTCGCGGACTCGACGAACACGGTCTGGCCGGAGCCGCCCGCGATGCCACCGATGGCGCCACCGGCGCCGTCGATGAAGAGCGCCTTGGACAGGCCCGGCATGCGGCCCTTGTCGTCGGCGAGCTTGGCCTCGGTGCCGACGCCGATGATGGTGGCCATCGCGTCGAAGAAGCCGGCGAGCACCAGGGTGAAGACGATCATGCCGATCGTCATGACGCCGACGTCGCCCCAGCCGCCGAACTCGACCTTGCCGAAGAGCGAGAAGTCGGGCATCGAGATGGCCGAGCCGGAGAGCTCCGGCGGACCGCTGTTCCAGGCCTTCGGGTCGATGTCCGCGACGGCGTTCAGGATGGCCGCGAGGACGGTGCCGCCGACGATGCCGATCAGGATCGCGCCCGGGACCTTGCGGGCCTGGAGCATGAAGATCGCCAGCAGGGTGACGCAGAAGAGCAGGACGGGCCAGCCGGCGAGCTCACCGACGGAACCGAGCTGGACCGGGGGACCGAACTCGGGACCCTTGCCGACGAAGCCGGCCTTGAACAGGCCGATCAGGGCGACGAAGAGGCCGATGCCCATGGTGATGGCGTGCTTGAGCGCGAGGGGGATCGCGTTCATGATCATCTCTCGGAGGCCGGTGACGACCAGGAGACAGATCACGATGCCGTACATCACGCACATGCCCATGGCCTGCGGCCAGGTCATCTGCGGGGCCACCTGAGAGGACAGGACGCCGGAGACGGAGAGACCGGCGGCCAGGGCCAGCGGGACCTTGCCGACGAAGCCCATGAGCAGGGTGGTCAGCGCCGCGGCGAAGGCCGTGGCGGTGATCAGCGCCTTCTGGCTCATGGTGTCTCCGGCGACGTCCTTGCCGGAGAGGAGGAGCGGGTTGAGCAGGAGGATGTACGCCATCGCCATGAAGGTCGTGATACCGCCACGGACCTCGTTGCCGATGTTGGAGCCTCTGTGCGTTATGTGGAAGTACCTGTCGAGCCAAGATCGCCCGGCGGGGTTCAGGGAGCCGTCGCCGGCTTCCTCCGCACTGGTCTTGGGCTCTACTGAGGACTGGGTCATGGTGCCTAACTCCCAAGGTTCAAAGGGGCACCCGCATGAAGATTGGAGACGCGGGATTTGGGAAATTCCGTTTGGCTGCACGACCCGGGGTGACGGCCCGAGGCGACGCAAGATGTGCACTGCGTGTACTGCGGGTAGTGCGGCGGTGACCGCTGGTACTACGTGGGGGTTTCAGCAGGGGTACTGCCAGGTGTGACGAGGACCGCGAGCGGTGCGGTACTGCGTGCTCCGGGCGGTGTGACTGGAAGTGTGACGTTCCCGTGTCACACCGCCCGGAAATCCGGGGGGTGTCCGGGGGCCTCTCGGCCCCCGGACCACGCCGTCCTAGAGGGTGCCGGTGAGGGCTTCCGGACGGATCGGCGTCTTGTTGATCTCCAGACCGGTCGCCGCCCGGATGGCCGCGATGACGGCCGGGGTGGACGAGAGGGTCGGGGCCTCGCCCATGCCGCGCAGGCCGTAGGGGGCCTTCGGGTCGGCGAGCTCCAGGACGTCGACCGGGATGGTCGGGGTGTCGAGGATGGTCGGGATCAGGTAGTCCGTGAAGGAGGGGTTGCGCACCTTCGCGGTCTTCGGGTCCACGATGATCTCTTCCATGATCGCGACGCCCAGGCCCTGGGTGGTGCCACCCTGGATCTGGCCGACCACGGAGAGCATGTTCAGCGCCTTGCCGACGTCCTGGGCGGTCGCCAGCTCGACGACCTTGACCAGGCCCAGCTCGGTGTCCACCTCCACCACCGCGCGGTGCGCGGCGAAGGTGTACTGGACGTGGCCGTTGCCCTGGCCGGTGACCAGGTCGAAGGGCTCGGTCGCCGCGTGCCGGAACTCGAGTTCGAGGTCGATGGCCTCGTCCTCCAGGATGTCGGCGATGTCCGCGAGGACCTCGCCGCCGTCGGTGACGACCTTGCCGCTCTCCAGGAGCAGCTCGGCCGTGGCCCACGCCGGGTGGTACGAGCCGTTCTTGCGGCGGCCGATCTCCAGGAGCGCCTCGCGGACGGCCTCACAGGTGTTCTTCACCGCGCCACCGGTCATGTACGTCTGCCGGGAGGCGGACGTGGAACCGGCGGAGCCGACCTGCGTGTCGGCCGGGTGGATCGTCACCTGCGTGACGCCCAGCTCGGTACGGGCGATCTGCGTGTGGACGGTGATGCCGCCCTGGCCGACCTCCGCCATGGCCGTGTGGACCATCGCGACGGGCTCGCCGTTGATGACCTCGAGCCGCACGCGGGCGGTCGAGTAGTCGTCGAAGCCCTCGGAGAAGCCGACGTTCTTGATGCCGACCGCGTAGCCGACGCCGCGCACGACGCCCTCGCCGTGGGTGGTGTTGGAGAGGCCGCCGGGCAGCGCGCGGACGTCCGCGCCCTCGCCGGCCGACTCCCACTGGCGCTCGGGCGGCAGCGGACGGGCCTTGACCCGGCGCAGCAGCTCGGCGACCGGCGCCGGGGCGTCCACGACCTGGCCGGTCGGCATGACCGTGCCCATCTCCATGGCGTTCAGCTGGCGGAACTCCACCGGGTCCATGCCCAGCTTCGCCGCGAGCTTGTCCATCTGGGCCTCGTAGGCGAAGCAGGCCTGGACGGCGCCGAAGCCGCGCATCGCGCCACAGGGCGGGTTGTTCGTGTAGAGCGCGATCGCCTCGATGTCCACGTCCTCCAGGACGTAGGGACCCACCGAGAGGGAGGAGGCGTTGCCCACGACCGCCGGGGAGGCCGACGCGTAGGCGCCGCCGTCCAGGACGATCTTGCACTTCATGTGCGTGAGCTTGCCGTCCTTGGTGGCGCCGTGCTCGTAGTAGAGCTTCGCCGGGTGGCGGTGCACGTGGCCGAAGAACGACTCGAAGCGGTTGTAGACGATCTTGACCGGCTTGTTCGTGGCCAGGGCCAGGAGGCAGGCGTGGATCTGCATCGAGATGTCCTCGCGGCCGCCGAAGGCACCGCCGACGCCCGAGAGCGTCATGCGGACCTTCTCCGGCGGCAGGCCGAGGACCGGGGCGATCTGCTGGAGGTCCGAGTGCAGCCACTGGGTGGCGACGTACAGCTCGACGCCGCCGTCCTCGGAGGGCACGGCCAGTCCGGACTCCGGGCCGAGGAAGGCCTGGTCCTGCATGCCGAAGGTGTACTCGCCCTCGACGATCACGTCGGCCCGCTTGCGGGCCTCCTCCACGTTGCCGCGGATGATCGGCTGGCGGTGCACGATGTTCGGGTGCGGGACGTGACCGATGTGGTGGTCGTCGCGGCCCACGTGGATCAGCGGCGCGTCCTCGGCGAGCGCGGAGGCCTCGTCCGTGACGAGCGGCAGCTCGCGGTAGTCGATCTTGATCTTGGCGGCCGCGCGGCGGGCGGTCTCCGGGTGGTCGGCGGCCACGAGGGCGACCGGCTCACCGTGGTGACGTACCCGGCCGTTCGCCAGGACGGGGGTGTCCTGGATCTCCAGACCGTAGTTCTTCATCTCGGCCGGCAGGTCGTCGTACGTCAGCACCGAGTACACGCCGGGCATGGCGAGCGCCTCGGAGATGTCGATGGAGACGATCTCGGCGTGGGCGACGGTGCTGCGCAGCGTCTGGCCCCAGAGCATGTCCTCGTGCCACATGTCCGAGGAGTAGGCGAACTCACCGGTGACCTTGAGGGTGCCGTCCGGGCGCAGGATGGACTCGCCGATGCCGCCCTTGTTGTGCTTCTGGGTGACGTTCGTCGGCGTACCGGCGGGCACGGTGCGGGTGTTCTGAGCCATGGTCAGACCGCCTCTGACTGACGGGCGGCCGCGAGGCGGACCGCGTCGAGGATCTTCTCGTAGCCCGTGCAGCGGCAGAGGTTGCCGGACAGGGCCTCACGGATGTCCTGGTCGGACGGGTCGGACTTCTCCTCGAGGAGGGCGTCCGCCTGGATGAGCAGACCCGGGGTGCAGAAACCGCACTGCACGGCGCCGGCGTCGATGAACGCCTGCTGGATGGTGGAGAGCGGGGTGCCCTCACCGGTCTGGGAGTCGGCGGGCTTGGCCTGCCACTGCTTGGCCGCGTCCAGGGACACGCCCTTGCTCCCGCAGCCGCCGCCGGTGCCGCAGGCACCGCCGTGGCCGTGCTCGTCGCGCTGCTTGGAGAACTCGGCGAGACCCTCGACGGTCACGACGTCGCGGCCCTCGACCTGACCGGCCGCGACCAGGCAGGAACAGACCGGCACGCCGTCGAGACGGACGGTGCAGGAACCGCACTCGCCCTGCTCACACGCGTTCTTCGAACCCGGCAGGCCCAGGCGCTCGCGCAGGACGTACAGGAGGGACTCGCCCTCCCAGACGTCGTCCGCTTCCTGCTGACGGCCGTTGACAGTGAAATTGACGCGCATGATTACGCAGCCCCTTCAAGCGAGCGGCCGTTGCCGGTACCGCGGTACTGCTCCCAGGTCCAGACGAGCTGGCGGCGAGCCATGATGCCGACCGCGTGACGGCGGTACTTCGCCGTGCCGCGGACGTCGTCGATCGGGTTGGCCGCGCCGGAGGCGAGGTCACCGAACTGCTTGGCGATCGACGGGGTGATGACCTTGCCGGACTCCCAGAAGCCGCCCTCTTCGAGCGCGGCGTTCAGGAACTCCTCGGCGGCCTTGGCACGGATCGGGGTCGGCGCGGCCGAGCCGATGCCGGTGCGGACCGTGCGGGTCTGCGGGTGCAGTGCCAGGCCGAAGGCGCACACCGCGATGACCATCGCGTTGCGGGAGCCGACCTTGGAGTACTGCTGGGGACCGTCCGCCTTCTTGACGTGGACGGTCTTGATGAGCTCGTCGGCGGCCAGCGCGTTGCGCTTGACGCCGGTGTAGAACTCGTCGATCGGGATCAGGCGGGATCCGCGTACGGACTCCACCTCGACCTCGGCGCCCGCCGAAAGCAGGGCGGGGTGGGCGTCACCGGCCGGCGAGGCGCAACCGAGGTTGCCGCCGACACCGCCGCGGTTGCGGATCTGCGGGGACGCGACCGTGTGCGAGGCGAGCGCGAGACCCGGAAGCTCCGAGCGGAGGTTCTCCATGATCTGCGTGTACGGGACGGAGGCGCCCAGGCGGACGACGTCCTCGCCGACCTCCCACTCCCGCAGCAGACCGATGCGGTTCAGGTCCAGGAGGTACTCCGGCCGACGGTGGTCGAAGTTGATCTCGACCATCACATCGGTGCCACCCGCAATCGGCACAGCTGTGGGGAACTCGGCCTTAGCGGCGAGCGCCTCCTCCCAGCTGGCGGGGCGAAGGAAGTCCATGTGCGGCTCTCTTCTTCTTAATCGGGTCGTTCACTTCAAGCCAGGAGGCCCAATGGCCCTCGACTGGTCGTTCACGTGCTGTTAACGCGGTGTGGAGCCAGTACACAAGCCACGCGTCCCCCGGGTGCAGTCACCGAAACCATGAAGGAGTTGGCTGAGGGCCTCCCTCGTCTTGTAGATTCGTATGAAAGGCAGGATGCGACGACCTGCCCGATTTCCAACGGCAACATTCGAGACAGATCGGCGGCGACATCATGCGGCTGCGCGCACTGCTGGAAACCGAGGCGCTGGGGCTGCGGCTGCTGGGCGGCGAGGACGAACTCGACCGGACGGTCCGCGGGGTCATGACGACCGACCTGCGCGATCCCAGCCGATACCTCTCCGGGGGCGAGCTCGTCCTCACCGGCCTGGCCTGGCGTAGAAATTCAGCCGACTCCGAGCCGTTCGTACGAATCCTCGCGAGCGCGGGCGTCGCGGGCCTCGCGGCGGGCGAGGCCGAGCTGGGGGACATCCCCGACGATCTCGTCTCGGCCTGCGTGCGCAACCGCCTCCCGCTGTTCGCGGTGAACGAGGACGTTGCATTCGCCACCATCACGGAGTACGTGGTGCGGCAGGTTTCCGGGGAGCGCGCGGGCGATCTCGCGGCCGTCGTCGACCGGCACCGGCGCCTGATGACATCCGGTCCCGCGGGGGGCGGACCCGATGTGGTGCTCGATCTGCTCACCACGGACCTCGACCTTCGGGCCTGGGTGCTCTCCCCCACCGGACGGCAGATCGCCGGAGCGGGGGAACCGCTGGCTCCGGGCGTCTGCGCGGCGCTGGCGAGCGAACACCTCGCGGCGGTCCGGACCGGGCGCAGGGGCCCGCACCGGATGTCCATCCAGGGTATTACCTACTCCCTGTTCCCGATCAGAGGACACGGCCGCGGGCCGGGTCCCGCCGTGCGCGACGTGCGCGAGAGCGTGCTGTCGGACTGGCTGCTGGCCGTCGAGGCGGACGCGGGCGACTGGCCCGCGGAGCGCCTGGACCTGCTCCAGGGCGTCACCCAGCTGATCGCCGTCGAACGGGAGCGCCGCGACGCCGCCCGCACGGTGCGCCGCCGGCTCGCCCAGGAGGTCCTCGAACTGGTCCAGACGGGTGCCCCGCCGGCCGAGATCGCCGCCCGTCTGCGGGTGGCCGCGCCGGTGCTGCTGCCCGGGCTGGGCACGGCCCCGCACTGGCAGGTCGTGGTGGCCCGGGTGGACTGGGACGGCGGGGACATCCCCGGTGGCCCGGTGGCCCAGTCGCTGCTGGAGGAGATCCTCGTCGACCCGTCGATGAGCGGGCCCGAGCCGTCCGACCGGATCGCGGTCGCGCACGCCGGGGACGAGGCCATCGCCCTCGTGCCGCTGCCCGCCCTCCCGGGCGACCCCGGGGAGGAGAAGGGCCCCGGCACCGCCCTGCACGCCGACGCCCTCCTGGCGGCCGTACGGGAGCCCCTGGCGGCCGGCCTGGCCGACGACGGCCGGCTCACCCTCGGCGTCAGCGCCGCCGTGCACTCGGCGGAGGGGCTGCGCGGGGCGCTGGAGGAGGCCCGGCACGCCCGCCGGGTCGCCGCGGCCCGGCCGGGCCGGGTCTGCGCCGCGGGTCACCACGAGCTCGCCTCGCACGTGCTGCTGCTGCCGTTCGTGCCGGACGACGTGCGCCGCGCCTTCACGGCCCGGCTGCTGGACCCGCTGCGGGACTACGACCGCCGCCACCGCGCGGAGCTCATCCCGACCCTGGAGGCGTTCCTCGACTGCGACGGCTCCTGGACCCGCTGCGCGACCCGGCTCCACCTCCACGTCAACACCCTGCGTTACCGGGTCGGGCGAATCGAGCAGTTGACGGCGCGCGACCTTTCCCGGCTGGAGGACAAGCTCGACTTCTTCCTGGCCCTGCGCATGAGCTGACCCCCGGCCCTCCCATCAGGCACGGCTCCCGCGAGGGGCCTGCCGGGGAGGGCTGACGAGCCGTCCGGACTTTGTGAAAGAGTTCACCCGACCCCTTGGCCGATGCGCCCGATCCGTGCTCTCATTTCGCCCCAGGGCTCAACGACGTGCTGCTTGGTTGCTTCGGGGAGGGCAATGTGGCGGATACCGCCATGTCCGGTGCGGGATCAACAGGGGGCGACGACCCCCTCCAGCGGGCGATATGGCGGCTGCGCTCGCGCGGCTGTTGGACCGACGCGGCGGCCCTGCTGACACCCCACGCGCACACCGCCGCCGCGGCGGTGCAGCGCACCGCGCTGCTGGTCGAACGGTGCCTGTTCACCGGCCAGGGCTGGGCCGAGGCGGAGGACGCCCTGCGGGTGGCCGAAGCCGTGGCCCGCGACGACGACGAACGGGGCGCCGCGGCCTGCGAGCGGGGCCAGCTGGCCTACGCCTCCACCGTGCTCGGCGTGCGGGACCGGGCCGACGAGGCCCGCTCGGCGCTCGGCCGGGCCGCGGCCCTGCTGGCGCCCGGATCGCGGGCCCGGCCGCTGCTGGACTTCCGCCGGGGCCTGGTCGCCGAGCACCTGGCGGACGCCCCGCAGGCGGCCCGCCCGGCGTACCACCGGGCCCACGCCGGGGCGGAGGCGCACGGAGACGTCCTGCTGATGTCGTTCACCTGGCGGCACCTCGCCGCCCTGGCACTGCGCGACGGCGAGGTGGCGGAGGCCCGCAAGGGCTTCGCGGAGTCGCTGCGCATCCGGGAGGACCTGGGCTTCCTGGTGGGCACGGCGCCCGCCCTGGCGGCCCTGGCCGAGGCCGAGCCCGAACCGGAGGCCGCCCGGCTGCGGGCGGAGGCCCGGCGGCTGTTCCACCTGCTGGGCGGCATCCCGACCTGGCTGGCCGACCAGCTCGCCCCGGCGGCGTAACCGGGGTCAGGCGCCCGCGAAGTGTGCGCGTACGAGGGTTTCCACCACCGGGAGGTCCCGGGCGATCAGGGCTTCCAGAAGGGCCGCGTGCTCGGCCGCGTCGGCGACGAGGCCGGCGCGGCGCACGCGCGGGGCGCCCGGCAGGGGCCACTGGGCACGCCGGTGGAGCTCCTCCGCGGTCCGTACGAGCTGGCCGTTGTCCGCGAGGCGGAGCACCGCGCGGTGGAAGGCCCGGTCGGCGTCCGCGTAGCGGGGCAGGTCGCCCGCGGCGGCCGCTTCGGCGGTGGCCCGGGCCGCCGGCCGCAGGGTCTCCCAGGTGGCGGTGGGGACGGTACGGGCGAGCCGGAGCACCACCGGCACCTCGATCAGCGCCCGTACCTCGGCCAGCTCGGCCAGCGCCCGGGGGGTGCGGGAGAGCACCCTGAAGCCCCGGTTGGGCAGGCACTCCACCGCGCCCTCCATCGCCAGCTGCTGCATGGCCTCGCGCACCGGGGTCGCGGAGACCCCGAACCGTTCGCCCAGGGCCGGGCCGGAGTAGATCTCCCCGGGGACCAGCTCCCCGTCGACGAGGGCGGCGCGCAGCGCGTCCAGCACCTGTCCGCGCACCGAATGGCGCAGCACCTTCTGTGCCGGTATCAGCGGCTCCGCCCGGGTCGTTTCGGCCCTCGGCTGCTCGGACACCGGGGTGTGGGCCGCTTCGTGCACTCGGTCCTCCTCCAGGTCTCGACCGCTACCGAGGATAGGTGACGCTCCGCACGGCTCCGTGGAGACGAGGAGGTGAGGGGGTGAGGGTTACGGAACGACGATGATCGAGGTAAGGTAAGCCTTGCCTTTCATTGATCTACTGATGCGGTGGTCCGCCATGCCAGGCCCGGCTCTCGACGCCCCCGGCGTCCTGCCCCTGCACGCACCCGCCCCGACCGGCTCTCCGGTGGCGGAGGCGTACGGGCGCGTGTCGGCCGTCTACTCCGGACTGCGGATCGAAGAGCTCGGCGCGCACGACCCCCGCCCTCGCGGTGTGGGCTGGGTCGGCGCGGACGAGCTCGCGGCGGGCGGCGCGGCCCTGGACGCCCACCTCGCCTGGGACGAGGCCCAGGTGCTGCGCGACTACGGCCGCGCGGGGCGGCCCGACGTGGTGGCCGGCTTCGGCCTGCGCCGGTACGCCTGGCCCGCCTGCCTGCTGATCACCGTCCCCTGGTTCCTGGCGCGCCGGGTCCCCCTGCTGCCGGTGGACGCGGTGTCCTTCCACCGGACCTCGGGCCGGATGGCGGTGCGCGTCACGGAGTTCGCCTGCCTGCCGGACGACCCGGCGGCCACCCTCCCCGGGGCGCGGGTCGTCCCCGGCGAGGAGGCGCTGCGCGAGGAGGTGCGGGCTGCGGTGGCCCAGCACCTCGGACCGCTGCTGGACGGTTTCGGTCCGCGGCTGCGGCGCGGCCCGAGGGCCCGGTGGGCGCTGGCCACCGACGACGTCGTCGAGGGCCTGTGGTACCTCGGGAACCTGCTCGGCGAGGAGCGGCGGGCCGTGCGCGAGCTGGACCTGCTGCTGCCGGGCTCGAACGCCCCGTACACGGGCGGCGCGGGCTTCCGGGCCCTCGACGGCTCCGCCGGCGGGGAGCTGACCCGCGACCGGGTCGGCTGCTGCCTCTTCTACACGATCCGCCCGGAGGACACCTGCACGACCTGCCCACGCACCTGCGACACGGACCGGGTCGCCCGGCTCACGGCGGCGGCCGTCGCAGCCTGAACCCACTCGGAGGAATGAAGTCGATTCGAACTCAACCCCTTTGATACGGGCTCCAGTTCGAGCGACAACACCCTATCCGACGGGCCGCGCCCCCCGATGGCGTCCACTTGCCCCGAAACCCGCGTGCACCCCTGACCGGCTGCGCCACTATGGCGCCCGGAAAGCCGCATACGCGAGGCAAGGGACACCGCATGAGACTGACCGACATATCGCTGGACTGGCTGCTGCCCGGCAGCCTGCTGATCCTGGGCGTACTTGCGGCAGTGGCGGTGCTGGCCCGTGGCAAGCGGGAGAGCGAGAAGGCCGCGGCCGACGACAGCTGGGAACGCAGCGAGGAACGCAGGCGGCGCAAGGAAGCCGTCTACGGAACCGCTTCGTACGTCCTGCTCTTCTGCTGCGCGGCGGTGGCCGCCGCGCTCTCCTTCCACGGGCTGGTCGGCTTCGGCCGGCAGAACCTGAACCTCTCCGGAGGCTGGGAGTACCTGGTCCCCTTCGGCCTCGACGGCGCGGCCATGTTCTGCTCGGTCCTCGCCGTCCGCGAGGCCAGTCACGGCGACGCGGCGCTCGGCTCGCGCATGCTCGTCTGGCTGTTCGCGGGCGCGGCGGCCTGGTTCAACTGGGTGCACGCACCCCGTGGCATCGGGCACGACGGGGCCCCGCAGTTCTTCTCCGGGATGTCGCTCTCGGCGGCCGTGCTGTTCGACCGCGCCCTCAAGCAGACCCGCCGGGCGGCGCTGCGCGAACAGGGCCTGATCCCTCGGCCGTTGCCGCAGATCCGGATGGTCCGCTGGCTGCGGGCCCCCCGGGAGACCTTCGGCGCCTGGTCGCTGATGCTGCTGGAGGGCGTGCGCACGCTCGACGAGGCCGTGGACGAGGTGCGCGAGGACAAGAAGGAGAAGGAGAACGACCGGCACCGCAGGCGGGAGCAACACCGCCTGGACCGCGCCCACATCAAGGCGCTGGGCCGGCAGAACAGGGCGTTCGGGCGGTCCCGGGCGCGCCAGGTCGACGTACCGGGGCTCGCTCCCGGGTCGGGCTCCGCGCCGGTCGGCGCGGAGCCGGCCATACCGGAAGCGGAACAGCTGCCCTTGCGCCGAAGGCCCTCCCTGCAAGCCGTGAACGCGAACGGAAGCGAATCACCTGATCCGATCGGTGCCCGGACGGTGGACCTCACCGCCGAGGACGACACCCAGACCATCCCCCGCCTCGACTCACTGGAGCGCAAACTGAAGGACCTGGAACAGCAGTTCGGCTGATTCCGCCGGACCGCACACCTGCCGCAGCGGGGCGCCGGGCGCCCCGCTGCCGCGCGTCCGGGACCAGGCGGGTTCAGGCCGGTCCCGCCGCCTCCAGTTCGAACCAGACCACCTTGCCCCGGCCCAGCGCCAGCGGATCCACGCCCCAGGCGTCGGCCAGAGCCTGCACCAGGACCAGTCCCCGGCCGTGCGTACCGTCGTCGGCGGACGTTACGTACGGGGTGGGGCGGCGGGCGTTGTAGTCGCGGACTTCCACCCGTAAGCGGGTGGCGGCCAGGCGCACGGACACTTCCGCGCCTTGTTCGGTATGGACCAGGGCGTTGGTGACCAGTTCGGTGACCAGCAGCTCGGCCACGTCGGCGCTGTCGGCCCGGCAGCGGTGGCGCATCAGCTCGCGCAGCGCCCGGCGGACCTCGCCCACCGCCTTCAGGTCGGCCCGGCGCACGCTCCGCCTGATCTCCGTCGTACCCGCCCTCGCGGTCCCGTCCCCGGCGGACGGCTCGCGCTGCACCGGACTCCCTCTTCTCCACGGCTTCCCGGTATTCGCCCCCACCCGCACGGCGATGCCCCTCCCGCGTTCCCTCGTGCTCGAACAGGCCTACGGGATGCATGCCCCCCGGGAAAGTCCGCACTCCTGCGCGCTCAGGGGCGGGGCACGTTGCGGAGGTTGGATCGAGCCATCTGGATCATCCGGCCCACCCCGCCGTCGAGCACGATCTTGCTGGCGGATAGTGCGAAACCGGTCACCATGTCGGCACTGATCTTCGGCGGAATGGACAGGGCGTTGGGGTCGGTCACCACGTCCACCAGAGCGGGCCCCTTGTGCCGGAACGCGTCCTTCAGAGCCCCTGTGAGCTGCTTGGGCTTCTCGACCCGGACCCCGTAGGCGCCCGCCGCGCGGGCGATGGCGGCGAAGTCCGGGTTCCGGTTCGTCGTTCCGTACGACGGGAGGCCGGAAACCAGCATTTCCAACTCGACCATTCCCAGCGATGAGTTGTTGAAGAGGACCACTTTGACGGGCAGGTCGTACTGCACCAGGGTGAGGAAATCTCCCATCAGCATGGAGAAGCCCCCGTCGCCCGACATCGACACCACTTGACGGCTCCGGTCGGTGAACTGCGCCCCGATGGCCTGCGGGAGGGCGTTGGCCATCGAACCGTGGCTGAAGGATCCGATGATGCGCCGCTTGCCGTTCGGGGAAAGATAGCGCGCGGCCCAGACGTTGCACATGCCTGTATCGACAGTGAAGATTGCGTCGTCGTCCGCGAGTTCGTCCAGCACGGAGGCCACGTATTCGGGGTGGACCGGCGTGTGCTTCTCCACCTTGCGCGTGTACGCCTTCACCACCCCCTCCAGGGAGTCGGCGTGCTTCTTCAGCATCCGGTCCAGGAAGCGGCGATCCGTCTTCGCCCGCACCCGCGCGTTCAGGGCGCGCAGGGTCTCGCGCACGTCGCCCCAGACCCCGAGGTCCAACTGGGAGCGGCGGCCGAGGTGTTCGGGACGGATGTCCACCTGGACGATCTTCACGTCGTCGGGCAGGAAGGCGTTGTAGGGGAAGTCGGTGCCGAGCAGGATCAGCAGGTCGCACTCGTGGGTGGCCTCGTAGGCCGCTCCGTAGCCGAGCAGCCCGCTCATCCCGACGTCGTACGGATTGTCGTACTGAATCCATTCCTTGCCGCGCAGGGCGTGCCCGACGGGCGCCTTGACGCGGCCCGCGAACTCCATCACCTCGGCGTGCGCACCGGCGGTGCCGCTGCCGCAGAACAGGGTGACCCGCTCGGCCTCGTCGACGAGCCGCACCAGCTTGTCGATCTCCGCGTCGCCGGGCCGTACGGAGGGCCGCGCCGTGACCAGGGCGTGCTCCACCGCCTTCTCGGGGGCGGGCAGCGAGGCGACGTCCCCCGGCAGGGCCACGACGCTGACCCCGCTGCGGCCGATGGCGTGCTGGACGGCGGTCTGCAGCAGCCGGGGCATCTGCTTCGGGTTGGAGATGAGCTCGCTGTAGTGGCTGCAGTCGCGGAACAGCCGGTCGGGGTGCGTCTCCTGGAAGTAGGCGAGGCCGATCTCGCTGGAGGGGATGTGGGAGGCCAGCGCGAGGACGGGGGCCATCGAGCGCTGGGCGTCGTACAGGCCGTTGATCAGGTGCAGGTTGCCGGGGCCGCAGGAACCCGCGCAGGCGGCGAGGCGCCCTGTGATCTGCGCCTCCGCGCCCGCCGCGAAGGCGGCCGTCTCCTCGTGGCGGACCTGGATCCAGTCGATCCCGTCGGTCCGGCGGATCGCGTCGACGACCGGATTCAGGCTGTCGCCGACGACCCCGTACATGCGCCGCACTCCGGCGCGCACGAGGATGTCGACGAACTGCTCCGCGACGTTCTGCTTGGCCATGGGGGCGCCCTTCCGCTGCTCGGTGCTCCGCCCCCGGACACCATCCACGCACGTCCCGCGCGGTTACGCCTCCCAGACCGCGGCCGCAGTTCGGTCGTCGGCGTAGCCCTTGAGGCGGAGCTGGGTGTCCGCGAGGAAGGCCGCGAGCCCCGGCGGGCCGCCCTGCGACCAGCGGGCGGCCAGCTCGTCGGGGAGCAGGTCCTCCTCGCGCATCGGGTCGGCGAGGCCGCCGGAGCAGAGCAGCAGGGTGTCCCCCGGCCGGGCCACGGAGGCGCGGAAGCGGAACCCGCCGATGCCGGCCTCGCCGGGCTCCAGGTCCTGCCAGCGGCCCGCGCGCAGCCGGAAGAGGCCGCCCGCGCCCGCCCCGAAGCACACCCGGTTGGCGCAGGCGGGGTCCAGGGGCAGCAGCAGCCCGCGCAGCCCGGCGGTGTACGCCTCCTCGGCGAGCCCGAGCTCGGTGGCGCGGGCCCGCAGCCGGCCGTAGCCCCGGTCGGTGAGGCGCTGGAGCCCGGAGAGCAGGGCCTCGCGGCGGCCCGCCCGGATGTCGTCGGCCAGCCGCTCCCGGCTGCGGCCGACGGCCGCCGCAACGCAGTGGCCCAGTTCGGCGGCGGCCTCCCGGGCGCCGGGGGCGGACCGGTCGCCGCCGGCCAGCACCACGAGGAGCAGGCCGTCGTCGGCGCCGCCGAAGCGGGCGGTGAGCAGGAAGTCCCGGCGGGCCTCGCCCCGGAACCGGGCGGAGTCCCCGCGCAGCGAGGCGGCGCGCAGGGTGTAGCCGCCGTAGCGGGCGCCCTCCAGGACGGTGTCGGGGGTCAGGAAGTCCAGCGCGGCCGGATCGGCGGCGGGCAGGGCGGTGGGCTCGGCGGCGTAGGTGGGGGCCCGGTCCCCGAGGTGCCGGACCGCCGGCCGCGGGTCCCGCGGGGGGCCGTCCGGCGGCGGGGTCCCCCACCCGGCGTCCTCGACCGGCGGCACGGCCACGTCACCCCGCGCGTACGCGGTCGCCCCGGCCAGCCGCGGATCCCCGGCCCCGGCCGGAGCAACGGGCGGAACCGGGGGCACCGCCCCGCCCGGGCCGGAACCCGCCGCCGGGGCCGCCGGGGCCGCCTGAGCGGGCGGGGAGGGAGGAACCGACGGGATGCCCGGGGCCGGAGGGGCCGAGGGCCGTCCCCCACCACCCGGGACCGGCGCAACCGGATAAGCGCCCGGGGCGGCCGGAGGGGCCGCAAAGGTGCCGAGGGTGGCAGAGCTCTGCGCCCCCGGCGGGACCGGCGGGACGCCCGGGGCCGGCACAGCCGGAGGAACGCCCGGGGCCGGCGGGACGCCCGGGGCCGGAGGAACGCCCGGGGTCGGCGGGACGCCCGGGGCCGGCGGGACGCCCGGGGTCGGAAGGGCACCCGGGGCCGCAGGAACGGCCGGGGTCGGCGGGGCGCCCGGGGCCGGAAGGACGCCCGGGGCCGCAGGAGCGGCAGGGAGCGGAGCGGCGCCAGGAGCCGCAGGGGCCGCAGGGAGCGGAGCGGCGCTCGGGGCTGGGGGGTGGCGCGGGGGTGCCGCGGGGGCGGGGGGCCGGACCGTGGCGTCCGGCGCGGGCGGGGGTCCGTCCGGCGCGCGGCGGGCGGGCGGGACGAGTCCGGACGCCCCCGCAAGCGGCCCGCCGTCGGCCGCCGCCCCGGCCTCCTCCGCGCCGAGCGGCCCGGGGACGGAAGACCGGACCCCCGACCGCGGATCGGCCGGCGGCTCCGGGTACCGGTCCTCGACCGCCGCCGAGCCGGAGGCAACGGGCGGCGGAGCGAGGGCGGGACCGGTGGTCAGCAGGGAGGCGGAGCGGAAGCGTTGGTCCAGGGTGTCTCCCGGTTCGGGGTCGGGGACCGCGTCCGGGTCCTCGTAGAGCTTCTGCCACCAGTCCTCCGCGCCCTGCTGACTCATGCCCACATTGTCGGCCCCACCGGGCTCCGGAAAACCCGGAACGCGCGAAAAGGGCCCACCGGGCCGCCGCCCGGTGGACCCCTCCCGCACAACCCGTACGGACTAGCGGACTTGGTACGCCCGCTCGACCGTCTGGGTGACCGTGGCGCCGTTCGCGTCGGTCAGTTCGACCCGCAGCGAAACCGGCTTGCCGGAGGCTCCGGCGTGGTTGACGACGGCGGTCCACCGGCCGCCGGCGCGGCTCACCGCGGCCTGCGTCCAATGCTCCCCGTCGTAGGAGTACGACAGCTTCGCGGCCGTGAGCGCGCCCGGCGCGTACCCCGCGTGCCCGGTGGCGCTCAGCCCGATCCGCAGGCCGTCCGCCGCCGCCACCGTCTTCAGACCGTCCAGCGGGGCCTCGTACCGGGGGAAGAGGAGGGGCAGGCCCTGCGAGTACGCCGAGGCGTCCAGCTTCGAGGTGAAGCCCCACTGCGTCCGCACCGCCGTGGACCGCTGCCAGGTGCGCGCCGGGGCCCCGATCTTCGCGATGCTCTGGACCAGCTCGTAGCGGCCCTCCCCCGCCGGGACCTCGAACACCCCGGACGGGTACCCGCTCTCGCCGATGACCTCGCCGTTCCGCTTGAGCTGGAGCCCGCCGATGTCACCGAAGGACCCCGGCTGCGCGGAGTGCACGCCGTCCCCCCACATCGCGGGGGCGAAGCCCATCAGGCTGCCCTGGCGTTCGGCGGCCAGCGTCTCCTTGCCCGCGGCGTCGCGCGGGGCCACCGGGGCGGTCACCCCGTCGTACCAGGCAGCCGTGGTCCGGGAGCCCTTCGGGTAGGTGCGCTGCGCGCCCGTCATGAACTCGCCCCAGGGGAAGCTGCTGGAGAGCGTCTGGTCCCAGGCGGTGTCCCCGGCCGTGTAGTACTCGGTCCGCTTGCCCGGCACGGCGACCGTCTCGATCGACCCGAACTGCACGGCGCTGCCGATCGGCCGGTAGGCACCGGCCAGGTCGACGAAGTCCGCGGCCACGCCCATGGAGTGGTACGAGGCCTCGACCTGCCCGAGGTCGCGGTCGCGCACCCGGTAGGCGTGGCCGCCCCGGACCTGCCCCTGTTCGGGGAAGGCGAGGGAGTACGCGTACGGGCTCTTCGCGGTGCCCTGCCACTCCAAGGTGACCTTCCCGGCGGCGAGGCGGCCCAGCAGGGCCTTGCCCTCGGCGGACTCCACGCCGAGGACGGGCAGCGCGCCGCCCGCGAAGCCGGTGGAGGGCACCCAGCGGCCGGGGGCCTCGCGGTAGCCGAGCACGGCGGTGGCGCCGGCCGCCCTGGCGTCCTCGGCGACGGCGTTCAGGGCGCCGTCTTCGGTCCTGACCAGGACGACCGCCCCCTTGGCCCCGGCCGCGGCCAGTTCCTGCGGAGTGCCGGTGCCCGCGTCGACGAGCGGGGCACTGCCGTGGCCGTCGAGGTTGTCGCTGCCGGTGGAGGCGGTGACGGGGTGCAGTGCGGGGCCGCCCTTCGTCTTCAGCCCGGAGAGCACGGGCGCGCCCGCCCGCCAGTAGCTGCCGAACTCGAACGAGCCGTCCTCGGCCCGGCCCTGTACGTCGGCGTAGTAGCCGCGGATGGTGCGGCCGCCCATGGCCGTGCCGGCGTGCAGCCAGACGCCGCCCCAGCTGCGGGCGAAGGCGAGGGTGGTGCTGCGGGCCTCGACCGGCCGGTCGGCGGCGATGGTCAGGCGTCCGGCGCCGCGGGCGTCGAGGGTGACGGTGGTGTCCTTCTTCACCTCGGTCTGCGGGCGGCCGAGGTAGGTCAGGGAGTCCGTCATGGTCGCGCCCGCACCGGCGTCCGGGGTGGCGACGAAGGCGGAGAGGAAGTACGCGCCGGGGCGGAGCCGGTAGACCTGGTCGGCGGAGCCGTCGTTGAAGCGGCGTTCCCCGGAGGCGTCGTCGGTGCCGATGACGTCGAGGGAGGAGGGCCCGGCGGCGGGCTGGCCCGCGCGGTCGATCAGCTTGACGCGCAGGGTGACGGTCTCGGGCTCGACGTACAGCGAGAACGGCGTGGAGACGTGCACGCCGCCGGCCGTGGCGAGGATCCGGCCGGTGACGTCCCCGTACTGCGCCCGCTCCAGCTTCGCGGCCGGATCGAGGGCGAGGGGCACCTTGACGGTGGCCCCGGCGGGGACGGTGACCGTGTCCCGCTCCAGGCGGGCGACCGGGCCGCGCACGGCGGAGCCGTCGTTGCCGGTGACCTTGCCGAGGGACAGCTTCAGCGTGACGGGCCCGGTCCCGGTGTTGGTGTACGGGACCTCGACGCGGGTGCGGTCGCTGCGGTCCTGCGGCCAGTGGTAGGAGCCGCCCTGGACGGCGGGGGCGCCGGTGACGGTGGCGTCGACGGCGGCCTTGACGTCGAGGCGGCCCGCACCGGTCTCCCGTACGTCCCCGGGGACGGCGCTGTTCGCCGAGCCGACGAGGGCGGCCTTGACCTGCTGTCCGGTCCAGTCGGGGTGGCGCTGCTTGACGACGGCGGCGGCCCCGGCGACGTGCGGGGTGGCCATCGAGGTGCCGGACATGGACTGGTACGCGTACACCCCGCGGCCGCCCATGGCTGCGGCGGAGATCCCGACGCCGGGGGCGGCGATCTCGGGCTTGAGGGTGTGCCGGAGTCCGGCGGGGCCGCGGCTGGAGAAGCCGGCGGTGGTGTCGTCGCGGTCGACGGCGCCGACGGTCAGCACGCTGGGCGCGCAGCCGGGCGAGGAGACGGTGTTGTTGCCGGGCCCGCTGTTCCCGGCGGCGATGACGAACAGCGGTCCCTGCTGGGAGAGGCGTTCGGCGGCGGCGGCCAACGGGTCGTCACAGGCGGTCTGGGAGGGGTCCCCGAGGCTCATGGACACCACGTCGGCCTTGGCCTCGACGGCCCATTCCATACCGGCGATGATCCACGAATCGAGGCCGTAGCCCTGGTCGTTGAGGACCTTGCCGCTGAGCAGCCGGGCGCCGGGGGCGACGCCCTTCTTGGCGCCGCCGCTCGCGGCGCCCGAGCCGCCGACGGTGGAAATGGTGTGGGTGCCGTGGCCCTGGCGGTCGGCGTCGGTGTCGGAGTCGGTGAAGTTCTTCGAGGCGTCGACGCGGCCCGCCAGGTCGGGGTGGTCGAGGTCGGTGCCGGTGTCGAGGACGGCGACCCTGGTGCCGGCGCCGTCGAAGCCGGCGGCCCAGGCGGCGGGGGCGTTGACCTGTTTGGTGGAGCGTTCCAGGTTCGCCCGGACCTTGCCGTCGAGCCACAGCTTCTTCAGGCCGCCCGCGGCGCGCGAGCGGCTGCCCGCGGAGACGTCCGCCCAGAAGTCGGCGGCCTTCCCCTTGTCGGCGGCCAGGGCGACGGCGCCGATGGAGCCGAGGACGAGGGAGCGCTCGGCGCCGCGCGGGGCGGGCGGGGCGCTGCGGGCGACGTCCACCGCGGCGTCGTAGACCGCGATGAGGGGGAGCCGGTCGGTGTGGGCGTCGTCGTAGCCCTGGCGGATGAGGCCGGTGACGTTGAAGAGCTGCGGGTCCACGGTGCCGGCGGCGAGCGCCCCGGCCGCGCCCTCGGGGTAGACGTAGAGGTCCTGGCCGCTCTGGCGGGTCTGCACGACGGGCTGCGCGCCGTTGTCACGGGGCATCGCGGTCGCGGCGGTGCGGCCGGAGGCGTCGGTGGACACCAGGATCCGGTCGCCGGTGACGAGGGTGACGGTGACGGGCGCGGCCGGCTGCCGGCCGGCCTCCGCGCTGCCGACGAGTGGTCTCTTGCCCGGTGCTCCGTCGGCCGGCTGTGCCGCGGACGGGCCGACGGCCGTGACGGCGAGGGCGGCCGCCGTGGCCGCCCCGAGTGCCGTGCGCGATATCGGGCGCATCGCTCTCCCCAGGTGAATTCCGGCCAATGGCTCATTTACAGGGCATGACGGCCCCGCAACTGGTCGATGACCGGCGGATGTTGGTGCTGCGGTGGCGTCACCTTGGCAGAGAGGCGGGAGGTGCGGAGATGATGTCCGAGGCGGGTTTGCGCCGTGGCCGCTTCCCGCCAGGAACGGCGCCGAGAGTGGGGTGGACGGGTTGCTGGGTGCGATAGGCCTGGACGAGGGTCAGGAATCGGCGTACCGCGCGCTGGTGGCGCTGGGGGCGGCGGAAGTACCGGACCTCGCGCACCGGCTCACGCTGCCGGTGCCGCAGACGGAACGGGCCCTGCGGCACCTGGAACGGCACGGGCTCGCGGCGCAGTCCTCGGCCCGGCCCGGGCGCTGGGTCGCCGCCCCGCCCGGGGTCGCGCTGGGGGCCCTGCTGACCCAGCAGCGGCACGAACTGGAGCAGGCGGAACTGGCGGCGGCGCTGCTGGCGCAGGAGTACCGGGCGGAGGCCGCCGAGCCGGCCGTCCACGACCTGGTGGAGGTCGTGACGGGGGCGAGCGCGGTCGCGCACCGCTTCCACCAGCTCCAGCTCGGCGCCACGGAGGAGGTCTGCGCACTGGTCACCGGCCGGCCGCAGGTGGTCACGGGGATGGAGAACGAGGCCGAGGAACGGGCGGCGGTGCGCGGGGTCGCCTACCGGGTGGTGATCGAGCGGGAGGTCCTCACCCGGCCGAGCGGGATCCGGGAGGCCTCGACGGCGCTGGCCCGGGGGGAAGGCGTCCGGGTGACGCCCGAGGTCCCCACCAAGCTGGTGATCGCCGACCGCGCCCTCGCGATGGTCCCCCTCACGGCCCGCGGGGCGGAACCGGCGGCGCTCGTCGTGCACGCGTCGGGCCTGCTGGAGTCGCTGCGCGGCCTGTTCGAGGCGGTGTGGCGGGAGTCCGTGCCGCTGCGGCTGGGCGCGACGGGGTACGCGGAGGAGGGGGACGGCGGCCCGGACACCATCGATCTGGAGATCCTCTCCCTGCTGCTGGCGGGGATGACGGACGCGAGCGTGGCCAAGCACCTGGAGCTGGGGCTGCGGACGGTGCAGCGGCGGGTGAAGGGGCTGATGGAGCTGTCCGGGGTGACGACCCGGCTCCAGCTCGGCTGGCACGCCTACGAGCGGGGCTGGGTGGCCCGATAGTCCCCGGTCGGTCACGCTGGGCAGATGGATCTGCCTCAGCTGCTCCTGGTGGGGCTGGTGCTGCTGCTCGGGGTGCTCGGGGTGCTGGTTCCGGGCGTGCCGGGGACGTGGCTGGTGTGGGCGGGGGTGCTGTGGTGGGCGCTGCACCAGCGGTCGGGGCCGGCGTGGGTGCTGTTGGTCTCGGCGACGGGGCTGCTGCTGGTGGTGCAGGTGGTGAAGTGGCTGTTGCCGCCGCGGCGGCTGCGCGGCATCGGGGCGAGCCGGCGGATGGCGGTGTACGCGGGCGGGGGTGCGGTCCTGGGGTTCGTGGTGGTGCCGGTGCTCGGGGCGGTGGCGGGGTTCGTGGGCGGCATCTACCTGTGCGAACGCCGCCGGCTGGGTACGCACGGTGAGGCGTGGTCCTCGGTCCGCACGGTGATGCGGGCGGCGGGCACGAGCATCCTGGTCGAGCTGCTGGCCTGCCTGACCGTGACGGCGGCGTGGCTGGGGGTGGTCCTGTCGGGGTCTTAGGGGGCGGGGCGGGGTCGGTGAGGGGGTGGGGCCGGTGACGGGGTGGGGTGCCGTCCGGGATAGGCATGATTTATGGCGCCCTGTCCGGGCCGCTCCTGGCGGTCGGCACCGCGCGCCAACAAATCACGTTTGACATCCCGGACGACACCCCACCCCGCCCCCGACCCCACCGCACCCCGCACCCCGCCAGATCCGGAACCAGATCCGGATCCGGATTCGGAACCCGATTCGGGTCCGGGTCCAGGTTCGGGTCCGGATCCCGGTCCGGATTCGGGTCCCGGTCCGGGTCCAGGTCCCGGTCCAGGGCCCGGGCCTGGTGCGGATTCGGGGTTCGGGCCGGGGTTGGGTGCAGGGGCCGGCCGAGGTTCGGGGCGGGGGCTGCTTCGTGCCGACCGGCCAGGTCAGCCGCGGGGGCCTCGTTTGGCCGCGTAGTTCGCGCGGCCCTCCGCCGACTTGACGCGCCAGTCGCGGCGGATCTCCGCGCGCAGCCGGGCGTCCGTCTTGGCCACGATCCGCTGGTTCTCGCGCAGCAGCTTGCGGTAGCTCTCCAGGCGGCGGTCCGGTAGCGCGCCCGCGTCCACCGCCGCCAGCACCGCGCAACCCGGCTCCGCCTCGTGCGCGCAGTCGTGGAAGCGGCAGCGGGCCGCGTACTCCTCGATCTCCGAGAAGACCTGTCCGACCCCTGCCTCCGCGTCGAAGAGGCCGACTCCGCGCAGTCCGGGGGTGTCGATCAGTACTCCCCCGCCGGGCAGGGCCAGCAGGTTGCGGGTGGTGGTGGTGTGACGGCCCTTGCCGTCGACGTCGCGGGTCTCCTGGACGTCCATGACGTCCGACCCGAGCAGCGCGTTCGCCAGCGTCGACTTTCCGGCGCCGGAGATTCCGAGCAGCACGCTCGTCCCGCCGCCGACGACCGCGGCGAGCACGTCGGTGCCCTCTCCCGTGTGGGAGGAGACGGTGAGCACCTGGACGCCGGGCGCGGTGGTCTCCACGTCCTGGACCAGGTGGGCCAGCGTCGCCGGGTCCGGGACCAGGTCGGCCTTGGTCAGGACGACCAGGGGCTGCGCCCCCGACTCCCAGGCCAGGGCGAGGAACCGCTCGATGCGGCCGAGGTCGAGCTCGACGGCGAGCGAGACCGCGATGATCGCGTGGTCGACGTTGGCGGCCAGGATCTGCCCCTCCGAACGCTGGGAGGAGGTGGACCGTACGAAGGCGGTCCGGCGCGGCAGGTACGTCCTGGCGTAGCGGGGGTTTCCCGAGGCGTCGACGGCGGCCCAGTCGCCGGTGCAGATGACGCGCAGCGGGTCGTGCGGGGTGACGAACGCGGTGTCGGCGCGGACGAGGCCGTCCGCGGTCATGACGTCGCACTGTCCGCGGTCCACCCGGACGACCCGGCCCGGGAGGAGTCCCCGGTCGGCGTACGGGGCGAACTCCGCGGCCCATGCCTCGTCCCAGCCGTAGGCGGCCAGGGCGCAGGGAGTGGAGGCGGAGGGGAAAGAGAGAGACAAGGGGGACCCTTCGAAGGGCGGCCCCGGCGGTGCGCGGTAGCGAGTGGTCAGCCGGAGGCCACGGGGGTGGCAACGATGATGAACTCCTGAATGCGGGCCGTGCCCGTCTCCGTGACAGTCATCAATGTCCTCACCTCCTGATTCCTCTGCGCTCTCGACTCGGGAACCGTAACGGGCCGCACCGCTCCCCCGCCAGCGGTTTTTTCCGGCCACTTCGCGAGCGGGCGGCCCGGCCGCGGGATGTCCGTTTCGTTCAAGACCGCGCGGGCCGTGCGTGCCTAGCCTGCCGGCATGACTCCACGATTCGACATGATCGGCCTGGTCGTCTCCGACATGGCCGCCTCGCTCGCCTTCTACCGCCGGCTCGGCCTGGACGTGCCCGCCGACGCCGACGCCCGGCCGCACGTGGAGGCCGTCCTGCCCGGCGGCCTGCGCATCGCCTGGGACACGGAGGACGTCATGCGTTCCATCGACCCCTCCTGGACGCCGCCCACCGGGGGCGTCCGGCGGGAACTGGCATTCCTGTGCGAGTCCCCCGCGGAGGTGGACGCCGTGTACGCCGAGCTGACGCGGGCGGGCCACCCGGGCCACCTGAAGCCCTGGGACGCCTTCTGGGGCCAGCGCTACGCGGTGGTCCTCGACCCCGACGGCTGCGGGGTCTCGCTGTTCGCCCCGTCCGGCGGCGCCGCGTAGCAGGCGGCCAGGGTGGCGCCGGTCAGCGCCCGGACCTCGCGCGCGAGGTGGGCCTGGTCGGCGTACCCGGCGGTGTGGGCCACCTCGGCCCGGGGCAGGCCGCTCCGGGCCAGGGCCAGGGCGCGCCGCAGGCGCAGGATCCGGCCCAGGGTGCGGGGGCCGTACCCGAAGGCCTCCAGGCAGCGGCGGCGCAGCTGGCGTTCGCCCAGGCCGACTCCGGCGGCGACGGCTGCCACGGACTGCCCGGCGCGGAGGCGGGCGCTCACCTCGGCGGGCAGCGGGTCGGGCGGGCCGACGGCCTCGGCCCGGGTCCGGGCCAGCTCTTCGAGGCCCGCGCACGGGTCCTCGTACGCGGCGATCCGCTCGGCGAGCCGGCGCACCTCGGGGCCCGGCCACAGGTCGGCCAGCCCGACCCGCCGGTCGCGCAGTTCGCAGGCCGGTACGCCGAGCAGCGCGGGCGCGGCGCCGGGGGCCAGGCGCAGTCCGGCGAAGGACCGGCCGGGCACCTCCCCGGCGGGGTGCGGTCCGGTGTCGGGGCCGGCCACCAGCAGCCGGCCGCCGGTCCACATGAGGTCCATGCACCCGTCGGGCAGGACGACGCCGTGCGGGCCGCGCGCCCGCCAGAGCACCGCTCCGGGCACGACCGCCGACGGCTCTTCCTCGTACACGGGCCCAGGCTATGCCGTCCGGGGCGGCCCGTCAGTGCTTGCGAAGCCGGGACGTGTAGTCCTCCGGGGGCAGGAACTTCGACCAGCGTTCCGGGAACTCCGACGGCATCCCGGCGTCCTCGTCGTCCTCGGACTCGCCCTCGGCCAGCGCCCGCCAGGCGGCGGCGCGGGCCACGAGCTGGGCGGCCTCGGCCTCGCGGACCCGTTCGTTCGCCTCGCGCGCCGCGGCCGTGGCCACCGACGGCCAGACCCGGTCGATGGCGGCGTTGACGGCCGCGCCGACGAGCACGGCGAAGGCCGAGATGCCGATCCACAGCAGGATGGCGACGGGCGCGGCGAGGGATCCGTAGATCGTCGGCCCCTCCACGGTGTTGGTGAGGTAGATCCGCAGCAGGAACGAGCCGAGGACCCACATCGCGAGGGCCACCAGCGCGCCCGGCACGTCCTCGATCCACGGCGAGCGGACGGGGACGGACACGTGGTAGAGGGTGGTCAGGAAGGCGATGGAGAGGAGGGTGACCGTGGGCCAGTACAGGACCGCGATCACCTCGGTGCTCCAGGGCACGAGCCGGACCACCGCGTCGGGGCCGACGACCATCAGCGGCAGCACGATCGCGCCGATCAGCAGGGCGACCACGTACAGGAGGAAGGCGAGCAGCCGGGTCTTGACGATGCCGCGCTGCCCGTCGAGCCCGTACATCACGGTGATGGTGTCGATGAAGACGTTGACGGCGCGCGAGCCCGACCACAGGGCGAAGGCGAAGCCGAGGGAGATCAGGTCGGGGCGGCCCCGGCTGGTGACGTCGTCGAGCATGGGTTTGGCGATGTCGTTGACGCCCCGGTCGGACAGGACCGTGCCGACCGCGCGCAGGATGTTCTCCTCGATGCTCTGCACGGACTGGGTGTCCGTCCAGCCGTCCACGTAGCCGAGGAGGCCGAGCAGGCCGAGGAAGAGCGGCGGCAGGGAGAGCAGGGTGAAGAAGGCCGCCTCGGCCGCGAGCCCCAGGATGCGGTACTCGATGCAGGAGTTGACGGTGTCTTTGAGCAGCAGCCAGGCCATCTTGCGCTTGGAGACGTTGCGGTAGAGGGCGCGGGCCCGGTGGAGCCGTCCTGGGATCCGCTCGGGTGTTTCTTTTGCTGGCTGCACGTCCTTACGGTATCCGCATGGCAGCCACCACCCACACAGTCAGCAACCAGGCCCCGCCGCTCGTGGGTCACGAGCTCTACCTCGGCGACCGGGTCCTCGCGGAGGGCGTCGGGCGTCACCTCGCCGACGCGTCCCCCGGACTCCGCGACGAGATCGGGGAGGAGCTCACCGCGCTGGGCCGGGCCGCGGGCTCCGCCCAGGCCCAGGAGTGGGGCCGGCAGGCGAACGAGAACCCGCCGGTCCTGCGCACGCACGACCGCTACGGGAACCGGATCGACGAGGTCGAGTTCCACCCGGCGTGGCACCGTCTGCTCGGGCACGCGGTGACGTCCGGGCTCACCGACGCCTGGGGGCGCCCGGCGGGGCACCTGCGGCGGGCGGCCGGTTTCTTCCTGTGGTCGCAGGCCGAGTCGGGGCACGGCTGCCCGGTCTCGATGACGCACGCCGCCGTACCGGCACTGCGGACCGATCCGGAGCTGGCCGCGCGCTGGGAGCCCCTGCTGACCTCGCACGTGTACGAGGAGGGGCTGCGGCCGCCGGGCCGCAAGGGCGGGGTGCTCTTCGGGATGGGGATGACGGAGAAGCAGGGCGGCAGCGACGTCCGGGCGAACACCACGGTGGCGGCGCCGCTGGCCGCCGACGGCGAGTACGTGCTGACGGGGCACAAGTGGTTCTGCTCGGCGCCCATGTCGGACGCCTTCCTCGTGCTGGCGCAGGCGCCCGGCGGGCTGACCTGCTTCCTGGTGCCCCGGGTGCTGGAGGACGGGGCGCGCAACGCGTTCGCGATCCAGCGGCTGAAGGACAAGCTGGGCAACAAGTCGAACGCGTCGGGCGAGATCGAGTTCGACGGGAGGACGTGGGCCCGGCGGGTGGGCGAGGAGGGCCGCGGGGTGCGGACCATCATCGAGATGGTCGCGGCGACGCGGATGGACTGCGTGATCGGTTCTGCGTCGCTGATGCGCCAGGCGCTCACGCAGGCCGTCCACCACGCGGAGCACCGCTCTGCTTTCGGAGCGCCGCTCATCGAGCAGCCGCTGATGCGCAACGTGCTCGCCGACCTCGCCCTGGAGTCGGAGGCGGCGACCGTCCTGACCCTGCGCCTCGCGGCCGCCCAGGACGCCGCCGCCGGCGCCGACGGGCCCGCCGCGGAACGCGAGCGGGCCTTCCTGCGCCTCGCGGTGCCCACCGCGAAGTACTGGGTGACCAAGCGCTGTACGCCGATGGTCGCCGAGGCCCTGGAGTGCCTGGGAGGCAACGGCTACGTCGAGGAGTCCGGGCTGCCCCGCCTGCTGCGCGAGTCCCCGGTCAACTCGATCTGGGAGGGGTCGGGCAACGTACAGGCCCTGGACGTGCTGCGCGCCCTCCAGCGGGAGCCGCAGGCCCTGAACGCGTTCCTCCGGGAGGTCGGGCTGGCCCGGGGCGCCGACCACCGGCTGGACGCGGCGATCAAGGACCTGCTGACCGACCTGGCCGACCTCGACGGGATCCAGGGCCGGGCCCGGCGGGTCGTGGAGCGGATGGCGCTGGTGCTCCAGGGCTCGCTGCTCGTGCGGTGGGCGCCGCCGGAGGTGGCCGACGCGTTCTGCGCGTCGCGGCTCGGCGGGGACTGGGGCGCGGCCTTCGGCACGCTGCCGCACGGGCTGGACCTGGCGTCGGTGGTGGCACGGGCGCGGATCGCGGGCTAGGCGGTCCCCCTGGGCCGCCGTGGTCCCCAAACCACTGCGGCCCGAACCGCCCGGCGCCGGGATCCGGGCCCGTGAAGTGGGACCGGGGGGTGGCGCCGCGCCGACTCGGCACCACCCCGCGATCCGAGAAGCCCCGAGGAAGGAGCGTCACGCCGCTCGGCGGCGTGCCGATAGTTTCGGTCGGCCGACCGGGGGTTGGCGAGGGTTGCATACCGTTGCAACCCTGCGACCCTTCGGTGGGGCAGGTACCCGCCGCACGTGCCCGGGGAAGGTGCACGGGCGCCGCAGCGGGGGGCCTGGGCAGTACGTCCTGTTCAGCACGGGGAGGTTCCGGTGGCCAACACCGCAGGCAGCGCGGTCGACGTGGCGCGCATCTCGGCCATGGACCCGCGGGAGGCGGCGCGTCTGCTCAAGGGGGTGCGGGCGGCGGCGCTGGCCGGAGACCGGCCCCCGGCCGCCCCGCGTCCGGAGATCGCCGAGTCCTGGCGGCGCATGCTGGCCGGCGGGGTGCACCCCGACCGGGACGCCCGCTCCCGGCTGCTGTCCGCGGCCGAGACCGAGGAGCGCCGGCAGGTCTCGCCGCTGCGGGAGGTGCTGCCCGTCCTGCGCGAGGGGCTGCTGCCCGCCCTGGACGAGGCCCTGCACATCATGGTCGTCGCCGACGCGGACGGGCGGCTGCTGTGGCGGGAGGGGCACAGCTCGATCCTGCGCAAGGCGGACCGGCTGGGCTTCGCGGTGGGGGCCGACTGGGACGAGGCGGTGGTCGGCACCAACGGGGTGGGCACGGCTCTGGTGACCCGGCGGCCGGTGCAGGTGTTCTCGGCCGAGCACTTCGTCTCCAGCCACCACGACTGGACCTGCGCGGGGGCGCCCGTGCGCGATCCGCGGGACGGCCAGCTGCTGGGGGTGGTCGACGTGAGCGGGCCGCTGGCCACGATGCACCCGGCGACCCTGACCTGGGTCAGCTCGGTGGCCCGCCTCGCCGAGCGCGAGCTGCGGGTGCGCCACCTGGAGTCCCTGGAGCGGTTGCGGGCGGTCGCGGCCCCGCTGCTGGCCCGGCTGCCCGGGCGGGCCGTGGCGGTGGACCCGCACGGCTGGACGGCGGCCGTCACCGGGCTGGCCCCCGCCGACCGGATGCCGCTGCCGAAGGGGCTCGGTCCCGGGCGGCTGTGGGTCCCGCAGCTCGGGGACTGCGTGGCGGAGCCGCTGCCCGGCGGCTGGCTGCTGCGGCTGGTGGACGCCCGCGCCTCCGCCCCGCCGGCGGTGAGCCGGGTCGTGCTGGACCTGAGCCGGCCCCGGTCCTGGTCGGCGAGCGTCTACGGGGCCGCGGGCAGCTGGTCCCAGGAGCTCAGCCCGCGCCACGCGGAGCTGCTGTTCCTGCTGGCGCGGACCCGGCACGGGCGCACCGCCGCCGAGCTGGCCGCGGACCTCTTCGGGGACGCGACCCGCACCGTGACGGTCCGCGCCGAGCTGTCCCGGGTCCGCCGGCACCTCGGCGGGGTGCTGACGCACCGCCCGTACCGGTTCGCGGAGGACGTGGAGGTGGAGCTGATCCGCCCCGAGGACCCGGCGCGGCTGCTGCCGCACTCGACCGCTCCGGCGGTGGTCCGGGCCCGCCTGGGCGGCGGGGGCGAGGGGGGCGTGTGATTCCCTGAACCGCATGAGCACCATCACGCTGACCACCTGGTCCCTCCAAATGACCTCCCCGGAGGATCTCGTCCCGGCGGCCGTGCCCGGCCCGGAGATCCGCGTCGAGCGCGCCGAGGTCCCCTCACCGGAGTTCAGCCGGTTCCTGTACGCGTCGGTGGGCGGGGACATCCACTGGACGGACCGGCTGTCGCTGACCCGCGCCCAGTGGGTGGAGCAGCTGGGTCGGCCCGGCGTGGAGACCTGGGTGGCGTACGACCGGGGCACTCCGGCCGGGTACATCGAGCTCGACCCGCAGCCGGACGGGGTGGTGGAGATCATGTACTTCGGCCTGCTGCCGGACTTCCGGGGCCGCCGGATCGGCGGGCACCTGCTGACGCTGGGCACCGGGCGCGCCTGGGACCTCGCGGACCGCTGGCCCGACCGCGAGCCGACCCGCCGGGTCTGGGTCCACACGTGCAGCCAGGACGGGCCGACGGCCATGGACAACTACCGGCGCCGCGGCTTCGAGGTCTTCCGGACGGAGACGGAGGAGAAGCAGGACGCCCCCACCCCCGGCCCCTGGCCCGGCGCATGACCGCCCGCCCGGCCGGAATCCGCCCCTCCGAGGGCTTTCGGCCGGGCCTCCGGAGCGGGCTCCCACCTGCGCGAACGAGGCGTTCCGGGTGACCCGCGTCACGTGATCCCACGATTCGGGACGACTTCGTCCGCATCGTGGACAGTAGTGGACTCCTCCAATCGGCACATGACACGCTTCCGCCATGAATGGAGCTGGAATTGCCTTGGTGAGTCGGCGGCACGTCGACCTCGGCCGCATGTCCAGCGCCATCTGTCCGGCGCGCTGACGGAACCAGCCACCGCCGCACACCGCCGTCGTCCCCGCAGCCGCGGACGAGGCGGTCACCCCGCAGTCCCCTGAAGGCCGAAACCGCCCCCAGGCACCGGCAAACCCGGTCAAAGGGCGGCAATCAGCCACACCTGCTCAGAGTCGCCAGCATGCCAGGGGTCACGCCGCCGCTCCCCCTGCCCTTGCCTTGAGCCGCTGAAGAAGGACGTACCCGTCATGGCCGCCACCCCCGAAACGCCCGCAGCCGCACCCGCAGCCGCCGCGCGCCGCAAGACCGGCCGTCACCGCGGTGAAGGCCAGTGGGCCGTCGGACACCACACGCCCCTCAACGGCAACGAGCAGTTCAAGAAGGACGACGACGGTCTCAACGTGCGGACACGCATCGAGACGATCTACTCCAAGGCGGGCTTCGACTCGATCGACCCCAACGACCTGCGCGGCCGGATGCGCTGGTGGGGCCTCTACACCCAGCGCAAGCCCGGGATCGACGGCGGCAAGACCGCGATCCTGGAGCCGGAGGAGCTGGACGACAAGTACTTCATGCTGCGCGTCCGCATCGACGGCGGCCGGCTGACCACCGAGCAGCTCCGCGTCATCGGCGAGGTCTCCCAGGAGTTCGCGCGCGGCACCGCCGACCTCACGGACCGCCAGAACGTGCAGTACCACTGGATCCGCATCGAGGACGTCCCCGAGATCTGGCGCCGGCTGGAGGCCGTCGGCCTCTCCACCACCGAGGCCTGCGGCGACTGCCCGCGCGTCATCCTCGGCTCGCCCGTCGCCGGCATCGCCGAGGACGAGATCATCGACGGCACGCCCGCCATCGAGGAGATCTACCGCCGCATCGTCGGCAACAAGGACTTCTCGAACCTGCCCCGCAAGTTCAAGTCCGCGGTCTCCGGCTCGCCGCTGCTCGACGTGGCGCACGAGATCAACGACATCGCCTTCGTCGGCGTCGAGCACCCCGAGCACGGCCCCGGCTTCGACGTCTGGGTCGGCGGCGGCCTCTCCACCAACCCCAAGCTCGGCGTCCGCCTGGGCACCTGGGTCTCCCTGGACGAGGTCCCGGACGTCTACGAGGGCGTCATCTCGATCTTCCGCGACTACGGCTACCGGCGGCTGCGCAACCGTGCCCGCCTGAAGTTCCTCGTCGCCGACTGGGGCCCGGCCAAGTTCCGCCAGGTCCTGGAGGACGAGTACCTGAAGCGGGGACTCACCGACGGCCCCGCGCCCGCGCAGCCCACGGGCCAGTGGCGCGACCACGTCGGCGTGCACCGGCAGCGGGACGGCAAGTTCTACGTCGGCTTCGCGCCCCGCGTCGGCCGCGTCGACGGCGCCACCCTGACCAAGATCGCCGACGTCGCCGAGCAGCACGGCTCCGGCCGCCTGCGCACCACCGCCGAGCAGAAGATGGTCGTCCTCGACATCGAGGCCGACCAGGTCGACTCGGTCGTCGCGGCCCTGGAGGCGCTGGACCTGCGCGTCCAGCCGTCCCCCTTCCGCCGCGGCACGATGGCCTGCACCGGCATCGAGTTCTGCAAGCTGGCCATCGTCGAGACCAAGGCGCGCGGCGCCGCGCTGATCGACGAGCTGGAGCGCCGCCTGCCCGACTTCGCCGAGCCGCTCACCATCAACATCAACGGCTGCCCGAACGCCTGCGCCCGCATCCAGGTCGCGGACATCGGTCTCAAGGGCCAGCTGGTCCTCGACGACGACGGCAACCAGGTGGAGGGCTACCAGGTCCACCTGGGCGGCGCCCTCGGCCTGGAGGCCGGCTTCGGCCGCAAGGTCCGCGGCCTCAAGGTCACCTCGGCCGGGCTGCCGGACTACGTCGAGCGGGTCGTCACGCGCTTCGAGGAGCAGCGCGAGGACGGCGAGCGGTTCGCCGCCTGGGTCACCCGGGCGAAGGACGAGGACCTGTCATGAGCGAGCGCGCCGCACCCTTCTACTGCCCCTACTGCGGCGACGAGGACCTGTTCCCCAACGAAACCGGTCACGGCGCCTGGGAATGCCGTGCCTGCAACCGGGCCTTCCAGCTGAAGTACCTCGGGCTGCTGGCCCGGGGCGTTCAGTCCGACACAGCGGGAGGGGACGAGATATGACCACCACTCAGGACACACGCCTCAAGGACGTCGCGGAGCAGGCCGGCCGCGACCTGGAGGACGCACCGGCGCTGGAGATCCTGCGCTGGGCGGCCGACACCTTCGGCCCGAAGTTCTGCGTCACCTCCTCCATGGAGGACGCGGTCGTCGCCCACCTCGCCTCCCGCGCCCGGCCCGGCGTGGACGTCGTCTTCCTCGACACCGGCTACCACTTCGAGGAGACCATCGGCACCCGCGACGCGGTCGGGGCGGTGATGGACGTCCGTCTCATCAC
>NZ_JBICWZ010000021.1:0-108992 GCF_043199995.1 Streptomyces sp. NPDC048507 | reverse complement strand
GGCGATACCGAGCCTGCGTCCCGACTTGGTCATTTTCTTGGTCCCTTCGTCCCGAGTGGAGCCTGGAGCAGTGATGCTGGCACCACGGAAAAGAGGACTCCTCGAAGGGCGATCGACCGCCCGTCGCACCGCGCGCCCGCGCCGCACGGCGGCGGTTTCAGCCGCCGCCCGGGACCGCCAGGCCCAGCAGGAGCGCCGCGTCCCGGGCGAGCCGCGTCCTCGCCTCCGCGTCCCCGGCCAGGTGGTGCAGGAGCTGCTGTTGGAAGAGGCCGTCCAGCATCGCGTACGCCGCGGCCGGTGACGGGGCGGGTTCGGCGTCCGACAGCCGGGCGTACCGGGTGACGATCCGCCAGATCATGTCCTGGAGCGTGCCGTCGATCTCCAGGACGTCCGCGCGGAAGGACTCCTCGAAGAGGGCCTGCGCGCGCAGGTCGTACCAGAGCCGGTGCATGGCGGCGTCCTCGACCAGCGTCTCGGCGAGCCCCGCCGCGAGCCCCGCGCGCAGCTCCGCGGCCGTGTCGCTGTCGGTGACGATCCGGTCGTAGCGGTGTACGCAGTCGGCCTTGTACTGCCGTACGCAGTAGGTGATCAGATCGACCTTGTCGCGGAAGTAGTAGTGCAGCACGCCGTGCGAGAAGGGGGAGTTCTGGGCGATCTCCCGCAGGCTCGTGCGGGCGTACCCGAGCTCGGACAGCGTCTGCAGGGCGGCCCCGGCGAGCTCGCGTCGCCGCTCCTCGAACTTGTCGACCTGGCGGCGCGCGACGCGCTCGCCCTGCCGATCGGCCGTGGTCATCGGGCTGCTGTCCCCCTCCGGACGTGCACTGTGGGGTCGCATCGTAACCGACCGCCTGTGTTTGACGACTGTCCAAGAAAGTTTGGCCGACTGTCCAAGAATATCTTGACGACTGTCCAAAGCCAGTCCTACGTTGTGCCGCGCATCACTTCCGACGTGAAGGGACCGGCACCATGGGGACGTTCGATCTGGCGGGAAAGCGCGTACTCGTCACCGGGGGAGCGCGGGGGCTGGGCGCCGGGATGGCGCGGACGATGGCGGCGGCGGGGGCATCCGTGATGCTCGGCGACGTACTGAAGGACGACGCCGGGCAGCGGGCCGCGGACATCGCCGCGGCCACCGGCGCGCACGTCGGCGCCACGGCGCTGGACGTGACCTGCGACGACGACTGGACGGCGGCCGTGGCGCACACCGTCGCCGAGTTCGGCGGACTGGACGTGGTCGTCAACAACGCGGGCATCGAGGTGACCCAGCTCCTCGTAGACACCGAACCCGACGAGATCCGCCGGATGCTCGACGTGAACGTCGTCGGCACCATGCTCGGCATCAAGCACGGGCTGCGGGCCATGCGCCGCGGCGGCCGGGCCGGCGGCGACGGCGGGGCGATCGTCAACGTGTCCTCCGTCGCCGCGACCATCGCCTTCCCCGGCATCGCCGGATACTCCGCCACCAAGTCGGCGGTCGACCGGCTCACGCGCGTCGCGGCCGCCGAGTCCGGGCGGCTCGGCTACGGCGTCCGCGTCAACTGCGTGTACCCGGGCCTGGTCGCCACCGACATGGGCACCAAACTCGCCGTCGAGACCTCCCGGCTGGGCCTGTTCGAGGGCCCCGAGGCCGCCGTCGGGGCGGTCGTGGCGCTCACCCCCGCCGGGCGCCTGGGCGAGGTGGCCGACATGGCCGACGCCGTGGTCTTCCTCGCCTCGGACGCCTCACGGTTCGTCAACGGCGCAGGCCTGCCGGTCGACGGCGGCATGGGCATGTGACGACGCGGATGACCCGGATCCCCCGCACGGCCGGCAGCGGCCGCACCAGCCCCCTCACCCGTACCCGAGTGGACGAGAGCACCCACATGAGCGAGAACCGGCAGGACGCACCCGAGAAGCCCGTCGTCGTCTACGGCGCATCCGGCTACACCGGCCGCCTGATCTGCGAGTACCTGCGCGAATACCGCGTCCCCTTCACAGCCGCCGGCCGCGACGGCAAGAAGGTCCGGGACGTGGTCGAGAAGATCCCCGGCATCGAGACCGCCGACTACGAGATCGCCGAGGTGCCCCACGACCTCGACGCGCTCACCGCACTCTTCAGCGGGGCACGCGTGGTGTGCTCCACCGTGGGCCCCTTCATCAAGTACGGCCCCGACACCGCCCTGGCCGCGCTCCGGGCCGGCTGCCACTTCCTCGACACCACGGGAGAGCAGGATTGGACGCTGCTCGCGCAGCGGGAGTTCGGCCGCCGCTTCGCCGACGCCGGCCTCCTGCTCTCGCCCGGCGTCGCACAGATGTACACCACCGGCGAGATCGCCGCGAACATCGCCCTGGACGCCGGCCCCGGCCTGGACACCCTCGACATGCTGGCGCTGTGGAAGGGCTTCCCCACCTACGCCTCCACCCAGACCATCTTCACCATCCTCAAGGCCGACTGGTACCACCTGGTCGACAACGAGTACGTCGCCTGGGACCACCGGGCCACCCGCGAGTGCGTCGTCCCGGGCCGGCACGGCACCGCGCTGACCGTCCCCTGGGGCGGCACCCTGCACCCCGTCTGGTTCAAGGACGACCCCCGCGTCGCGACCTGCACCGTCACCGGCGGCGTACTGGACCGTACGGTGATGGACGGCGTGGTCGCCACCACCGCGATGTTCGAGGAACGCATCCGCCCGCTGGACCCCGCGGCCCGGGAGGCGGCCCTCTCCGAGATCGCGTCCGGGCTCCAGGCCGAGATGCCGCCCCGCGAGAACCCCCGTACCAACACCTCCGTCGACTCCGTGTACGCCTCGGGCCCGCTGGGCCGGGTCCACGTGGCCCTGCACGGCAACTCCAACTACAAGCAGACGGGCCTGCTCCAGGCGTACAGCGCCTACTCCCTGCTCCAGCAGCCCCCGCGCCGCACAGGATTCGCCTCGGCCTGCCAGGCGTTCGGGCACCGCGAACTGCTCGGCGTCCTCAAGAACTTCGGCCTGGTGATGGACCCGATCGTCACGGCGCACACGTGATGTCGCCCGTCGACCACCTGGACAAGGGGGCGTCCCTGGGCCCCGACGAGGTGTGTCTGACCGGAGCCGGCCGCAGCATGACGTACGCCGCCGTCCAGGCCCACGCGGACGCCGTCGCCGCGGCACTGGCCCGCTTTGGCGTCGAGCCCGGCGACGCCGTGGCGATCCTCTCCCACAACGACGTCCGCGCGTTCGCGACGATGTTCGGCATCGCCCGGCGCGGCGCGGTGTGGTGTCCGGTCGACCCGCGCGGCACGGCGCGCGAGACCCGGCGACTGCTCGGACTCTTCGACTGCCGCGCCCTGGTCTTCCACCCCGCGTACGCCGCACAGGTCGCCGAGATGGCCCCGCACCTGCCGGAGGTGACCACGTACGTGTGCCTGGACGACAGCGTCGAAGGGCACGTGTCCCTGGAGCGGTGGACGGCGGCCGGCCCGCACCCGGACGCCGCCCGGCCCTCGCCCGACGGCCTGGCCATGCTCGTCGGCACCGGCGGGACGACCGGCGCGCCCAAGGGCGTGATGCTCACCTCCGGGAACCTGGAGGCCATGACGGCCCTCACCCTGATGGGCTACCCGTTCGAGGGCCGCCCGACCTACCTCGCGCTCACGCCGCTCACCCACGCCGCCGGGGTGCTGTGCTTCCCGGTCCTCGCCCTCGGCGGGCGCATCGTCGTCATGGAGACCCCCGACGTCGGCGAGTTCCTGCGGCTGATCGGGACCGAGCGGGTCACCCACACCTTCCTGCCTCCGACCGTCATCTACGGGATGCTCGACCACGAGCGGGCCCCCACGACGGACTACTCCTCGCTCCAGTGCTTCTGGTACGGCGCGGCGCCCATGTCCCCGGCCCGCCTGGCCGAGGCCATCGAACGGGTGGGGCCCGTCATGGGGCAGCTCTTCGGCCAGACCGAGGCGCCGATGATGATCGCCTCGATGCACCCGCACGACCACGTGGACGAGGACGGCAGGGCCTTGAACCGCAGGCTCTCGGCGGCGGGCCGGCCCGGCCCGCTGGTCACCGTGGCCGTCATGGACGCCGAAGGGCGCACGGTGCCCACCGGGGAACGCGGGGAGATCGTGGTGCGGGGCTCGCTGGTGATGGCCGGGTACTACAAGGATCCGGAGGCCACCGCCGAAGCGTCCCGCTTCGGCTGGCACCACACCGGTGACATCGGCTTCCTGGACGACGAGGGCTTCCTCCACGTCGTCGACCGGGCCAAGGACATGATCATCACCGGCGGGTTCAACGTGTACTCGGCCGAGGTCGAGCAGGCCCTGATGGAGCATCCGGCCGTCGCCGACTGCGCCGTCGTCGCACTGCCCGACCCCAAGTGGGGCGAGCGCGTGACGGCGGTCCTCCAACTGCGGCCGGGTGCCCGCCTTGAGGCGGCCGAGGCCATCGGCTTCGCCAAGGAGCGCATCGGCCCGGTCAAGGCGCCCAAGCAGGTGGAGATCTGGCCGGACCTGCCGCGCTCCAAGGTCGGCAAGGTGCTCAGGAACGAGGTCAGGCAGCGCCTCGCATGAGCGGACGCGATGGCCGCGGCACGACGCGGCCATCGCGCCCGGCCCCGCCCGCCGGCGGCATGACGGCGTGCCCTCAACGGGTCCCCTCGACGGGTCCCCTCAAGGGCAGGGCATGCTCATGAAGAGCGCCTGCTCGCCCCGCGATCCGGTGCCCTCGTAGAGGGCGGTGTCCAGGCCGCAGAAGGCGAAGCCCAGCCGCCGGTAGGCGTGGATGGCCGGGGCGTTGACGTTGCTCACCTCCAGCCAGAGGTGCCCGGCGCCCCGCTCCCGGGCGAAGTCCACGGCCCGCCCCATCAGCGCCCGGCCCAGCCCCCGGCCCCGGTGGCCGGGGGCCACCTCGATGTCCTCGACGGTCAGCCGCCGGTTCCACGGGGCGTAGGAGACGGTGGCGAACCCCGCGACCGCGCCGCCACCGCAGTCCGTCACGGCCACCCACGTGCGCCGCCCGTCGTCCTCGTCCGTCGCGCCGGGGCCGTCGTCCTCCTCCGGGAACACCTTGCGCAGCGGCGGCTCCACCGCGACCTCGCGCAGGGCGAATCCGTCCTCGGTCACGGCCACTTCGAAGACCGTGCCGGTGGTGAAGGATCCGTCGACGGCCGCGATGGCCCCGGCGTCCCCGGGGCGGGCGTCGCGCAGCGCGTACGCCGCGCCGTGGGTCGTGGTCATGCCCCGAGGGTACGGCCGGGCCGGCTCCTCCCCGCCCGGACGAGGGCGGTTTCCGGCCCGCGCCTCCCGGCCCGCCGAGGACCGCCGCGTCCGCGCGGTGGTCGTTCCTTCGGGGGACGGGAGGCCCGCGCGGCTTAAGAAACGGCCCGCGGAGGGCATGTGCGCAGCATGACGTCGAACGAAGAGCGCCCCGACCGGGCACACGAGCGCCCCGAGGGAGTCGGCGACCTGACCGTCGAAGCCCTGGGCTCGCTGTCGAAAGCGCTGGAGACGGTGGAACGGGCCCGGGGCCACCTCTACGGCTTCCACCAGCTGACCGGCACGGCGGACCTGGAACTGGACCGGGCGGTGCGGCTGTTGCGGGAGGCGGGGCACGCGCAGTGGGCCGACCGCGTGCAGGAGGAGGTGCTGGGCCGCAACGTGATCCCGGGCCACTGGACCTTCCAGATCGTCGAGGCGTACGACCACACCTACTACGAGCCCTTCCGCGACCTCGAACGGGGCGCCGTGGACGCCCTGGCCGCGGGCCGCGGACACCTGTACGAAGCAGAGATGAAGGAGGCCCGCCGCACCACCGGTCACCCCGATCACACCGCGCGCCCCGCCTGAACGGCGGCGACGGGGTGGAGCGGCTCGTAGAATTCTTCCGCCCCGTGCTGTGGTCCCGGGGGAAGGGCAGGAAGGGCGGGCAGGTGGGATGAGCACGGTGGATGACCGGGTGTACTGCGGTGACGAGGGCTACTGGGTCCGGCCGGCCCCGGGCCGGCTGTACGTGCGGCTGACGGGCGGGCCCCTGGACGGCCAGCTCCTCGACGTGACCAGCCTGCCCGAGCAGGAGCGGACGGAGGGAGTGCTCCTGATGACCGACCGCGGGCTCTACGGCCCCGGCGGCCGGGCGCTGTACAGCCCTTCGGAGACCGACCCGGACGGCACGTTCTGCTGGGACGGCGACACGCCCTGACCCGGCGGACCGGGCCCCCGCCCGCCGGGGCGGCCCGCCGGGCCCGCCGCCGCACCGGTGGACGTCGCGTCGCGGACGTTTACCCGCGGGATCCGGTGGAAGAGTCGGTTCCGACGTACGGGCGACCGGCCGGCCGGGCATCATCCGGCCGGGACCGGCCCTCCTCGACGCCATGACCCGAACGGGAGCCCGCCGATGCGCCTCTACGCCCAGACTCCGGCACGCCGCAACCGCCAGCTGCTCGGGGACCTGATCGCCGCGGCCCTGGTGGCCGCCGCCGTGTGGTTCGCCCTCACCGTCCGGGAACTGATCATGCTGCTCGCCGAGCCGGGGCGGAAGGTGGAGAGCTCGGGCGACGGCCTCGCCTCCGAGCTCGCCAAGGCGGGTGACGCGGCCTCGCGGGTCCCGTTCGTCGGCGACGTCCTGAAGAAGCCGCTCCAGTCGGCGGCCGACGCCAGTACCGGCTTCGCCGACGCCGGGCAGTCGCTCCAGGACACCGTCGGCCAGATCGCCGACCTGACCACCGCCGCACTGATCGCCGTCCCGGTGGCCTTCGTCCTGCTGCTGTGGCTTCCCCCGCGCCTGCGCTGGATCCGGCGCAGCGCCACCCTCCGGCACCTCTTCGACGGGCCCGGCGGCGCCGACCTGCTCGCCCTGCGCGCCCTCACCGGCCCGCCGGGCGACCTCGCCGCACTCGCGGCGCCCGCGGGCGGTCTCGCCGACGCCTGGCGCCGCGGGGACCCGCAGGTCATCGCCGACCTCTCGGCGGTCGCGCTCAGGAGGGCCGGCCTGCGGCCCGGCGGACCGGCCCGGTGAGGGTGGCCGGACCGGTCCGCCGGAGCGGTCACGGCACGGGGGTGAAGTCCCGCGAGGCGATGTAACCGGGGCGTCGCACCGGAGCGGCGAAGGGCTTCGCCGGGCGGTTCTCGACGCTGTTGAAGACGAGGAAGACGTTGCTGCGCGGATAGGGCGTGATGTTGTCGCCCGAGCCGTGCATCGCGTTGCAGTCGAACCAGGTGGCCGAGCCGGCCTCGCCGGTGAAGAGCTCGATGCCGCAGGCCGAGGTGAACTTGGTCAGCGCCTCGTCCGAGGGCGTGCCGGCGTCCTGCATCTGGAGGGACTTCTTGTAGTTGTCCCGCGGGGTCGCGCCGGCGCAGCCCAGGAAGCTCTTGTGGGAGCCGGGCATGATCATCAGACCGCCGTTGGTGGTGCGGTTCGGCGTCAGGGCGATGGACACCGACACGGTGCGCATGTGCGGCAGCCCGTCCTCGGCGTGCCAGGTCTCGAAGTCGGAGTGCCAGTAGAAGCCGCTGGCCCCGAAGCCGGGCTTGACGTTGATCCGGGACTGGTGGACGTACACGTCGGAGCCCAGGATCTGCCGTGCGCGTCCCACCACGCGGGGATCGGCCGCGAGCGCCGCGAACACCTCGCTGATCCGGTGCACCTCGAAGACCGAGCGCACCTCCCGGGAGGTGGGCTCCACGACGGACCGGTCGTCCGCCAGCGTCGAGGGGTCCCGCAGCAGCCGGTCCATCTCGGCGCGGTAGACGTCCACCTCATCGGGCGTGATGAGTTCGGCGACGGACAGGAAGCCGTCGCGCTCGAAGCTGTCCAGTTCGTGGGCCCACATGGGGCCCGGCGTGCCGGGCTCGGACCAGACGACGGGGTCCTTGCGGCTGATGAGCACCTCCTCGGCGCCGCGGGTCGGGTACAGGTCGGTCACCGTGCGGGTGGATGCGTAGGTCATGGTGGTGCCTGCCTCTCCTCTCTGTGTTCTGCGCTCTGTCCTTCGTGCCGTGCCGCGGGTCAGCTGCCGTCGGCTTCGGTGAGCAGCGGGTACACGCCGTTCTCGTCGTGGTCCTCCCGGCCGGTCACGGGCGGGTTGAAGACGCACAGGCAGCGGAACTCCCGCTTGACGCGCAGGGTGTGCCGCTCGTGACCGTCGAGGAGGTACATGGTCCCGGGCGTGATCGTGTAGGTCCGGCCGGTCTCCTCGTCGGTGAGCTCGGCCTCGCCCTCCGTGCACACCACGGCCTCCACGTGGTTCGCGTACCACATGGACGTCTCGGTGCCGGCGTACAGGACGGTCTCGTGCAGGGAGAAGCCGACGCGTTCCTTGGCCAGGACGATGCGCTTGCTCTCCCAGGTGCCGGATTGCGACCTGACGTGCCGGTCGGTTCCCTCGATGTCCCGGAACGAGCGGACGATCATGGTGTTTCCTTTCGTGGTCCGTGGCGGACCGTGGTGGTACGCGGTACGCGGTACGTGGTGGCCCCGGTGCCGGTCAGATGGCTTCGCGCACCGAGCGGGCCAGGATGGCGAGCCCCTCGTCGAGTTCGTCCGGGGTGACGGTGAGCGGCGGGAGCAGCTTCACGACCTCGTCCCGGGGGCCCGAGGTCTCCAGCAGCAGTCCGTGCTCGAAGGCCCGCCGGCACACCTGGCCGGCATGTTCCTCGCGCGTGAACTCCAGGCCCCAGGCCAGCCCGCGTCCCCTGTACGTGGCACCGAGCCGCGTGTGCTCGGCGCACAGTTCGCGCAGCGCGCTCTCGACGCGGGCGCCGTGGGCGAGGGTCTGTTCGCGCAGCAGCCCGTCGCCCCAGTACGTCTCCAGGGCGGCGGTCGCGGTCACGAAGGCGGGGTTGTTCCCGCGGAAGGTGCCGTTGTGCTCGCCCGGCTCCCACAGGTCCAGTTCGGGCTTGAACAGGCACAGGGACATGGGGAGTCCGTACCCGCTGATGGACTTGGACAGCGTGACGATGTCGGGCGTGATGCCCGCTTCCTCGAAGGAGAAGAACTCGCCGGTCCGGCCGCAGCCCATCTGGATGTCGTCGACGATCAGCAGCATGTCGCGGCGGCGGCACAGGTCGGCCAGGGCGCGGAGCCACTCGGGGCGCGCCACGTTGATGCCGCCCTCTCCCTGGATCGTCTCGACGATGACGGCGGCCGGATGGTTCAGGCCGGAGCCCTGGTCCTCCAGCAGGCGTTCCAGCCAGAGGAAGTCGGGGGTCCTGCCGCCGAGGTAGTTGTCGAAGGGCATCGGGGTGCCGTGGACCAGCGGGACGCCGGCCCCGGCGCGTTTGAAGGCGTTGCCGGTGACGGCGAGCGAGCCGAGCGACATGCCGTGGAAGGCGTTCGTGAAGGACACGACGGCTTCGCGGCCCTTGACCTTCCGCGCCAGCTTCAGCGCCGCCTCGACGGCGTTGGTCCCGGTGGGGCCGGGGAACATCACCTTGTAGGGCAGCGAGCGGGGTTCGAGGACGTGGGACTTGAACGTCTCCAGGAAGGCCCGCTTGGCGGTGGTCGACATGTCGAGCCCGTGGGTGATGCCGTCCCGCCCGAGGTAGTCGAGCAGGGGCCGCTTCAGGACCGGATTGTTGTGGCCGTAGTTCAGCGACCCGGCGCCCGCGAAGAAGTCAAGGTAGCCGCGGCCGGCTTCGTCGTACAGCCGGCTCCCCACGGCGCGTTCGAAGACGACGGGCCAGGCGCGGCAGTAGCTGCGCACCTCGGACTCCACGGTCTCGAAGACGGACAGGGCCGGCTCGGTGATGGTCAAGGTGAACCTCCATGGTGCGTTGGATGTGCTGGTGGTGCTGCGGTGCGATGCGTAGGGGGAAGCGCTCAGGCGGCGCGGAAGGGCCCGATCCGGTGCAGGACCTCGGGCTCGTGTCCGCCGTCGGGGAACGCGTCGTCCCCGAAGAGCACTTCACGCGTGAGCGCGGCGCCGTGGCGTTCCGCGTACGAGGCGAACAGGCGCTGCGACGCGAGGTTCCCCGGCGAGATGGTGGTCTCCAGGAAACGCAGTCCCTGCTCCTCGGCCACCCGGGCGGAGAGGCCGTCGAGCAGGGTTCCCGCGATGCCGAGACCGCGCACGGACGCGTCGACGGCGACCTGCCAGATGAAGAGGGTGCCGGGATCGTCGGGCCGCAGGTATCCGCTGACGAAGCCGACGGTCCGGCCCGAGGCGTCGCGGGCCACCGCGGAGGTGCCGGCGAAGTCCCGGGACCAGAGCAGGTAGCTGTACGAGGAGTTCAGGTCCAGCGTCTCGGAATCGCGGGCGAGGCGCCACAGCAGCGGGCCGTCACCCGGGCCGGGGCGGTCGATGTGGACGGTGAAGGGGGTGGGCGTGAACGTCTTTCGGTAATGGGCCAGTTCTGCATGAGCAGTCATGCGGGCCGAAGCTACCCACCATCGGAGCAAATTGCATGGCGCTGAAGGCTTCCGGTGGAGGGGTGTCACGTGGTATTAGCGTGAGCCCCTCGGGGGCCGGTGGAAGAGGCTGAGCGGGGCCTTATTGGCCCTAAAAAGTACGATATTTTACCCGCACCCCGCCGAATGTAACGAGCGCATAACGTCTTTGCCCTGTGCCAAATTTGCGACTTCAATCTCATTTGTTGTCGCCGGACCGGGGGTTTCACCTCCGGTCGGCCGGACATACGCGGCGGGGACATGAGCACGGCCGGGACGTCCGGGGAGGGCAGGCGATAGAAAGGGACATGACCCAACACCCGAGCGCCGAGGCATCCGACAACGACGCGGACGCCGTCAGCGCCGTCAACTCGGTCAACGCCGTGGACGACGCGGACGCCGTGATCCGGGCCCTGTACGCCGCGTCCCAGGTCCTCGTGGCGGTCTCCGCCCGCTCGTTGGCCGCCGCCGGGGCCAAGGTGACCCTCGCGCAGTTCCGGATGCTGGTGGTCCTCGCGACCCGGGGCGCGGCGAAGCTGGTGGCACTGGCCGAGGCGATGGGGGTCAATCCGTCGACCGCGATGCGCATGGTCGACCGCCTCATCGCGGTCGGACTGGCCGACCGGCGGCCCAACCCGGACGATCGCCGCGAGACGATCCTGACGGTGACGCGGGGAGGCCTGCGGCTCGTGGAGGAGGTCACGGCCCGGCGCCGGGAGGAGATCGCGGCCATCGCCGCCCGCATCGAGCCCGGTGAGCGCTCCGCACTGCTCGGAGCCCTGTCGGCGTTCGGCGCCGCGGGCGCGGGCCCGGTAGCACCGGAGGGGGAGGAGCCGCTCTTCCCGCTCGGATGACCCGCCCCGCCCGCGGGGCTCGTGGCGGAAGTCAGCCGCGGGTGATGCGGAAGGGCCGGCTGTAGGCGTCGAGCAGGCCCTGGCTCGTGACGAGGACCAGGTATTCGCCCGGGGCGGTGTCCGCGGGCACGGTCACCGTCACCGACGTCCCGTGCGCCGGCAGCTCGCGGGCGAGGACGGCCCGGGTGACGATGGAACCGCCGTCGCGCTGCACCAGGTGGATGTCGACGGGGTCGACCGGGCCGGTGATCATCCAGCGCACGCGCTGGTCCGCGCCGGCCGTCCACACCGTGCCGGCGGCCGGCACCTCGACGAGGAGGTCGTCCGCGGCCAGGAGCACGGCGGCGTCGGGGCGGCTGAGCCGCGAGTTGACCAGGTCCGTCATGTGGCGGATCGCGGCGCGCAGGCCGGAGGGCGGTGAGGGGTGTGCGGACATGGACGTCCTCCCGTGGTCGGAGCGATCGATTGCACCCCTTCCACCGTAGGGAGGCGAAGGCCCGCACGTATCGGCCGAAAGGCCGGGACCGGCAGGCGCCGGGGTGCGCGTTCAGTGGCCGTTCAGAGGACGTCCACCGGATTCCGGCACGCTCGTGGTGTCGTGAAGCCGCCGTCACCGGCCCGGCAGGGGCAGGGCCGGTGACGAACCGCGAGGGGGATCCGCCATGGCCACCGCATCGATCACCGGGAACGTCGTCAACGTCGACGTCGAGGGCACCACACCGCTCCGACTGGGCATGTCCCTGCAACGCCATTCCTACCGGCACTGCGCCAACAGCGCGTCCGGGGCGCTCAACAGCCTTCTCCACTCGGAGGTCGACGACGCCACCATCATCGCCGAGGCCGTCGAGGTCGGCGAGCAGATCGAGGGCCTGCTGCTGAAGTCCGGGGGCAAGTGGGCCTCCCTCTTCGGCAAGACCCTCACGGTCGGCTCGCGCCGCACCTACCTCGTCGACAACAGCGCCCTGAACCCCAACGGTTCGCCCAACCACTTCTTCGTCACGGGCGGCGACGGCGTATGGGCGAAGATCCCGCAGGCCGACTACGTCGCCGCCCGCGACGTGCGCCGCGTCGAGGAGGCGATCACGACCCGCCAGACGCGCAAGGACAAGTACGACTACCTCGACCCGAAGCAGTTCGCCGCCAAGCAGGCGGAGACCGGCGGCGGGGACAACCCCGTGGTGCTGGCCGTGGTCGCGGCGCGGGTGAGCATCGCGCTCGCCTCCCGGGACGACAAGGCGCTCATCGCGGTCTCGGGCCGCAAGGACATCGTGGACCTCATCCGCAACCGCTGAACGGCGTGCCCGCCGCCCCCCCCGCCCGGCGTCCGCCCCGTGGGGGGCCGACTGCCGCCGGGGGGGGGCGGGGCCGGGGCCGTCCCTCAGGCCGCGGGGCCCGGGGGACGGGTGAAGGCGAGCCGCAGGACGTGGCGCCAGTCGAGGGCGGGCGGGGGCGGTACGGCGCCGGGCCGCGTGCGGGGCACGACCACCCGCAGGGCGCGGCTCTTGAGCACGCAGACGACGGGCGAGGGCATGAGCAGGGCCTCGCCGTCCACGGCGACCGGAACCTCACCGCCGCTGCCGCTCCCGCTGCCGGAGACGACCTCGACGCGGCGCCCCGTGGTGACGAGCAGCCCGGGGGACTGGGCGCCCCGGACCGCCAGGTCGGCTGCCTGGGCCGCGGTCTCCACATGGATGCCGAGGACGCCCAGCACCCCGGTGTCGAGGCGGGGCCGCAGGCTCGCGCCCCCCAGGACGTCGGGGGCGCGGTAGGGGTTGTTGCTGACCAGCAGGGCCTGGCGGGGCGGAACCGCGACCCCGTCCACGCGGGCTTCGACGTGGTACGCGTCGCTCCCGGCGAGCAGGTCCGGGAGCAGGCCGAGGGCGGTCTCCGCCTTGGCGTCCCGGTACTCCGGGCGCTGCACCACGTCCGCGTACACCCCGAAGGACACGGTGTTGACGAAGGGCCGGCCGGAGACGAAGCCCAGGTCGACCCGGAGTTCCTCGCCGTCCGTCAGCGCGTCGAGGCAGCGCGCGGGGTCGGTGCGGTCCAGGCCGAGGTCCATGGCGAAGTGGTTGCGGGTGCCCGCCGAGATGACCAGGAAGGGCAGGCCGCGTTCTGCGGCGACGGCCGCCACCGCCGCCTGGGTGCCGTCCCCGCCGGCGACCCCGAGCAGGTCCGCGCCCTCGGCGACGGCGGTACGGGCCAGCCCGGCCACGTCCGCCGGCTGCGAGGGGTCGAGCAGGATCACCCGGGCGCCCAGCGCCTCGGCGCGGGCGACGAGGCCGAACCGTTCGACCTTCCCGCCACCCGACTTCGGGTTCATGATCAACACGGGTCGGCGGGGCCGCGCGGCCGCTCGGGTGCGGGGCGGACGCGTCGGACGCGAGCGGCGCAGCGCCTCCCGCGCCGCACCCACCATCGCGGCCCAGCACACCCCCAGCAGCAGGGCCCACTGCCACATGCCGGACACGCTCAGCAGCACCAGCACGCCGCTCGGCGACGCGACCGCGACCACGGCGCCGAGGACCCGGACGGGCCCCCGGTGGGCCAGGAACCACCACACCCCGGCGGCGCAGGCCACCAGGGCGACGAAGGCGACGGCGACGACAGCGAACCCCCCGCCGCCGCCCGCGGACACCAGGGCCGCCACCACACCGGCCGCCGCGAGCACGGCCGCCCGGGCCGCCCACCGGCCCGGAGCACCCTCGCCCCGCCCCGGCCGTGCCGAGGTGCCGGTGCGGTTCTCGTCTTCTGCCACGCTCTGCCCCCAGTTCGCCCATGCCCTGCCCTGCCACGCCCTGCCCTGCCCGCACGCGTGCGCACCGCCCCGTACGCATGCCCGGGGACCGTACGCCGCCACGGCAGCCACCGCCGGGAACGCCGCCCGCGCACGCCGGTCGGCCGGTCGGCTGTCGGTACGGAGCGGGCGCGTGAGCAGGTGTGCCCGCCGGCAAGATCCTACGGGTCCGCCCCCCCGAAGCCCGCCGCGCGAGCACGCGACGCCGCCGCCACGCGACAGCGGCCCGGGCGTGCGCCGTTGACGTCGCGCTTGCGCCGGACCGCGGCCGCCGCCCCCGCCGGAGTGGTGATCACATCACCCGTGCTCCCCACCACCGGACGGTCCTCATGCCCATGGCCCGCCCCACCCCGCCGCTCCTCCACGGAGCCGCCGGCATCGCGGGCGACCTCTTCGGCGGAGCGGCCGTCTCCCGGTACCCGCGCGCCGCCTCCGCCGCCGCCCTCGCCGTGAGCGGGCGGGCGCCGGCGGCCCGGGGGTCACGGCAGGATGGAGTCCACGTACCCGCCGTCCACCCGGAGCGCCCCGCCGGTGGTCGCCGAGGCGAACGGTGAGGCCAGGTACACCACCATGTGGGCGATCTCCTCCGGCTCGATCAGCCGCTGGAGCAGCGACTGGGGCCGGTGCACCCGCATGAACTCCCGCTGCGCCTCGTCCCACGGCAGGTCACCGCCCACCATCTCGCGGACGAACTCCTCGACTCCGCCGGTGTGGGTGGGGCCGGCGATGACGGAGTTCACTGTCACCCCGGTACCGGTGGCCTCCTTGGCGAACCCCCGGGACACCGACAGCAGCGCGGTCTTCGACATCCCGTAGTGGATCATCTCGGCCGGGACGGCCACCGCGGAGTCGCTCGCGATGTTCTGGATCCGGCCCCAGGACCGCTCCTTCATGCCCGGCAGGTAGTGCCGGATCATCCGGACGGCGGTGAGCACGTTCGTGTCGAAGTAGCGCCGCCATTCGGCGTCGTCGATCTCCAGGGCCGGCGCCGCTCCGAAGACGCCGAGGCTGTTGACGAGGATGTCCACCCGCGGGACCGCCTCGAAGACCGCCCGGGCCCCGTCGTCGGTGGTGATGTCGCCGGGCGCCGCGAGGAACGATCCGCCGCCCGGCTCCAGGCGGCCCACCGCCTTCTCGACGGAGGCGACGGAGCGCCCGTTGACGGCCACCCGGGCGCCCGCGGCGGCCAGCCCCGCCGCGATGGCCGCGCCGATCCCCTGCGTCGATCCGGTCACCAGCGCCGTCCTGCCGGAAAGGTCGATGAGCATGCCCGTACCCGCCTGTTCTGCCGCCGTGCGGCCGTCGGATCTCCCCCTCCCCCCACGGCTTCCCCGTCGGCGCGGATTCATCACGGGCCCCGGCCCGGGAGCCGGTCAGTCGATCAGTACGCCCGGGTTGAGGATCCCGTGGGGATCCAGGGCCCCCTTCGCGGCCCGCAGGGCGAGGGCGAAGGGTTCGGGGCGCTGGCGGTCGTAGCCCGGGCGGTGGTCGCGCCCGACGGCGTGGTGGTGGGTGATGGTGGCCCGGTGGCGGTGCAGGACCTCGACCGCGACGGCCTTGAGGTCGTCCCACAGGGCCACCTCGTCCCCGGGACGGCCCGCGGCGAGCACCGTGAAGTAGGGCGCGGCCCCGTCCGGATACACGTGTGTCAGGCGGCAGTTGACCATCGCCGGATGGCCGGTGGTCTTGAGCGCGGCCCGGCCGACCTCGGTGCGCACGTCCTCGATCAGCTCCGGGATCCGGTCCCAGGTGGCCGCCGTCTCGAAGGTCTCCGCCACCGCTCCCATCCGGGCCAGGCCGTCGCGGAGGTAGGGCATCCGCAGGAAGGCGGCGCGCCAGGCGCCCACGGCGGCGTCCCCGGAGCCCCCGTCCGCTCCGCCACCGCTCCCGCCGTTCCCGCCGCCCGGCCGCGCCGCGGTGCGGCCGCCGTGGGAGCGGGCCAGGTCGAGGGCCCGTTCGAGGCGGGCGCCCACCGGTTCGTCCGCCGACTCGAACCCCAGGACCAGGACCGCCCGCGCACCGTCGCCCGCGCCGGCCAGCGCGGCCTCCCCGGCGTCCAGGAGACGGCAGTTGGCGGGGGAGAGGTCGCTCTGCGCCAGGGCGCGCACGGCCCGCAGCGCGTCGTGGAAGCCGGCGAACGTCACCGAGGCGGACTCCCTGTGCCGGGGGCGTTCCTGAAGGCGTACCCATGCCTCGGTGATGACGCCGAGGGCGCCCTCCGAGCCCAGGAACATCCGGTCGGGGGAGGGGCCCGCCCCGGACGCGGGCAGCCGCCACGAACGGCTCGTGCCGGCCGGGGTGACGACGTTCAGCGACTGCACGAAATCGTCGATGCGGGTACGGCCGGTGGCGTAGTGCCCGCCCGCCCGGGTGGCGATCCAGCCGCCCAGCGAGGAGAACTCGAAGCTCTGCGGGAAGTGCCGCAGGGTCAGGCCGTGGGGCCGGAGCCGGGCCTCCAGGCCCGGTCCGAGGGCGCCGCCCTGGATGCGCGCGGCCCGGCCCACGGCGTCGACCTCCAGGACGCGGTCCATGGCGGTCAGGTCGAGGGAGAGCACGGCCCGGTGCGCGTCGCCCCGGTACTCCACGCCCCCGGTCACGGAGGACCCGCCGCCGTACGGGACGACCGCCACCCCCCGGCCGCCCGCCCACTCCAGCAGATCGGCCACGTCCCGGTCGTCGGCCGGACGGGCCACGAGGTCGGGTATCCGTCCGGGCCGGCCGCGCAGGGTCCGTACGACGTCCCGGTACGCCTTGCCCCGCGCATGGGCGGCGCGGTCGGCCGGATCGGCGCGGACCAGACGGGCGAGGCTGCGCGGCGGCTCCACCGCGGGGGCGCCGACGCGCAGGTCGCCGACGCGCGGCACGGGGAGCGGGCGGGCGAGGGTGCCGGGCAGCAGGGATCCCATCGCGACGCACTCCGCGTCGTCGGGATGAGCGTCCGCCCAGCCCCACCCCCACCAGGAGCGCGTGCGGGACGTCGGATGCGGGGTGGCGTCGGCCATGGGGCGCTCCGGTGCTCGAAGTAACTTACCTAGAGGTAAATTACCTACTGATAATATCCGTTCATGGCAACCCCCTCTCCGAAAGCCGGCACCAAGGGAGTCCCTCGGGAGCACCGTCGGCAGCAGATCCTGGCGGCCGCCACGCGGGAGTTCGGCACCCGCGGCTACCCGGCCGCCTCGCTCCCCGCGATGGCCGAGCACGTCGGCGTCACCAAGACGCTCCTGCACCAGTACTTCGGCACCAAGGAGGACCTCTACATCGCCTGCCTGGTCCCCGTCGGCGACCGGCTCCTGGAGACCATCCGCACGGCGATGGGCCCGGACGGGACCACCGCGCAGATGCCCCTGCGCGTCCTGCACGCCCTCTTCAGTGCCCTGGAGGGGCAGCGGGAGGCCTGGTTCGTGCTGTACGAGCCCGCCCTGCCGCCCGGCGGCGAGGCTGCGCGCCGGGCCGCCGGGTACCGGTCGGCCATCGACCGCCTCGCGGCCGGCGGCACCGCCGAACTGCTGCGCGCCGCCGGGTCCGCCGATCCGCTGGACGCCGACGCGCTCACCTACGTCTGGCAGGGCCTCGTCTCCACCCTGGTGCGCTGGTGGGTCAAGCACCCCGACCAGACCCCGGCGGCCATGACCGAACGCTGCGCCCGCCTGTTCGCGGCCGCCGCCACCCTCACCGCCGACGCGCACCCCGGCTGACCGGGCCGGCCGTCCGGGGGCCCGGAGTGCCTCCCGCCGCGAACGCCGGACAGCCGCGGGGCGCCTCCCGTACGGTGGGCGCTTCCTGAGCCCGCGCCGGCGTGGGCGCTCGCGCCGACACCGGGGGGAACATGGCCACCGCCACGACCGTCGTCCGCCGGGGACAACCCGCCTGGCTCGCCATCGCCGCGACCGCCGCGGTCGTCCTGCCCCTCACCGCGCTCCCGGGCATCGGCAGGCCCTGGCCGGAGCTGCTGCCCGGGCTCTTCGCCGACATCCTGGCGGAGGCCGCCGTCCCGGGCGTCATCGCCCTGAGCCAGTACGTCCTGGTGCGCTCCGGCCGGGTCGAGCTCGCGGTGGTCGGCGTCGCGGGCCTGAGCGCGGCCGTCATCGGAGTCAACAGTGCCCACGGCAACGCCGGAGCCCTCCAGGGGATCCTCCTCGCCGCCCTCCTGTGCCTGCCCTTCGCACTGGTCAGCGCCTTCCTCGCGGTGAAGGCGGACCTCGGGTACGCGATGGCCGCGGCCGTCGCCGTGCTGGTGGGGGCCGGACAACTGGTCTCGGAGGTGGCCCCGCAGAGCGTCAACGCGGACGCGGGCCTGCTGGCCGGGCTGGGCACCGTCACGCCCGTACCCGTCCCCTTCCTCGTCGCCGCCGCCCTGTTCGCGCTCGTCGCCCGGTGCGCGCCCCGGCAAGAGGCGCTCCTCGGCGGCGGCGGCACGGGGTGGGTCCGCGTCGCACTCGTCCTCTACGTCCCCGCGTTCCTGCTGGCGGTGTGCGCCGGCACCCTCTACACCGCGCGGGTCAGGGCGGCGGTACCCGAGGGGCTGGGCGACCGGTTCGTCCCCCTGGCCCTGCTGGCCATCCTCGCGGGCGGCGCCAGCCTGCGCGCCCGGAGCGCCACGCTCACCGACATCGCCGTCGGATCCCTCTTCGCCGCGTCGTTCACGGTGTTCCTACAGCTCAAGGGGGTGGGTAGCGCCCGCTTCGGCATCTACGTGTCGCTGGCCTGCATCGCCTTCCTCCTGCTCGACGCCCTGCGCCTGCGCCGCGTCCCGAGCGCCCTCCCCGCACCCCTCCCGGCTCCGGAGTCGCCCTCCCCGGCCTGAGGGCGCGGCGAGGCCCCCGACCCGGGGGAGTGGGTCGGGGGCCTCGCCGTGGAAGGGGCCTGCCGCCGGGTTCAGTGGCGGAAGACGTCCTTGGTCTTCTCCTTGGCCTCGCGCGCGTCGCCCTTGGCCTGCTCCGCGCGGCCCTCGGCGGCCATCCGCTCGTTGCCCGTCATGCGGCCGATGGCCTCCTTCGCCTTGCCCTTGGTCTGCTCGGCGGTGGCCTTGCTCTTCTCGGTGCCCGACATGGGGACCTCCTCGTGTTGTACCGGATCGGTCGTGACTCCTCGCCTGCTCACATCCGGCGCCCGTAAACACCCCGGTTCCGCGGCGGTCCGGCCCGGCGGGGATCAGCCGCCGCCGGGCTCCACGGGAGCAGCGCACCAGGGGCTGCGCCACCGCGCGGCGATCTCCGCGGCGCGGGCGAAGTGCGGCGCGGCCTCCTGCGGGCGCCCCAGGAGCAGGGCCAATTCGCCGAGCGTGCGGGCGACCGGGCGCACCGCCACGGTGAAGCCGGGCGTGGGCGGCGGCGCGTTCCGGTAGGGCAGCAGGGCCGCGTACAGCTCTTCGGCGCCCGTGTTTTCCCCCAGCATGACGAGGGTCATGGCCCGGAGGGTGGCGAAGAGTTTGAAGAGGTAGTCCGTGCGCAGCGGGCCCGCCAGGGCGAGGACATCCCGTGCCTCCCGTGCGTCCCGCGCCTGCCCGGAGGCGGCGAGCGACGCCGCGAGGATGTCCCCCGCCAGCGGTCCGAAGCCCGCGTACACCTGACGGGCCCACGGCAGGGACCGCCCGAGCCCCTCCCGTCCACGGCTCGCCAGCAGCGCGGCCGTCGTGAGCGCCGGGTGCCCCCGGGCGTGCGGCGAGCCCTGCCGGTCCATCGCCCGCGCGGCCGCCGCGTACCCGCGCTCCGCTTCCTCGAACCGGCCCTCCAGGTGCGCCAGGGTCGCCGCCGCACCCGCGCCGACCGCCGACGGGCCGGGCATCCGGTAGGTGCGGGCGAACTCGGTCCACCGGGCGACGGCCCGGCGGGCGCCGTCCGCGTCCCCCTCGGCGGCCAGTGCCGTGGAGTGCACCAGCATCCCGTACCAGCGGTGGGCCGGCAGGTCGTGGGCGGCTCCGAGCCGCTCCAGTTCGACCCCCAGGCCGCCGCGTTCGCGCGCTTCCCGGTCGGCGTCGAGCTCCTTGGCCAGCGTCACCAGGGCCCCGGCCCGCGCCACCGGATCGCCGAGCCCCACGGCCAGGGCGAGCGCCTCGCGCGCGGCCGCCCGGGCCCGTGGCACCTTCGCGTCGGACAGCTCGGCGGCGTAGGCACCCAGCAGGCGGCACCGTACGTCCGGCGCGAGATCGGCGCGCTCCAACAGGCGTTCCAGCAGCGCCACCACGGGCGCGTCGACCACGCCGTACGGGCGGGTCTGCCACGGAGTCGGCTCGGTCCAGGCCGTGAAGGCGCGGATCAGCAGGTCGTCGCGGCCCGAGCCGACGGCGCGCTCGACGGCCGCGCTCCGGGTGCCGCGGGCCGCCGCGACCGCCCCCGCGCGGATCTGCGCCCGGACCAGCCGGCCCAGCAGGTCCACGCGTTCGGCATCCCGGTCCCGCCCCCGGCCGTCCCCCTCCCCACCGCCGGTGCCGCCGTCCGGGTCCGCCGGGATGCGCTCGGCGCAGGCCACCGCCTCGGCCAGGACGCGGGCCTCGTCGTCGTAGGCGTACCGGGCCTCGGCCAGGGCCGCCCGGCGCAGGCAGTAGTGCACCGCCTTGGCCGCGGTCGCCGAGGAGACGGCCCGTACGTGGTGGTGGGCCAGGGCGGAGACGTCGTCCGGCTCCAGCCGCTCCAGGCAGGCCGCGATCCGGCCGTGCATCCGGGCGGCCCGCAGACCGCTGAGATCGGCCAGCAGCGTGTCGCGTACGAGGGCGTGCGCGAACCGGACCCGCCCGGGCCCCGGTTCGTCCAGGAGCCCGGCGAGCAGCCCGGCCTCCAAGGCGGCCAGCACCCCGTCCTCGTCGGCGTCCGCCGCCTCGACCAGCACCTCGACGGCCGCCTCCCGGCCCGCGACGGCCGCCAGCCGCAGCACCGCCACGACCGGCTCGGGCAGGCGTCCCAGCCGCCGGCGCAGTACGTCCCGTACGCCGTCGGGCACTTCGGACAGGGCCACCAGCGACCCCTCGCCGGCGAGCAGGCGGGCGCTCTCGCGGACGTAGAACGGATTGCCCCCGGTGCGGGCCGCCAGCGCCGCCACCGTCTCCGGATCGGCCCCGGCGCCGCCGACGGCCCGGATCAGCTCGGCCACGGCCCCTTCGGACAGGCCGGACAGGGCGATCCGGGTGGGTGAGTGCCGGGCCAGCCCGGCCAGGGTCTCGCCGAGCCGGCCCGGCACCTCGTCGGGCCGGTACGCGCCGACCACCAGCAGCCGGGCGCCCCGGGGCAGTTCGGCCGCGCCGGCCAGCAGGGAGAGGGTCTCGGCATCGGCCCAGTGCAGGTCGTCCAGTACGAGGGCCAGGGGCCGCCCGCGCGCCGCTTCGGCCAGCCACCGCCAGACCGCCCGGTGCAGCCGGAACCGCCCGGCGGCGGCCTCCCCGCCCGGGGCGCCGGCCGGTCCGGGGGCGGGGGAGCCCTCGCCGAGCAGCGGCGCGAGCAGGGCGGCCGTGCCGGGATCCGGCGGCGCGGCGGCGGCGAGGGCGCGCAGCGCCTCGACCCAGGCCCAGGCCGGCGGGGCTCCTTCGGCGTCGGTGGTGCGGCCCGCCGCGACGAGCCAGCCGTCGGCCCGCAGCCGTTCGCCGAGCCGCAGCAGCAGCGCCGACTTGCCGAGCCCCGCCTCGCCGGTGACCAGGACGACCCCCGGCCCCGCCACCCGCGCCCGGTCGGCGGCCTCCGCCAGCCGCGCCGCCTCCGCCTCGCGGCCCACGAACGGCTCGCCCCCCTCACCGTTCCCGGATCCGGACCCCGGCCCGGGCCCCGCTGCGGAGTCCGCCCCGGCGCCTGACGCGGCGTCCGTCCCGGGGTCCGACGCGCGGTGCGAAGGCCCGGGGTCCGGCCGCGGCGGCGCCGTGGCCTCGCGCAGCGGCCGGTCGTCCTGAGTCAGGACCGCCCGTTCCAGCGCGACCAGGGCGGGGCCGGGGTCCAGCCCCGCCTCCTCGGCCAGGACCGCCCGGGCCCCGCGCAGCGCGGCCAGCGCGTCGGCCTGCCGCCCGGCGGCCCACAGTGCGAGCGCCTGCAGCCGCCGGCCCTCCTCCCGCAGCGGTTCCTCCCTGGCCAGCAGGGCTGCGTCGGCAACGGCTCCGGCGATGTCGCCGACGCGGAGCCCGGCGGCGACGTCCAGTTCCCGGGCCGCCAGGCGGAGCTCCCCGAGCCGCATGATCTCCGGGTGGGTCCACGGTTCGTCGGCGGTGTCCGCGTACGCCGCTCCCCGCCACAGGGCCAGCGCCTCGCGCAACAGCTCCCGGGCGGTGTCCGGTTCGGCGGCCAGGAGTGCGCGGGCCCGGCCGAGCAGCCGCTCGAAGCGCCAGGCGTCGACGGCCTCCTCGTCCAGCCGCAGCAGGTAGCCGGGCGGCGCGCTCACCAGCAGCCGTGCCGGGGTGCGCGGGGCCCGGCCGGGCTCCAGCAGCCGCCGCAGGTTGGAGACGTAGGCCTGCAGCGAGGCCACCGCCCGGGCGGGAGCCGCCCCCTGCCAGAGTTCCTCGATCATCCGGTCGACAGAGACCACCCGGCCGCGGGCCGAGACCAGCAAGGCCAGGACGGAACGCTGCCGGTGGCCCCCGAGCGGGACCGCCTCGCCGTCCCGTTCGGCGGCGAAGGAGCCGAGTACGCGTATGTGCACCATGACGTGCCCAACGTAGACGACCTCGGTCAACTGCGCTGCGGATGGCGGCGATCGGCGGGTGCTCCGCCGGCGGCGGGGGCCGCGCGAGTTCCGGGCCGGGTGACGCAGCCCCGGCGGGCCCGTCGCGAAGAGCCTTCCCGGCACGTTCCAAGCACCTTCCATGCGTCCTCCATGAGCCGCCGCCGAGCCTGGGGTCATGAAGACGCCACGGACACGAGGGGCCCGGGCCCCCGGGCCTGCGCCCGGCACGCACGAGATGGTGGTCGTCCACCGCGCTCTGCGCCGCGAGGCGCGGCTCCTCGTCGAGCTGGTCGCGGCGGTGGCCCCCGGGGACACGGCGCGGGCGCGCGTCCTGGCGGACCACTTCCGCGGCTACCGGCTCGGCCTGCACCGGCACCACCGGGGCGAGGACGAGGTGCTGTGGCCCCTGCTGCTGGCCCGGGTCGACCTCGAAGCCGATCTGGTCCTGCGCATGGAGGCCCAGCACGAGCGGGTCGCCGCCACCCTCGCGGCCGCCGGCAGGGCCCTGCCCGCCTGGGAGGGCACGGCCGGTGAGGCGGAGCGCGACACGCTGGTCGCCGTCCTCGCGGAGCACCGCGCCGTCCTCCTCGCGCACGTGGACGAGGAGGAGCGCGCCCTGCTCCCGCTGGCCGCCCGCCACGTCACCGCGTACGAATGGGCGGCGCTGGGAGAGCACTTCATGACGAGCACTCCCCAATCCGAACTGCCGCTCCTCCTCGGCATGGTCCTGGAGGACGCCGACCGCTCCGAGCGCGCCGCGCTGCTCGCCGTCCTGCCGCGAGGGGTGCGCCTGCGGTGGCACGTCGTGGGGCGGCCCGTCCACCTCCACCGGACGCGGACCGTCCGGCGGTCCCGCTGACGTCCCACCAGCTGTCCCCCGTCCCACCCACCACATCCAGGAGACCAGCCATGTCCCGCAGGCACCTCACCACCGTCCTCGCCGCCGTCGGCGCCGCGTTCATCCTCTGCATCGGCCTGGGATACCTGTTCGCCCCGCAGTCCATGGCGCCCGACTTCGGCCTTCCCAGCTGGCCGCGGCAGGACGGCGCCGCCTTCCTCCGGGTCAAGGGCGTCCGCGACATCGCGACCGGCCTGGTGATCGTGGCCCTGCTGGTCACCGGCCACCGCCGGGCCCTGGGCTGGGCCATGGCGGCCGTCGTCTGCGTCCCCGCCGGTGACATGCTGATCGTGCTGTCCGAGGGAGGACCGGCGGGCACGGCGTACGGGGTGCACGGGGCCACCGCCCTGGCCGTCGCCGTCACGGCCGCCCTGCTGCTGCGCGAGCGGCCGGCCGCCCCCGCGATCCCCTCACCCGTCGCCGTCACCCACTGAGAGAGCGAGAACCCAGATGTCCTTGATCGATCCCTCCTTCGACGCCTCCGTGGTCGTGCGCTCAGCCGCCGCCGAGACGATCGGCGCCGCTCCGGCCACCATCCGCCTCCTGGCCGACAGCAGTGCCACGGGCGGCGCCCTGTCCACCCAGCGCGTGACCCTGCTGGACGGCGCGAACGGAGCCGCGCCCCACCACCACTCCCGGTCCGCGGAGATGTTCTACCTCCTCGACGGCACCGCGCAGCTGCTGTCGGGGGACCAACTGGTGACCGCCGAGCGCGGGGACCTCGTGATCGTGCCGCCCGGCACCGACCACGCCTTCGCCGCGGCGCCGGGCGAGAACGCCGACATCCTGATCGTGATCACCCCCGGCATCGAGCGGTTCGAGTACTTCCGCCACCTGGAACGGATCGCCTACGGGAAGGCCGCGCCGGAGTCGCTCCTGGACGTGCAGGAGCTCTACGACACCTACTTCACCCGCAGCGAGGCCTGGACCGGACGGGCGGGCGGGGGAGCGGGACAGCGACGAACGAAGTAGCGAATGCCCGATCGGACCGATCTTCGTGATCAACGGTTGTCACGGCCGTTGGTCCCGTGACAGGTCCGGGCGGGTGTGGGCAGCACCCGCCGTCGGACAGAGGCGGAAGACGGGTGCCGACAGACATGACCGAAGTGTTCGATGTGGCCGGATCCGAGCTCCGCTTCCTGCGCGGACTGCTGGGCGGGGCGGGTCAGGAGGCGTGGGAGCGGCTGCTGGAATGGTTCATCGACGACTACTTCCGGCTCGACCTGCTGGGGCTGGAGAACATTCCGGCCGAGGGCCCGGCCGTCGTCGTCTCCAACCACTCCGGAGCCTGGGGGCTGGACGCCTTCGTGTTCCAGAAGGCCCTCGCCCGCGCGCTGCGGCGTCCGCTGAGCGTGCTCGCCGCGCCACTGGTGTTCCGGCTGCCCGTGCTCGGCGCGTACGCGGCGAGGAAGGGCGCCGTGCCCATCGACCCCCGCGTGGGAACGGCGCGGCTGAACGACGGCGAGCTGGTCGCCGTGTTCCCCGAAGGCATCTCCGGACTGGAGAAGCCCTACCGCGACCGCTACCGGCTCCAGCCGTTCAGCGCGGGGTTCGCGGTGGCGGCGATCAGCTCGGGTGCGCCCGTGATCCCCGCCGCCATCATCGGCGCGGAGGAATCCAGCCCGAAACTGGGCGAGATGCCGGCCCTGGCCCGGCTGCTGGACCTCCCCTACCTCCCCCTCACCTCGCCCTTCCCCCTGCCCTCCAAGTGGCAGATCGTCATCGGCGAGCCGATGGCGGCGCCGGCCCGGCCGGAGGGGATCAGAGCGCGCTCCGAAGCCGCCCGCCGACTGTGCGTCGAGGTGCAGGACACGGTGCAGGAGATGATCGATCGCGAACGCGGCCGGTGGGCTCCGCCCGAGGGGTAGCGCTCCGGGGCCCGGGGCCGTGCCCGGCCGGCACGGCCCCGGGCCCCGGCCCCGTCAGTCGGCGAGCCGGCGCGCCGCGCGCCGTACGTCCGAGGCGGCCCGCGCGCAGCGCTCCGCGTGCCCCAGCAGGACGGCCCGGAACTCCTCGCCCGCCCCGTCGGAGCTCCAGCCGCCGTGCAGCGCGCAGTTCTCCAGCTCCCGTGCGTGCCGGTCGAGCAGATCGGCGCTGGCCGAGGCGAGGGTGCCGTACGCGGCCGGGGCGCGGCCGCGCCCGGTGACGGCGGCCCGGGCCGCCGCTGTGGCGTCGCGCGGCTGTCCGGGCACGGGCCCCAGGACCACGCGCAGGGCGTCCGGGTCGAGGCGCTGCGGCAGCCGGTCGCGCGCAATCCTCGGTTCGAGGAGCACCGGCCGGCAACCGGCGGCGATGCCCGCGACGATCTCCTCGGCGACGCGTGCGGCGAACGCGCCGGCCGCGCAGGGCGTCGGCGCCCCGCACAGCGGCGAGGGCGCCCCGGCGCCGGACGGTCCCGGCACCGCACGGCCGACGGGGACGGCCGCTGCGGTGGCGCGCAGCCGGGCGGGCATGGCCAGGACCTCGGTTCCCGAGGCGACGGCGAGGCCCTCCCAGACGAAGTCCGCCCGGACGGGGTGCGCGACGGCATCGACCGGCGGGTAGTGCAGCAGCGCCGTGGCCACCGCCTGGCCGGGGGTGTCCGCGACCTCCGCCGCGAGCAGGGCCAGGGCCTGGACGGCCGTGTCGCCCGCCGCCCGGGACGCCGTGTCCAGCAGGTGCGCGACGGCCGGGCCGGCGCCTCGGGCCCGGTCGGCGCCGATCCGTCCGGCCACCGAGGCGGGGTCGGGCTCGTCGAGGTACGGAGCGAGCCTGCGCATCAGCGCCGCGTCGTAACGGTCCCGCTCCCGGCGGTCGACCGCCCCGCCCGCGCGCCGCAGCACCTCGCTCAGCAGCCGGTCCTCGGCCGCCGCGGCGCCCAGCACCACCCGGCGTACCGCCCGCGCGCTCCAGGCCACCCAGTCCGCGCGGCTGAGGGTGCCGTCGCCGAGCCGCCTGTCGAGGACGCCCCGCAACTCGTCGGCGAGCAGCCCGCCGACCTCGCCGACGGCCTCCGGCGCCCCGAACGGGGCGTCGGTGTGCGGGTACAGGCCCCGGCGGTGTCCGGAGCGGGTGAGCAGCACCCCGGGACCGAGCGCGTCGCAGGCGGCCCCCCGGGCGAGCAGGGCCGCGGTGTCCTCGGGGGTCAACGGGACGAGGAAGCTGCCGGACAGGGTACTGATCAGCACGGGCCCGCCGCCGCGGCTGCGCCTGAGGTGGGCGAGGAGCTGGCGGGTGGCGCCCTCCTGGGTGAGGGCGTCGAGCCCCAGCAGACGGGCCGGGGCGTCCGCCCAGGGCAGCCGGTGTCCCAGCATGGCCGCGCTGAACAGGGCGTTCTCCAGGGGCCGGGCGGTGCGCGGCCGTCGTCCCGCCGCTCCGGGCACGTGCGCGGACCCGGTCGTCCCGGCGGCGCCGGGGGCGGCCGGGGTGGCCGTGGAGCCGGGGAGGGTGCTGCTCATGGTGCTGTTCATGGGAGGCGTCCTCAAGGGGGTCACTTGTCGCGCAGCATGTAGGGCTGGTTCGCCGTGATGTCACCGTCGTACGCGCCGAGCAGTGCGTTGACCTGCTCGCGCAGCGGGGCCTGCGGTCCGCGGAGGCTGTCGGAGTACGCCTGCGGGGCGTGCGAGAGCGGGTAGTCGTACGTCTCGTCGCGCCAGGCGAGCTCCAGCCAGTGCTCGGGGATGTCATTGGGCGAGGCCGGACCGCGGCCGTCCAGGGTCGGGATCACGTCGTGCTCGTTGACCAGACTGATGACCCGCGTCGTGTGGTCGGCGGGCCGTTTCGCGTCGATGGGCGAACCGATCGCGACGACATGGGTGATCCGGTACTCGGAGGCCACCGTGACGTCCGAGGCCAGGTTCATGGCGGTCAGCCCGCCGAGGCTGTGACCGACCAGCATCAGCTCGGCTCCGGCCGGCAGCCCCGCCCGGGTCAGGAGCGCCTTCACGGCTCTGGTGTAGGTGGTGTCGTCCCGCAGGAGGCCGTCGAAGGCGCCGATCACGTCCTGCGGCGTGCTGTTGCTGAGCAGCCCGAAGCTCGTGCCGGGCAGCAGCAGGACGTACCGGACGGCGCCGTCCGCGCACGCGATCCGCCGCAGCAGCACGAGCCCGTGGTTGCCGAGTGCGCCGATGTCGTTGACGTAGCTGACGAGGTCGTTGGCGGAGCCGGCCAGCACGGAGGCCAGGATCGGGTCGGCCTCCGCGCGCTCCGCCCGGCCCGGCCCGGGATTGAGGCGCCCCAGCAGCGAGCTGGGCAGACCGAGGAAGGGGTCGGTGGCCGGAACTCCGCCGGCCAGGGTCACCCAGGAGAAGCCGTCGTTGACGGGGTTCTCGTCGAGGAGACCGGTCAGTGCCAGCAGTTCCATGATGACGGGACTGACGGTGGTGAGCGTGCGCGTCACGCCCAGCCGCTCGACCAGCGCGAACAGGGCCCGCAGCGCCTCCAGACGGTCGCCGCGCACCATCGCGTCGGTGAGCCGCCGCGCGTGCGGGGTGTCCAGGGCGGGGTGGGTGGCGGCGGCTGCCGCGATGCGCAGGGCGAAGGCGTCCACCGCCATGGCCACCGCGGCCGGCCGCCGGTGCGTGAGGTTCCCGACGACGCGGGCCAGTTCACCCGCGACGCCGCCGTTCGCACCGAAGCCCAGCCCCTGCGCCGAGGTCAGCGCGCGGGCGCAGGACAGTACGCTGCCCAGGGCCCAGGCCGGGTCGCGCAGGGCCCGCAGGCCGGAACGCCAGCTGCTGAGCGCTCCGGTGAGCTCGGCGCTCGCCTGCCGGGCGGCCAGCGCGGCGTCGGCCAGCAACAGGGAGGCGGCGACGAGCAGTTCGGGCTCCGTCGCCCCGGCCCGGGCGGTGCCCGGCGCCGCGGAACGCCCGGCCGTGCCGGTCGCCGCCTCCGCTGCCGCCTCCGCTGCCGCCTCCGCTGCCGTCTCCGACACCGCTGCCGGGCCGGGCCGGTGCCCGTCCCCGGCCGGTGCCGCGTCGGCCGCCTTTCGCTGCCCGGTGAGGAGCTGCGGATTCGGATGCCCGGTCGCCTGGGGTGTCACGTAGCAACCTCTCGTCGCTGAGGGGACGGCGCACACCGTCCCGCTGCCCGTTGGTCGTGACACATGGTGACAGCCGCCGTGATCACGCGGATGTGGAAACCGGGCGTCGGCCCGCGCCGGCGGGTCCGATGGCGCCTGCCGCACGGCGAGTTGCGGCCGCGTCAGCCCGCTGAAACACGCGGAGGAGGGCTTCACTCACGGTAGTCGTACGGGGAGCCGGAGATCCCCGCACCCCGGAGACTGACACCGCGGACCGCCGTTGACGCGCACCGGTCCGGGCCTGCCCGGCCGGACGGCTACGCCCCGGTCCGGCCGGGGTGGACCGCGAGGACCGGCGCCGGGACGGGGGCCGGCAGCCGGAGGGCGAGCAGCGCGCCGAGGCCCGCGGCCACCGCGATCAGCGCGCCCGCGAGCAGCGTGGGGCCGTCCGGGGAGGCCGGCGGCACGCCCCGCAGGGCCTGTGCGACGAGCAGCGTGAGCACCGCCGCCTGGGCGGCGCCGGCCACCAGCGTCAGGCGCAGTCGTACGCGTTCCTCGCGCAGCCGTGCGTACCGGACGGCGAGGGCGGTCAGCGCCGTGACGAACAGCGGCAGCAACTGGAGGGCGTGCATCCCGAAGAAGTGCGGGACGCGCAGGTCCCCGCCGGTCGTGGACCAGCCGGTGAGCGGCATCCCCGGCCCTCCGTCGGGCACACCGACCGCGTGCGCCCCCGAGACGGGAGGTGTCCCGCCCCCGGCGGCCGCCACCTGGGCGGAGGTCGGACGGGTCATCAGGAAGCCCAGGCCGGCCCCGGCGAGGGCGAGGAGCGCCGATATTCGGATGGCCCAGGTGACGGCCCGGTCGGCGAGGGGCGCCCGGAACAGCAGCACCGCGATCACCAGTGTTGCCGCCCACAGCACCACGACGGTCGTCGCCATCGCCTGGTACAGGCCCGCGTCGAAGGGGGTGGCCCGGTTGAAGTGGCTCTGGCGGCCGCGCACCACCTGCCAGGTGATCAGGATCATTTCCGTGGTGCTGGCCGCCGCCACGACCGTGCCCGCCCACAGGACCTGACGGCGCAGCCGGGGCCGGGCCCGCACCAGCAGGGAGGTCATCCACGCCAGGCTGAGGGCGTAGGCCACGAAGGACACCGCGAACTTGAAGGGCTTGGCCCAGATCCGGGCACCCATCAGGAACCGGTCGTCGACGAGCAGTCCCACGCCGGAAGCGGCCGCCCAGCAGGCCATCAGGGCGGCGAAGAGCACCAGCGGGCGGTGCCAGGTCCTTAAGGAAGCGAACACGATCGGATACCCCCGGAAATGAATGGATAGCGGCACTCGCCGCTATCTGGTAGCGCCACTATCTATGATGTGCGCAGCGGTGGCAAGGCTTCATGACGGAAGGACGGGCGCGAGGATGCGCATCGGCGAGCTGAGCGCACGGACCGGCGTGCCGGTACCGACGATCAAGTACTACGTACGCGAAGGACTTCTCCCGGCCGGTGAGCTCAGCAGCCCGAACCAGGCCAACTACGGCGACGACCACGTGCGCAGGCTGCGCCTGGTCCGCGGCCTCCTGGAGGTGGGGGGCCTCTCCGTCGCTGCCATCGGCGAGGTGCTCGCGGCGGTCGACGACACCGAGCGGCCCGTCCACAAACTCCTCGGGGCCGTGACGGACCGGCTGGTGCCGGAGTACGGCGGGGAGGCGGACGAGGAGACCGTACGCGCACGGGAGCGGGTGGCCCGCCTCGTCGAGGAGCGCGGCTGGCGGGTGTCCCCGCAGGGGCCGGCCGGCGAGGCCCTCGCAGCGGCCCTGGCGGTCCTGGCGCGGGCCGGACACGGCGACTTCGCCGGAGTGCTCGACACCTATGCCGAGGCGGCGGTGCGGGTGGCGCGGGCCGACCTCGCGACACTGGCCGGCAAGACCGCCCGCGAGGACCTCGTCGAATCGGTGGCCGTGGGCACCGTCATGGGCGACCGGATGTTCGCCGCGCTGCGCCGTCTCGCCCAGACGGACGCCTCCGCCCGCGCCCAGGAGCCCCCGGGGGCCGGCTGACCGGCGCCGGCGCCGTCGAGCGGTGCGCCGCCCCGCCCGCAACACGGTGGCGATCCCGCGCGAAGATATTGGCGGCCCTCGACCGAGGCCGGACCGCCCCCCCCATGACCGAGCAACCGATCGACAGGAGAAGATCGCCATGACCACGCCCGAGGACGACCACGACGGATACACCGTGCGCGCCGCTCTGCCGGACATCGCGACGTACCGGCGGCTCCGGGCCGGCACCGGCCTCGGGGCGAAGAGCGTCGAGGGGTCGGCGGTCGGACTGCCCAACTCCTGGCACTGCGTGACGGTCGAACACGGCGGACGCACGGTCGGCATGGGCCGCATCATCGGCGACGGCGGCTGCTTCCTCCAGATCGTCGACATCTGCGTGCTCCCGGAGCACCAGGGCCGCGGCCTCGGCAAGCGGGTCATGGAGGAGCTGACGGCGGAGCTGGAGCGACGGGCGCCGCGGGGAACCTACGTGTCCCTCATCGCCGACGGCCCCGCGCGACACCTCTACGCGCAGTACGGCTTCGTCGAGACGGCGCCCGCCTCCGTGGGCATGGCCCGGCTGCTCTGACCGCGGCGGAGCGACCGCGCGGGCTCGGCGGCCGCCCCGCGTCAGGGCGGCGGCGCCAGCCGGTGCAGCCGGACCTCGGTCAGCGCGCCCCCGCAGGCCACGGCGGTCATGTACGTGTGGAACGGCTGGCGGCGCCGGTCCGTCGGGGAGCCGGGGTTGAGCAGCCGCAGGCCCCCGGGAGCGGTGGTGTCCCAGGGGATGTGGCTGTGGCCGAACACCAGGACGTCCAGGTCCGGGAACCGCCGGGCGCACCGCGCCTCCCGCCCCGCCGAGGCTCCGGTCTCGTGCACCACGCCGAACCGCACCCCCTCCAGTACCGCCCTCGCCACCTCGGGCAGCCGCGCGCACAGCCCCGGGGTGTCGTTGTTGCCGTGCACCCCGATCAGCTCGCGGGCGTGCTCCGCGACCAGCGCGTAGGCGTCCTCGTCGGTCCAGTCGCCCGCGTGGATCACGACGTCCGCCCGGGCGCACTCCTCCAGCAGTGCGGCGGGGAGCACCTTGGCGCGCTTCGGCAGGTGCGTGTCGGAGGTCAGCAGCAGGCGCATGCCGTCACGCTACGGTGCTCCGCCCGGGGCGTCCTGCCGGACGTGGACGCCGGAACCGAGATCGGCCGGTAGGTGCGGTTCGCGCGGGGTAGGCCGTGTGCGCGGGACCCGGCGCGGCGGCGGGGCGTCGGCCCCGGCCGCGGGCGCCGCCCGCAGGACCATGGAGCGGCGCGGGCCCCACCCGGAGTCCCGGCCACGACGGAGGAGCGAACGGATGCCGAACGAGCGAGCGGGTCAGCAGGCGCGAGCGGAGGACCTCGTCGACGTGCCCCGGCTGGTGACCGCCTACTACGCCCTGCACCCGGACCCCGCCGATCCGGGCCAGCGCGTCGCCTTCGGGACGTCGGGGCACCGGGGCTCGTCCCTCGACACGGCCTTCAACGAGGACCACATCGCCGCGACGAGCCAGGCCATCTGCGAGTACCGGGCCCGGCAGGGCGTGGACGGCCCGCTGTTCCTCGGCGCCGACACGCACGCCCTGTCCGAACCGGCCCGGGTCACCGCCATCGAGGTGTTCGCCGCCAACGGCGTGCGCGTCCTGCTCGACACCGCCGACGGATACACCCCCACCCCCGCCGTTTCCCACGCCATCCTGACCCACAACCGCGGCCGCACCGGCGCCCCGGCCGACGGAGTGGTCGTCACTCCCTCGCACAACCCTCCCGGCGACGGCGGGTTCAAGTACAACCCGCCGCACGGCGGACCCGCCGGTTCCGAGGCGACCGGCTGGATCCAGGACCGGGCCAACGAGATCATCACCGGCGGCTCGAAGGACGTGCGCAGACTGCCGTACGCGCGGGCCCTCGCGGCGGCCACCACCGGGAGGTACGACTTCCTCGGCAGCTACGTCCGCGACCTCCCCTCGGTACTGGACCTGGACGCCGTCCGCGCGGCGGGCGTCCGCATCGGCGCCGACCCGCTGGGGGGCGCCTCGGTCGCCTACTGGGGGCGCATCGCCGAGGAGCACCGCCTGGACCTGACCGTCGTCAACCCGGCGACCGACCCCACCTGGCGGTTCATGACCCTGGACTGGGACGGGAAGATCCGGATGGACTGCTCCTCCCCGTACGCGATGGCCTCGCTGATCGAGGGGAGGGACCGCTTCGACCTGACGACCGGCAACGACGCGGACGCCGATCGGCACGGCATCGTCACCCCCGACGGCGGGCTCATGAACCCCAACCACTACCTCGCCACCGCCATCGACTACCTCTACCGCCACCGCGAGGGCTGGCCCGCCGCCGCGGGCATCGGCAAGACGCTCGTGTCCTCGGGAATGATCGACCGGGTGGCCGCCGAGCTGGGCCGCGAACTGGTGGAAGTACCCGTCGGCTTCAAGTGGTTCGTCGACGGGCTGGCCGGCGGCACCCTCGGGTTCGGCGGCGAGGAGTCCGCGGGCGCTTCCTTCCTGCGCCGTGACGGCTCGGTGTGGACGACCGACAAGGACGGCATCCTGCTCGCCCTGCTCGCCTCGGAGATCCTGGCGGTCACGGGCGACAGCCCCTCCGCCCGGTACGCGGCCCTCACCGCCCGCTTCGGCGAGCCCGCGTACGCGCGCATCGACGCCCCGGCCACCCGGGAGGAGAAGGCCGTACTGGCCCGGCTCTCCCCCGAGCAGGTCACCGCGGACACCCTGGCGGGCGACCCCGTCACCGCGATCCTGACGAGCGCCCCGGGCAACGGCGCGGCGTTCGGCGGGATCAAGGTGAGCACGGACCGCGCTTGGTTCGCGGCCCGCCCCTCGGGCACCGAGGACGTCTACAAGATCTACGCGGAGTCGTTCGACGGCCCCGGACACCTCGCCGAGGTCCAGGAAGCGGCGCGCTCGGTGGTCTCGGCGGCACTCTCCGCCCGGTGACCGATGACTTTCCGGCGGCCGCGGGGTCTACCCACCGACGAACAGAACGACCGAGGGAGCACACCATGCGCAAGATCATCGTTTGCACGTTCCTGACGCTGGACGGCGTCATGCAGGCGCCGGGCGGTCCGGACGAGGACGCGGAGAGCGGCTTCGAGCACGGAGGCTGGCAGAAGCAGGCCTCCGACGACGAGGTCGGCGCGGGCATCGCCGCCTGGTACGAGCACTCCGACGCGATGCTGCTCGGCCGCAAGACGTACGAGATCTTCGCGTCGTACTGGCCGCACGCCGATCCCGCCAACCCGTTCACCGAGCGGATGAACAGCATGCACAAGTACGTGGCTTCCCGGACCCTGACGTCCGTGGAGTGGCAGAACTCCACGCTGCTGGGGGACGACGTCGTCGGTGCGGTGCGTACGCTGAAGGCCTCCGACGGCGGCAACGTCAACGTCGTCGGCAGCGGCGACCTGGCCCAGACCCTCATGCGGCACGACCTCGTCGACGAATACCGGCTGACCATCCACCCGGTGATCGTCGGCACCGGCAAGCGGCTGTTCGCCGACGGAGCGGTGCCCACCGCCCTGGAGCCGGTCAGCGTCTCGACGACCAAGGGCGGCACCGTCCTCGCCGTCTACCGGCCGAACGGCAAGCCCGTCTACGACAGCTACTGAGGAGGGCGCCCGGCCGGGCCGGGTTCACGTGGCTCGGCACAGGGCGTGGTCGATGAGGGTGTTGAGCGCCTCCTCCTGCCGGGCCGCGGTCCGCGGGTCCGCGGAGCGGCTGTGTACGGAGACCGTGAGGGTGCGCCGGCCGTCGGCGGTCGTCGCCGCCCGGGTGACGTATCCGAAGCCGTTCCCTCCGTGCCCCAGGTAGCCGCCGCCGCAGGACAAGGGCGTGAAGAACAGCCCCAGTCCGTCCCGGGTGCCGGCCGGATGACCGCTGTCCGGCGGCATCGGCACGGTGTCCCGCATGACGGCGAGTTCGGCGGGCGCCAGGAGCCGCCCGCCCGCCAGCGCGCGGAAGAAGCGGTTCAGGTCGGCGGCGGTGCCGGTCATGGAGCCGTCGGCGCCGCTGTCGAAGGGGCGGTAGGGGAGCGTGGTGTCGACCAGCGGTCCGTTCACCGAGAACTGCTGGTGGTTGGAGGCGTGCGGGGCGGGCAGGAAGGGCGACGTGCCGGGGGTGTCGGTGTCCCGCAGGCCGAGCGGACGCAGGATGCGGTCGCGGACCTGCTGGTCCCAGGTGCGGCCGGTGACCTTCTCGATGATCATTCCGGCGAGTACGTAGTTCGTGTTGGAGTACGCCCAGCCGCCGCCCGCCGGGAAGGCGGGTTCGTGGCGCAGGGCCAGGGCCACCAGCTCCTCGGGGGCGTAGGCGCGCCACCGGTGGGTGAAGTAGGTCTGGGCGGTGGGCTCGGGGAAGACGTCGTGGACGTAGTCGGACAGGCCGCTGGTGTGCTGGAGCAGGTCACGAACACTGATGGTCCGGCCGTCGTTCCCCGCCCTGGACACGACCCCGGGCAGCAACTCCTCGACCGACTGGTCGAGGGAGATCCTCTTCTCTCCCACCAGTTGCAGGACGACGGTGGCGACGAACGTCTTGGTGGTGCTGCCCAGTCGCAGGTACCCGTCCCGGGGGACCGGGCGGCGGGTCGCCGGGTCCGCCACTCCGGAGCGGACCGACACCGTCCCGCGCTCGGTTTCCAGGCGGGCCGACACCCCGGTGACCCCGGTGTCCCGCAGGGCGTCGGCGTCGCGCTGCACGGACCGGGCGGCGTCCGGCGGGCCCGGCGCGGCCCAAGCCGGGACGGGCGCCAGAGCGGACAGTGCCAGTGTCAGCACCGCGGTTGATGACCACGAACGAAGAAGGAGCATGACGGGAGGCTAGGAGACCGCGGCAGGCCCGGGCCATCCGGAACGCGCCCGACGTCGAAGGGGTGCCAGCCGGATGGACAACCCACCGGGGCCGCCCTTCGCCCGCAGCGGCCGACGGTCGCCGACTGCCCGCGGGAGACCCTTCCGCATACGCTCCGGCGCGTGCGCGGCCTGCCCTGGTCCGACCGTTGTGCGCCGGGGTATGACCCGGCGCACATCCGCGCGAATTCCCGGCATTCGCGCCCCGGAACCTCATTCATCCGCAGACCCGACCCCCGGTCCTTTCCGCCCCGCCCACCTGCCCTGACCTGGCCGGGACCCCGGAGGGTCGAGCGCACTGCGGCGTTCGCCGGTGCGCCCCGGGGCGGCGAGCGCGAGCTTATTGCGTAATTCACTCTAATACTGCATCCGGATTGTTCATGATCGTCTACGCGTTTTTCCGTGCTTATGATTCCCGCGCCATGAACGAGAGCCGAAATCACCGAAATCTCCAACCCTTGCGTGAATCTGCCGACGTGGTCGTGCTCGGGGCCGGGCCCGCGGGCCTCCTGCTCGGCAATCTCCTGGTCGCCGCCGGCATCGACTGCGTCGTCCTCGAACGCGCCACCCGCTCCCACGTCCAGACCCGGGCCCGGGCCGGCTTCCTCGCGCCGAACACCGTCCGGGTCCTGGAGCGCCACGGCCTCGCCGACGGCCTGCACCGCGACGGCCGGACCCACGGCGCGTGCGAGTTCCGCACGGCGCTGGGCCGCTTCCGCCTCGACTACGGAGCCCTCGGCCGTGGCGAGCAGCACACGGTCTACCCGCAACAGCACCTGGTCACCGACCTCCTGGAGCGCTACCTCGCCGCCGGTGGGCGCATCCGGTTCCGTACGGAGGCCCTGCGGGTCCATGACGCCGACGGGGACCGGCCCTACGTCACCACCCGCGAGGCGGACGGCCGTCCCGCCCGGTGGGACGCCCGCTTCGTCGCCGGCTGCGACGGCCGGCACGGGGCGGCCCGGCGCTCACTGCCGCACGGCACACCCCGCCACCACCACGACCACGGCGTGAGCTGGCTCGGCCTGCTCGCGCAGGCGCCGCCCAGCCTCGACGCCGTCGGCTACGCCGTCCACGACCGCGGCTTCGCCGGCCACATGGCCCGCACTCCCCAGGTCACGCGCTACTACCTCCAATGCCGGCGCGGCGCCCGGGCCGACGCCTGGCCCGAGGACCGGATCTGGGACGAACTCGACCTGCGGATGGGGGCGGTGGAGCACGGCCCGCTGCACCGGGGGCCGATCACCGAGCGCGCGGTCGTCGACCTGACCTGCGACGTGGTCGAACCGCTGCGCCACGGCACGCTCCTGCTCGCCGGAGACGCGGCGAGCCTGACGGCGCCGGCCGCGGCGAAAGGGGCGAACCTCGCCGTCCTGGAAGCGGAGCTGCTGGCCGGAGCCCTCGCCGACGCCCTCGTCCGGGGAGACGGGGCCGCGCTCGACCGCTATTCGGCCCGCTCCCTGGCGCACATCTGGCGCGCCCAGGAATTCACCGCGTGGATGACCGGCCTGCTGCACGAGATCCCCGACCGGGAGACATCAGGCGGATCGTTCTTCCACACCTCCCTGCGGCACGCCCGCCTCGACTCCCTGCGCACCTCCCGGGCGCACCAGGACTGGTTCGCCGAGAACTACGTCGGCGTGTGACCGGGCCTCCGGGCGCCCTCCGCTCCTCCGTCCCCCCACCCCCGTACCCACCCGAGGACAGTTCCGCGATGACGACGACCCTCCCCGACGAAGCGACCCTCCCCGCCGACCCGGCGCCGCCAGGCGAAACGCCGCCCTCCCACGACCACGCCCCCTCCCACGACCACGCCCCCGGCCGCGACCGCGCGCACGACACGGTGCGCCTGCGCGCCGCCGCCGCCTTCGTACGGGAACACGGCACGGCGACCCTGCTGCCCCGCCTGCTGCCCGGCCTGCGCGGCCCGGAGCTGGCCGCGCTCGCCGCGCACTGCCGGTTCGCCCACGTGGGCATCCTGCTCTTCCCGGCGGACGCGCAGCACCTGCGCGGTCAGCTCGCCGCCTGCGGACTGGCCGCCGACACCCCCTCCCAGCCCAGCGTCGTCGTACGGGACCGGCTGGCCCGGCGGCACCGCCGTGACCCGGCCGAGCTCGACGTCCGCATCCTGCGCCCCCGCGTCCACGGACGGGCGGGGGAGCGCCGCGCCGTGGAAGTGTTCGCCCTCACGGTGCCCGACCGGTCGGACCTGGAACCGGTCGCGGCGCACGAGCGCGCCCTCGGCCACGAGGCCCATGTGGCCTTCGAACTGGAACGCCCCGACCCGCTGGTGCTGCGCGGCCTGTGCGCGGTGCTCACCCGGTACGGGGCACGGCCCGACGGCGGCGGCTACAACCCGCACGAGGACGGCACCGTCCTGTACTTCACCACCCCCGCGGACGCGACGTGCGGCTACCGGCGTCTGGAGCTCTACGCGCCGGGCGACCACCGCGAGGCCCTCGCCGCCCATGTGGAGCGCCCCGCCGTGAACCGGCCCGCCGAAACGCTCCTTCACCTCCTCACCGGGGCCTGGACCACCCAGGCCCTCGCCACGTTCGCGCACCTGCGCGTGCCCGAAGCCATGGAGACCGCCGCCGCCACCGACACCCGGGAGCTGGCCCGGCGCACCGCGACCCACCCCGAAGGCCTCGCCGCGCTCCTGCGCTACCTCACGATGCTCGGCGTCGTGACCGAGGACGCCGCCGGCCAGGACGGCTTCCGGCTCACCCCGCTCGGCTCCCTGCTCCGCGCCGACCACCCGGACACGATGCGCCCGCTGGCCCTGATGTACGCGGGCCCCTTCTACCGTTCCTTCGCCGCCCTCGACCACACCGTACGGACCGGGCAGCCGGCCTTCGACCACCTCTTCGGCGAGAACCACTTCGACCACTTCGCGCGCGACCCCGCGCTCGCCGACCTCTTCGACCGGTCCATGGCGGCGAGCTCGCGCATGTTCCACCCGGTCCCGGCCCATCCGGTGATCACCGAGGCGGCGCGGGCCCCCGCCCCCCGTACCGTCGTCGACGTGGCGGGCGGGAACGGAGAACTGCTGGGACGCATCCTCACCGCGCACCCGGGACTGCGCGGCGTGCTCCTGGAACGCCCCCACGCGATCGAGGCCGCCCGCCGTTCGCTCGACGCCCTGGGCTGCGGGGCCCGCTGCGACTACCGCGGCGGCGACTTCGCCGACGTCCCCCACGGCGGTGACGTCTACGTCCTCTCCCGCGTCCTGCACGACTGGGACGACGACCGGTGCGGCGAGATCCTGCGGCACTGCGCCCGCGCGATGCCGGACCACGCCGACCTGCTGATCGTCGAGCGGCTCCTGCCGACGGACGGTTCCCCCTCACTGGCCACGGCCTGGGACCTCCACATGAGGTGCAACGTCGGCGGCCGCGAACGCAGCGCCGAGCACTACGCCCGACTGCTCGCCGACGCCGGCCTGGAGCTCCTCGACCGCAGCCCCCTGCCGCTGGAGGCGCACGTCCTGCACGCCCGCAGGGCGCCCGCCACCGGACCGGGCACCGCGCGGCCGGCCGCTACCCCGTAGCGGCGGATCCCCGCCCCGCGCCCCGGCGGGCGAGGACCGCGCGGCCGCGGGGCCCGGACCCCGGTACGGACCGGGGTCTGGGCCCCGCGGGGGCGGCCGGTGGAACGTCAGCGTCCCTGGAGGGACTTGACGCCGTCGCCGAAGGACCAGCCCTTCGAGCCGTCCCAGTTGACCGACCAGGTCATGAGCCCCTTGAGCGAGCCGCCGAACGCGTTCCACGACTGGGCGACGAGGCCGGGGGCCATGTAGCCGCCGCCCGCGCCGGGCTGGGCGGGCAGGCCCGGCACCTGCTTGTCGTAGGGCACCTTGACGGTGGTGCCCTGGATGGTCAGACCGTTGTTGAGGCAGGTGGTCTGCGCGGTGAAGCCCTGCACCGTTCCGGCCTGGTAGGAGTCTCCGGAGCAGCCGTACATGCTGCCGTTGTAGTACTGCATGTTGAGCCACCACAGCTTGCCGTTGTCGGCGTACTTCTTGATGACCGGCAGGTAGGAGCCCCAGATGGATCCGTAGGTGACGCTGCCACCGGTGACGTAGGCGGTCTCGGGAGCCATGGTGAGACCGAAGCCCGCCGGCATCTGGGCGAGGACGCCGTCGATGATGCGGATCAGGTTGGACTGGGAGGCGGACAGGGTGTTGATGTTGCCGCTGCCGGAGAGCCCGGTCTCGATGTCGATGTCGATCCCGTCGAAGTTGTACTTCTTGAGGATCGGGACGACGGTCGCCACGAACTTGTCGGCGACGGTGCTGGAGCTCAGGTCGATCCCCGCGGCGGCCCCGCCGATCGACATCAGGACGGTCGCTCCCGCCGCCTTGGCCTGGCACATCTCGGCAGGGGTGGCGACCTTGACGCCGGCGTCCATGCCGTCCTGCCACAGGACCGTGCCGTCCGAAAGGATCACGGGGAAGGCGGCGTTGATGACGTTGTACCCGTGCGCGGCGATCCGGCTGTCCGTGAGGGGGATCCAGCCCATGCCGGGGTGGACGCCGTTGGCGGCGCCGTCCCAGTTCTCCCAGTAACCCTGGAGGACCTTCCCCGACGGCTTGGGCTTCGTGGGACAGGTCTCACCGGGCGGGGGCGTCGTGGTGGGCGGCGGCGTGGTCGGGGGAGTGGCGGTCGGCGTGGGAGTCGGGGTCGGGGTCGGGGTCGCAGTGGGCGTCGGCGTCGGCGTGGGGGTGCTGCCGCCGGGGCCGACGAGCGATACGTCGTCCGCGTAGTACGCGGGCTGTCCGTACCACCCGTGCAGGTAGACCGTCACCGAGGTGGTGTTCGGGCCGGTGGTGAAGCCGACGCTGAGCCGGCCGTACGACGGGCTGCTCGCCGTCCAGGTGGACTGTGCGCCGCCGAGGCCCGTACCGCTCGCCCCCAGATAGACGTAGCTGCCCTGGACGTAGGCACTGAGCGTGTACGCGGAGTTGGGCTGCACGCTCAGGGTCTGGCTGCACTGGGCGTTGTCGGAGCCGCTCGGCGTGGCCTTGAGGGCGGCGGCGCCGGAGTGGACCGGACTGCCGACGGCGGCGCCGGAGCCGCCGGAGCAGGTCCAGCCGGAGAGCCCGTTCTCGAAACCGGAGTTGGCCACCGGCTCGGCGTCGGCGGCACCGGCCGGCCCGGTGCCGGACACCGCGATCCCCGCCGCGATGAGGGCGGCGGCCCCCACTCCGGCCAGGGAACGCGCCAGGGCGGACGGCCCGCGCCCGGCGCGGTGGGCCCCGTACGCCCGGCCGCCACCGTTTCCGCGGCCGGGATCCTCGGGTGGACGGGGCCCGCTCGTGGGGCGTGGAGTGCGTGACCGCCGACGGAGCATGTGGTGCTCCCTTCCCGCTGGGCGTCATGGGCATGACCAACGCATGGGGATGCGACGCCCGGCTCCGGGTGTGTGGGGTGGGGGGACAGGTGGGGCTGTGCCGGTCCGGATCGTATGAGGGCCGACGGGGGCGGTCAATAGGTATGGACCAATCCTCGTGCAGTCGGACCGCAAGCGTCCGCCGAAGCCCGCTCCCGCTCCCGCTCCAGGACCCCGAGTTCACCGCGCACCCCGGGGCGTTGAAAATCAGGTGTGGCGCAAGTGGCGCATGAGCATAGGGTGACGGCATGTCGCTGAGTCACGTGGTCCTCTCGTCCGGTCGCTCGATCGAGCTCACCGAGCTGCGGATGTCTTCGACCTACGGAGGGCTCATCGAGGGTTACCCGTTCAAGCGGGTCAACGACATGCAGGTCGAGCGCCTCCGGCGGGAAGCCGAACGCGATTTCACCTTCGCCCCGGTCCATCTCGTGCAGCCTTCGCGCGAGTACCCGGACCACTTCGCCGGCGCCTTCGGCCCTGCCGAACTGCTGCCTCACGTGACGTGCATCGGCGTCTTCCGCTCGACGCCGGTCGATCCCGGACTCGACCCGGTGCTGCATCGCTCCTCCCTCACCGTGGCCTGGTTCCAGAACCTCCCGCACGTCCCGTCGGGCCAGGAAGCCGACCCCGCACTCCGTGACACCCCCTGGGACGAATTCGCGCGGGACTACGAGATCTAGGGCCGACGCCGTTGGGCCGGCTCGCCGGCAGGACCCGCGCCCCACTGAACGGCGCGGGTCCTAGGTGTGCTTCGTTCCACCGGCCAGCCTCGGCGACAGGTAGACGGCGAGGGCGGCGACGCCGGAACAGTCGGTAGGACCGTCCGGACTGTCCTGGACGACCGCGGCGTAGCCGTCGGGGGTGCGCCAGCTCACCTCGCACTGCCGGTCGTACCGGTCCGCGTAGGCCGAGCCGGACTCCAGGGCGGTCAGGTCGATCTTGCTCATGTCCTGCGGCGCCTTGCGGTCGGAAATCATCCGGAACGGCGCCTTGGAGTAGGCGAGCGTCATCGAGCGGTGGTTGCCCGCCGTCGCCGCCCCCAGCCTCCAGGTGCAGGTCTGAACCGCCGCGGAGCCGTCGGTGAAGTCGTCGTGCTGCCCCACGCTGGTGAGGTGGTTGTGCTGGAGGAATTCGTAGGTGGCCAGGTCGCACGGGTCGCCGCTCCAGGCCGCCACCGTGCTCGTCGGCCCCGCTCCCACCGCTCCCGCGCCGCCCCCGCGGAACGGGAGCGGAAACGACAGCGCGGCCCAGACGGCGCCGCCGACGGCCAGCGACGCGGCCGCGGCCACCAGGGCCCGACGGCGCACCGGCCGGTCAGCGGTGCGCGCCCTGACGGTCGCCCGCTCCGGCAGCACGAGCGTCTCGCCGCGCAGCTCGCTGATCATCGCGGCCACCCCGGCGGGCAGCCACTGCGTGTCCTCGGCCGAGGTCGCCAGGTGGCGCAGCACCTCCGACACCGGCGGACGTTTCCCCGGATCCGCGGCCAGGCAGATCCGGACGAGGGCGGCCAGCTCCTCGGGAACCCCGTCCAGATCGGGGGCCTGATGAACCGTCCGGTAGAGGATGACGTCCGGGCGGCCCTGCCCGTAGGGGCTGTGCCCGGTGGCCGCGAAGGCGAGGACGCAGCCGAGCGCGAAGACGTCGGAGGCCGGCCCGGTCGGCTCGCCCCGTGCCTGCTCCGGCGACATGTAGCCGGGTGTGCCGATCACCGTGCCGGTGTGCTGGCCGCCGTCGAGGGCACGGGCGATGCCGAAGTCGATGACGCGGGGGCCGTCGTCGGCGACGATGACGTTGCCGGGCTTCAGATCGCGGTGGACCAGGCCGGCGGCGTGGATCGCGGCCAGTCCTTCGGCCAGGCCGGAGCCGAGCACCCGCAGCGCCCGTTCGGGCAGCGGTCCGGTGTCCCGGATCGCCTGGTGCAGCGAGGGCCCGGGGATGTAGGCGGTGACCAGCCAGGGCCGTACGGCGTCGGTGTCCGCGTCCACGACCTGCGCCGTGTAGAAGCCGCCCACCTTCCGCGCCGCGCTGACCTCCAGGGCGAACCGGCGGCGGAATTCGGCGTCGTGCGCGAGTCCGGCGGCCACCACCTTGACCGCGACCAGCCGCCCGCCCGGCGAACGCCCGAGGAACACCTCGCCCATCCCGCCCCGGCCGAGCCGCCGTACCAGCTCGTACGGCCCGACGTGACGGGGATCCGTCCCGTCCGGCGCCTCGGTCACCCGACCGACCGGATCTGGACCGCTGCCAGCAGTTCGGGGGTGTCGGTGCACACCGCGATCGTCTTGCTGTCGGGGCCGAACGCCACGAGGGCGGCGCCGGTGCGCCCCGTCGGCACCGGCGTCCGCCGACCGGAGGGCAGGGCCCAGAGCACCACCCCACGGCCCGCGGAGCCGGACCCGGCGAGCATCTTCCCATCGGGGCTGAGGGACAGCGACTGGTAGCGGGACTTGAGCTCGGCGAAGGTGGTGCTCAGCTTTCCGGTGGCCGTGTCCCACCCGGCGATGCCGCCGTACGCCCCGTAGAGCGTCCGGCCGTCCGGGGCGTAGGCGAGGGCGGTGACACCGAAGATGTCCGTCTCCTCCAGGCCGATGGTGGTGACCGGGGCGAAGGAGGCGGTGTCGAAGAGGTCGACCGCCCCCTTCAGGTCGCTCCCGTACCCGACGGCCAGCACCTTGCCGTCCGGACTGAACACGACGCTGCCCGCCCGGCCGAAGGTTCCGTTCGAGCCGGGGCCGACCGGCAGGGAGACGACCTGTCTGCCCGAACTCACCTCCCACACGATGGCCTTGCCGATGCTGTCGCGCCCGTCCCGGCCGAGCGCCAGCAGCCGTCCGTCCGGGCTGAACGCCAACGTGTGCGCCTGCCCCAGCAGGTTTCCCTCGGAAGGGCTGGACAGCATCACCGCCTCACGGCGGGCGGCGATGTCCCACAACGTGACGGCCACCCTCCCGTTCTGATGGGCGTCCGGCTCCTTGCTGGTCAGGTCGGGCGGCAGGGTGTAGGCGGCGGCCAGCATGCCCGCGGTGCGGCTGAACGCGACCGCCGACACGTGGCTCACGGCGCGCTTGAACGTGATGTCTCCCACCTTGGTCCGCGTGGCCGGGTCGATCAGGACCACCTTGTTCAGCGCACCCACCGCCAGGAGCTTGCCGTCCGCGCTGTAGGCGAGGCTCCGGGAGTCGGTGTCGTTGGGGCCGAGCTCGATCGTGGTGGCCTGGCCGAGCCGCACGGCCCCGGGCCCGGAAGCTCCGTCCGTGGCCGGTGGCGCGGCCGGGGGTGTGGCCGCCGGTCCCGGCGTCCCGGGGGCGTCGCCCGCGGCGAGCCGGATCCCGACCGGTACGCCCACCAGCCCGATGACCCCGGCCCCCGCGGCCAGCAGGAGCGCCCGCCGCCCCGGCGGCCGCGCCGCGCCGTGCGCCCCCGCCTGCGCCTGGCGCTCCCCGACCATCCCCGCCACGGCCGACGGCAGCCACGCGTCCGGAGGGTTCCCGGCCAGGCTCCGCAGGACCTCGCCGACGGCCGGCCGCCGTTCCGGGTCCTTGGCCAGACAGGCCCGGACCAGGCCGAGCAGCTCGGCGGGCACTCCGTCGAGGTCCGGCTCCCCGTCGACCAGCCGGATCAGCGCGTCCGAACCGGACGCGGAGCCGAACGCGTTGCGCCCCGTGGCGGCGAAGACCAGCACCCCGCCGAGCGCGAACACGTCCGAGGCCGGAAGCGTCGTGCCGGCCCGCACCTGCTCCGGTGCCAGGAAGGTGCCGCCCGCTGCGGCGGCGACCGTGCGGGAGGGGTGCGCGGCGTCCCACAACCGGGCCAGGGCGAAGTCGGTGAGGCGCGGACCGTCGCCGGCGAGTATCACGTCGCCCGGGGTGAGGCCACCGTGCAGCAGGCCGGCCGCGTGCACCCCCGCCAACGCCTCCGCCAGACCGGATCCCAGGGCCCGGACCGCCGCCACCGGCAGGGGCCCGTGCACCGTCACCGTCTCCCGCAGCGAGGGCCCCGCGATGTACTCGCCGGCCAGCCAGAGCACGGCACCGTCCGCGGCACCGTCCACCACCTGCGCGGTGTGGAAGCTGCTCACGGCGCGCGCGGAGGCCACCATCTCCTCGAACCGGCGCCGGAACCCGACGTCGGCGGTCAGCTCCGGCGCGACCACCCGGACCGCGAGCAGCCGTCCGCTGCGCGAGCGGCCGAGGAACACCGTCCCCAGCCCCCCGCCCCCCAGCCTCCCCAGCAGCCGATGGCCGCCCACCTCGCGTGGGTCACCCGCGCGCAACGGCGCCGTCATCGCAGTCCCCTCCCCGCTCGTCCCGTGACACCCGGGCCCGTCGTGGGCCACACCCCCGCGGTGCCGTCACGCCGCCCGCCCCTGCTCCCGCCCCGGCGCGCCCGCGGGCACGGCCGACGTGGTGACGACCGGCACCGCACGGGGAAGCGTAGGAGGGTGCGCAGGGACCTGGCTTGGACGAATGTGACCTCGCCTCAGAGGGCGAGGGCGTCCTCGACCGGCCGGGTGGCCGTGGTCATCCGGCCGGGGGTGATCCCGGCCAGGGCCTGGAACTCACGGTTGAGGTGGGCCTGGTCGTAGTAGCCGCAGGCGGCCGAGAGCCCGGCAAGGCTGACGGTTCCGCCGGCGAGCATCTCCGTGGCGCGACGGAACCGCAGCACCCGGGCCGCGGTCTTCGGCGTCAGCCCGACCTGCTGGGTGAACCGGCGGACCAGGTAGCTGCGGCTCCAGCCCACCTCCTCGGCGAGGCCGACGATGGGGACCGAGCCGGCCGAGGCGGCCAGCAGGTGCCATACGTGGTCGACCTCGGGCGCGGGCGCGGGCCCCCGGTCCAGCCGGCCGAGCAGCACAGCGTCGAGCAGGTCGAACCGGGCGTCCCAGTCGGGGGTGGCCGCCAGCCGTTCCACCAGGGCGTCGGTCTCCGGGCTCAGCACGCTGTCCAGCCCCACCACCATGTTGGTCAACTCCCGCATGGGCAGGGCGAACAGCCGGTAGGCGCCGAGCGGCGTGAACGCGAGCCGGATCACCTCCTGCCGGCCCCCGGGGTGATCGCACAGTGCGGGCCGGTCCTCCATCCCGACCACCAGCGAGCTGATCCGCCCGGTGCCCGGCCCGGGCGTCCCCAGGCGGCGGACCTGGCTGAACGGTTCCGCCAGGTTCACCGTCACGACGACGTGCCCGGTCGGGACCATCTGCACCCGGTAGGGCGGGGCCAGGTGCGAGTAACCGATGCGACCGCACATGTACGGCCGCAACGCGGGGTGCAGCGGGCGGGTGACCTGCCGCAGCCCACCGGCCGCCGCCGGACCGCCGGCGCCCTGACCTGTAGTGCTGCCGCGTCCGGCGCGATGGTTCACGAGACGCCCCCAGAAATCGGCGGCCCGCCGGGTGCGGGGCGCCATGCTCCGGCCGGTGGCCGCACCGGTCGGTACCGCTCCGCCCGATGCTACGGCGCCCCGCCCGCGACCGGCCGGCCGCGCGCCCCCCACCGGCCGCGGCACTACGCGTCCAGGCCCGTGGAAGCCGGCCCGTAGGGGCGTTGAGTCGCTCGTCCGTGGATTCGGGCCCGCGTCCCCGTGCGGCTGCGGCATGGTCGGAGCCGGGCGGGTCCGGCCGGACCCGCCCGGGGGCCGGGTGGCGGGAGGGTGTTGTGGAGGGTCGCGATACGTGGACGACGGAGGAGTTCGGCGCCTCGCACGAGGGCTGGGTCGGTGTGCTCCTGGACGACGGGAGCGTTCCGGGACCGGTGTACTTCGATACCGGCTCGGGCTCGGCCGGCCAGTCGGTGACGCAGTGGAGCGTCTACGACGGCCGCTCCGCGCGCATCCCCCGGGCCGCCGCGCTGCGCGCGGTGTGCTCCTGCGGCTGGAACGGCCCGGAGCACCGTCTCGACTGGGCGCTGATCGGTGCCGCGGACCTGGAGGAGGCGGGGGACGAGCAGGCGGACGCCTGTGACCGGGACTGGGACGGGCACACCGCCCGGGTCGAGGCGGGTGCGGTCCCGCTGCCGGACTCGGTGACGGCACTCCTGGCGCAGCTGGAGGAGGAGATCGACAGGCTGACCACCACGTCCCCGGTGGCCGGGGTGCGCGCGGCCCGCCGGCTGGAGGTCACCGCGGAGCGGGCCGGGTACTGGGCCGCCCGCGGCACCCGCGCCGACCTGACCACCGCCCAGGCCGCGGCCGCGCTCGGCCTGGACGAGAAGGCCGCGAAGCGGCTGATGGCCCGCTTCGGCCGGTGGAGCCCGTACGCCTGAGCCCGGGAGGGGCCGGCCGGACCCGCCGGAAACGGCAGGGTGGGTACGTCGCCCCGGCGGATCCGTAGGAGGGGCACGGGTGTGGCGGGCCCGTCGGCCCCCGCCGTGCTCCGGGGCGGGGCGGCCAGGTCGCCTCTTTCGGATCTTGCCGGTCGGCGCGGGTCAGGCAAGGTCCGGAAGAGACGGCCTAGGTGGCCGGCGCTGCCGGGGAGTCGTCGACCAGCGCGCGGAAGGTCTCGACGGGGTCGGTTTCCGGCGCCGGGAGGCTGCCGCTGAGCTGGAGGGTGGCGAAGCCGTGCGCCAGCGACCAGGCGGCCAGTGCGGTGCGCCGCGCATCGGGTGCGCGCCCGTTCGCCGGCAGGTCGCGGGCGCCCGCGTGCAGCGGGCGCGAGGCGCGTTCCTTCGCGGCGGCGAGTTCCGGATCGTCGTGGTGGAGCAGCCCGGGCCGGAACATCACCTCGAAGTGGGCCGGATGGCCCAGGGCGAACTCCACGTACCGCGCGCCCATTTCGCGCAGCCGGTGCGCTGCGTCGGCCGGCACCGTGGCCAGGGCGGCGGCCAGCAGGTCGAATCCCTCCGTGGCGATGGCGGTCAGCAGCCCCGCCTTGTCCCCGAAGTGGTGGGCAGGGGCGGCGTGCGAAACCTCGGCGCGGCGGGCGAGGTCACGGAGGCTGATCGCGGCGACGCCGTCGCTCCGGATGACCTCGACGGCGGCGGCGAGGACGGCTCGGCGCAGATCGCCGTGGTGGTACGTGCGTGGGGCGGCCATGCACAGCAGGCTACCCCGTATCTAGTCGCCGACAAGTAGCCATTGACAAGATGAAGGTCATGGCGGAATCTAGTCACTGTCAGGTTCATGGGGATGTGCGCCGAGACAGCGAAGGAAACGACGTGAAGCACAATCTGGGAACGGTCCGGCAGATGTGGCAGCTGCTGGAGCCGGTGCACGCCACGCTCTACTACGCGGCGGAGGCCTCCGAGGAAGCCGCGAGCCTCGGCTACGCCACCGACGAGCGCTGGCCGGGCTACTTCGCCTACCGCGCCGCGCCCCTCGGCCCGGCCGTCCCGGGGGTGGTGAACGCCCTCTTCTACAGCTTCAGCCCGCGGATGGTGGAACGCTTCGCCGCGCCCGCCTGGCGGACCGCGGCCCCCGAGCGGGTCCTGGCGGCCCGGAACACGGCGGTCGACCGCGCGCTGCGCCGGCTCCTCGGCGACCGGATCGGCTCGCCGGAGCTGCGCGAGGCCGCGGAACTCGCCCGTCGCGCCGCCGAGGCCGCGGACACCGCGGGCCGCCCCATGGCCGCCGCCAACGCCGCCCTGCCCTGGCCCGACGAGCCGCACGAGGTGCTCTGGCAGGCCGCCACCATCCTGCGCGAGCACCGCGGCGACGGCCACATCGCCGCCCTCCAGACCCACGGCCTCGGCCCCGCCGAGTCCCTGGTCTCGCACGCCGCGGCCGGCGCCGCACCGGACGAGGTGTTCGCCAGCAGGCGGTGGACCGGCGAGGACTGGACCGCCGCGCGCGAACGCCTGGCCGCCCGTGGCCTGCTGGAAGCCGACGGCCGGGCCACCCCCGAAGGGCTCCGGGTCCGCAGCGCGGTGGAGCAGCTCACCGACGAGCTCGCGGCCGCCCCCTGGGAGGCGCTCACGCCCGCGGAAACGGCCCGGCTGGCCGAACTGCTCGTGCCGCCGGTGCTCGACATCGTCGCCACCGGGCTCCTCCCCGCGCAGAGCACCCTCGGCATCGGCCTGAAGTACGACCACGCGTGAGTCCCGCGCCCGCCCCGTCATCCGCGGTCGACGGCGCGGCCGGTGGATCCTCGATCCGCGCCGCCGTCACGGCCGTCTCACCCCGCGGCCGTGGCCATCGCCTCCCGGTTGCGGTGCAGGGCGTCGCGGAGCCGGGCCGCCTGCGTGACCAGCCGGGAGCGGCCGGTACGGGACGCGACGGCGTCGAGCGCGGCGGGCGGCTCCGGTGCCACCGCCCGTGACTGCTCGGCGCACACGGCGGCGGTCTCCAGCAGCTCCCCCGTACCGCGCGGGTCCGTGGAGCCGGTGAGCAGTGCGGGCAGCACCGCGGCGAGGACGGACCAGGTCGTGGCGTGGGCCCCGGTCGCGGCCGCCGTACGCAGTGCGTCGGCGAGCCGGCCGGGCTTGACGGTGCCCAGCTCCAGCAGCTCGGCGAGATCCGCGCCGAGACGTACGGTGTCCAGCTCGCCGCGTCCCGCGAGGATGAGCAGTGCGTCGACCGACCGGAGCCGGTCCTCGGGGTGCCGGGAGCCGAGGCCGAGGGCGACCGCGAGGTGCAGGGCGGGTCCGGCGGGGCCCGCGGCGGCGAGTCCGGGCAGCATGTCGGTGCCACCGCGCTCGTCGTCGAGGGCGCAGGAGGTGACGGCCGCGAGCGACCAGGCGGCGAGCACCTCGCGGTCCTGGGGCAGCACCGCGATCAGCTCCTCGGGCCCCTCTCCGTCCCAGCAGCGGCCGGCCCCCTTCCGGGCCCGCCCGAGCTCGCCGAAGGCGGCGGGGAACTCCGCCACGACCACGGGCCGCTCGCCGGTGTCCAGGACGGGGCGCTCCGGATGGCCGTCGTAGCGGTGGTGCTCGGCCGGGGCGTTGCGGCGGGTGACGGAGGCGGGCCGGCCCGCCCCGCCGATCCACGCCGCCAGCCGCTCGCCCTCGGGGGTGCCCAGGCCCGCCGCCCCGGGCAGGGCGGACGCGTCGCGGTCGACCCGGAGCAGGGCCTGCGCGAAGTCCGCCGGGCCGGGGGCGGCGCCCACGCGGACGTACTCGGCGAGCCGGGCGACCAGGACGTTGGGGTCCAGGGATCCGTCGGTCAGCGTGGGGGTGGCGAGCAGGAAGGGCGGCGGGCCGGCCGCGATGCCGAGGGCGGCTTCGGCGACGCGGGCGTTGCGGGCGGCGAAGGCGTCGCTGTGGTGGCAGTCGCTGCGCCAGCTGATCAGCGCCTGTTGCTTCGGCCCGGCCGGCCGGGCGTCCAGGACGGCGGCGGCGACGCCCTCCAGCCCTCCCAGCTCGTCGCGGTAGTAGTGCAGGCGGGCGGGGTCGAGCCAGTAGCGGTCCGCCAGGGCCGGGCGCAGGGCCGCGGCCAGGGCGGCGCGGTCCCGGTGGGCCTGGCGGACCAGTCCGTCGAGGGCCCGTTCGAAGTCCTCGACCGACGGAGTACGGGCGTGGACGGCGGCCGAGACGAGCTCGACGGTCTCCTCCACCGACTCGGGGGACGGGGCGAGCGGCGTGGGCAGCGGGGGCGGCGGCAGGATCTCCTGGTACGGGCCCTCTTCCTCCTCGGGTGCGGCGTCCGCCCCGAGCAGGGCCACGGCCCGCGCCCGGTGCCCGGGGCTGAGCAGATGGGCGCGGTCGGCGAGTTCGGCGCGCAGGGCCGGATCGTCACCGAGGTGTGCGGCGGCCAGTTTCAGGGCCCGCTCCTGGACATCCGTGTCCGGATGGCCGAAGGCCTCGCCGAGCACCGGCAGCAGCTCGGGCGCGGCGTCCGGTTCCCGGGCGAGCACCTTGCCGAGCAGCGTCAGCTGGGCCCGTACGAGCTTCTTCTCCGGGCGGAAGAACACCGCGCCGGACATCTCCGCCAGCAGCGCGGGCGTGACCTGGCCTGCCGTGGCGAGGCGGGCCAGCACCTCCTGCGCGTGCCCGGCGACGGGGGAGGGGGCGTCGGCGGCGAGCGCCAGCCAGTCGGCGGTCCGCTCCCGTTCCTCCTCCACGGTCGGCTGCAGGGCCTCCAGGACGGACCGGTACGGCCGCAGGTGCTGGACCGGGCCGCCGCGCACCAGGCGGGCGGTGCAGCCGTCGAGGAGTGCGGCGCGGTCGAGCCGCCCCTCGGCCGCGAGGCGGGTCAGGGTGGCGGGCCAGTGGTGCTGCGCGCCGGGCTCGCTGTGCCAGGCGAAGGCGGCCACCGGTTCCGCCGTCTCGAACAGGCGGGGGATGAAGACGGCCAGGTGGGGATCGCGGCGCAGCGCGTCGGTGAGCGTGCCCCGTTCGGACCAGGCGGCCGTCGCCCAGCCCTCGACGCAGCCGTCGCTGGTGGGCATGGGGCAGCCGGCCCGCCGGACGAGTTCCTCGATGAGCGGGTAGTCCTCCTGGGCGGTGGCGGGGCGGGCCGCGAGCCGCTGGGCGAGGTCGCCGAGCCATCGGGGTTCGCGGTCCGCCAGCACCTGGAGGAGTTCGCCGTCGCAGGTGCGCCCGCCGCGGCGCATGTCGCGGCCGCCGATCCAGGAGGCCGCGGCGGCGGCGCCGGTCTGACAGGCGGCGCCCGCGACGAGCAGGGCGGGGCTCACCAGCCCGCGCTCCTGCCAGCGCTCCCAGCCGGAGGCCCGCAGCTCGGCGCGCAGCTCCTTCAGCCCGGCCAGCAGGTCGCTGCGCTGTACCCGGTCCAGCCGGGCCAGCAGGGCGGGTATCCGGCGGGTATGTCCGGCGCGGACGGCGGTGAGGACGTCGAGCGGGCTGGTCATCGTGCGTCTCCGGTGACGGTGGCGGTGGCGGTGGACTGGGCATGGGCGTTGGCGATGGCGATGGGGGCGGCGCCGCGCGCGATGCGGGCGGCGAGGGCGTGCTTGCAGGGCCCGCGCCGCCCGCGGTAGTCGGCCCACCACTGGCAGGTGCAGCTGAACGCGCCGCCCGACTCCCGCACCCGGTAGCGCCGTTCGCCGGAGGCCACGTACGCCGTGGCCGGGCCGTCGAAGGTGACGGCCCCTTCGGCGAGCAGGGCGCGGGCGGCGACCAGCCGCGGGTTGTGCCGCTCGGCGCGCCGCGCGTCGTACGGCAGTTCGCGGTGGAAGTAGGCGGCTTCGGACAGGTCGTAGCCGACCTTGCCGGCCGTGCCCAGCCGGGTGAGGGCGGCGCGGACCCGCTGGACGGGCAGCCCCGACTGCTCGGCGAGGTCACCGGGGTCGACGCGCGGCTCCCAGGCGAGCAGGACGGCCACCAGGTCGGCGTCGTCGGCCGCCGTGTCGGTGGCGAGGGCCTCCAGCACGCCGCCCTCGCCGGAGAACCCGCGGTCGGCCTCGGGGGAGAGGGTGAGCGTGAGCCGCATGCCGGGCAGGGCGACCTCCCACGCGGAGGCCGTGGGCGCGGCCCCGTCGGGTACGGGCCCGTACACGCGCAGGGCGGTGGCCTGGCGCAGCACCCGCTGGAAGGCGGCGAGCCGTTCGGGGCCGGGCAGGCACACCGCCCCGGGCACCGGGCGGGTGGTGGGGCGCAGGGTCCGGCCCGCGGGGACCACCCACAGCGGGCCGCCGGCCGCGCCGCCGGTGGCGGAGCCGCGGGGGAGGGAGCGCAGGAACCGGACGGCTTCGGTGGCGGTCAGTTCCGCACGGAGGTCGAAGCCGGTGGTGATGGCCTGGGCCTCGGCGAAGCCGCGCAACCAGCGGTCGGGCAGCGGCACCTTCTTCTCGACGACCGGCCCGTCGAGGGTGGTCACCGCGAGCTCGTCGGGCCCGACGCGCAGGTGCAGCGGATCATCGTCGGTGAGCCGTGAAAGCGCCTGGCGCAGCGGGTTGTTGACGTCGACGTTGGTGGTGCCGTGACCGGTGTCCGCCCCGCCGAGCCCCTCGGGCAGCACATCGAGGCGGGCGTAGACCCCGCAGCATCCGGAGAAGGACTCGAAGCGCAGCCGGTCGCCGTTGGCGGTGACCACGGGGTCGAGGGACGCCCGCTCGCTCCGCCGGAAGTAGCGGGCGCCGGCCACGTCCGCGACGGCCAGCAGGCCGCGCGCGGCGGCCTGAGGCGCGCTCAGGAACCCCGAGAAGAAGTGCGGGTGGGCCTCCAGACCGGTCGGGGTCAGGCCGCCGGAGGTCTCCAGGCCGAGACTGCGGCCGGTGCCGGATCCGGCCAGCGTGGAGGAGCCCGCGTAGGCGAAGGTGTGTGCGGTTCGCGTCATGCCCAAGACGCTACGAGGCCCCACTGACAACGGTGTTCCGGCGCCGTCAGCCGTGGCCGGCCGCCATCGAGTCGAACGTCTCCCGCATCATCCGGTCGATGACCCCGGGCCGCCCGGCCAGGGAATCGAAGAGGTCGGCGAGCAGGCAGAGCACGAAACCGTGCACCAGCGCTTCCTCGTCCGTGATCCGGCCGAACCGGTCGCGCCACGCCACGGTGTCCATGCCCATCGCGGCGGCCATGAGGACACCGGTGACCATCGGCACCTGAGCCGGATCGGCCGCCTCGAAGGCGGGGAGCCTGCGGATCACGGCGGGGATCAGATCGCTGAGCGGGTCCAGGGGGTCCGCGCGACCGGCCCGCTCGGCGATCAGGTATCCGGTCAGCACACCCACCAGGAAGACCGTGCCCCGCGACACCTCCTCCCGCCCGTACGCCTCCACCGCGGCGCCGACCCGCCGCCGCGCCTCCTGACGGTCCTCCGCGGGCGTCCGTCGCTCCAGGACCCGGTACGAGTCCCAGGCCGCACGGATCGCCCCGTCCACCACCACGCCGCTGCTGCTGCTCATGGTGCGACCGTAGACGACGCCCCGGGACCACCGGCCCCGAGGCCCCCCACGGAGTCGCCGTATGCGGGCGCCAAGGGACGGGGTGAGGCGCGCGTCAGGACGATGCGGGGGCGGGCGGCGCGGCGGCCTCCCAGGCGAAGCCGTCCGGGTCGGTGAAGGCGTCGGCGGTGCCGCCGAGGACGATGCGGTGCGAGCCGGAGCCGTCGACGGGGACGCCGAGGTCCTTGGCCAGGGCGCGGCGCTTGTACAGGGCCAGCTTGACGGCGCTGGACGGACCGGCGGCGAACTCGACGTACTTGCCGCCGAAGCTCTTGGCCACGGTCAGGCCCCGGTCGGCGTAGAACTGCCTGGTGACCTTCACGGCCTCGACGCCGAGCAGCAGGACGACCTCGTCGATCTCGCGGGTGTCGGGGCCGGTGTCCTTCTTCGCCGAGGTCGCGATCTTCCAGATCGTCCCGTCCGGAGCCCGCACGACGCCGCTGTAGCCCCACAGGGACTTCGCGGCGGGCTTCAAGACCGTGGCGCCGGCGTCCACGGCTGCGCCGAAGAAGCCGTCGACGGTGGCCGGCCCGGACACCGTGAGCCCCAGTGTGAAGCCGCGGAATCCGGTGGAGGGGGCCTCGGACGTCGCCCGCAGGCCGACGTACGCGTCGACGCCGAAGGCGCTGTAGAAGCGGCGGGCGTCCCCGGGGTCGGCCACCTCGAGGGTGACGGACGCGAGGGACGTGCGGGCTGCGGTGGAAGCGCTGGTTGCCATGACCATCACGCTAGGGGCTGTCCGGCGGCGGGGGCTTCTCGATTCCTGACCGGTCTCGACACCTGCTTCGCCACGCAGGCCGGCATCCCCTCCACGCTGATCGCCGACCCCGTGTCGGGGGCTGTCCCCGCCTCGTCCGCCGCCTGCCGCCGGAAGGCCCCGGGCGGCAGGCCGACCAGCTCGGTGAAGCGGGTGGTGAACGTACCCAGCGACGCGCAGCCGACGGCGAAGCAGACCTCGGTGACGCTGAGGTCGCCCCGCCGCAGCAGCGCCGCCGCCCGTTCGATGCGGCGCGTCATCAGGTACGAGTACGGCGATTCCCCGTAGGCGGCGCGGAATTGCCGGCTCAGGTGCCCGGCGGACATGTTCACGTCCCGGGCGAGCGCCTCGACGTTCAGCGGCTCCGCGTACTGCCTGTCGATCCTGTCGCGGACGCGGCGCAGCCGCGCGAGATCGGCCAGGCGCTGCGCCTCGACGCGCGCCCGCCGCCATTCGGGCTTACACATGGAAACCCTCCCCGTGGTGTTTCATCTTCTCTTTCCCCCAACGTCGTCGAGCGTCCGGGGTACCCGCTTCGGCGGGTACCCCGGACGCTCGGTGATGTGGACCGGCGGGCCGGCCGGGCGGGCCCGCAACCGCACGGCTCAGCGCAGTTCCTGAATGCGGATCAGGTTGCCCGCCGGATCGCGGAACGCGCAGTCCCGGACGCCGTACGGCTGCTCCGTCGGCTCTTGGACGACCTCCGTATCACCCGCCTGCACCTTCTCGAACGTGGCGTCGAGGTCCGCGGTGGCCAGCAGGATCCAGCCGTAGGTGCCCTTGGCCATCATCTCGGTGATCGTGCGGCGCTCGTCCTCGGTGATGCCGGGATCGGCCGCGGGCGGCGCCAGGAGGATCGACGTGCCCGGCTGCCCGGCCGGCCCGACCGTGATCCAGCGCATCCTGCCCTGCCCGACATCGCTGCGCACCTCGAAGCCGAGGACGTCGCGGTAGAAGGCGAGCGAGGCGTCCGGGTCGTCGTGCGGGAGCGAGGCCGTGTGAATGGTGAGGTCCATGGTGAGCAGGCTAGAGGCGCCCCGGCGTCCGCGCTTCTCGATTCCTGACCGGTTCGGGACGCGCCCCGGGGTCCGGGTCACCCCGCACCCGAAACGGAGCGCAGGGTGAGGCCGAGACCGACCAGGATGACCAGGAGGGCGGTGGCGGCCGGCCCGGTGCGGGCCAGGGCGCGCAGCAGCGCGTTGCCGCGCAGGGCGCGGATCCGGTGGTGGGTTTCGATGCGTTCGCGCAGGCGTACGAGGAGGAGTCCGGCGAGGGTGAGGGTGGCGGCCATGCCGAGGCCGTAGCCGATGACGAGCAGGACGCCGAAGGCGGTACGGCCCAGGGCCACGGCTCCGAGGAGGACGACGAGCGCGGAGGGGCTGGGGACGAGTCCGCCCGCGATGCCCATGCCGATGAGCCCGGCCTTCCCGCCGCGCCGGGACGGCTCGGGTGCCGGTGCCGGTGCCGGTGCCGGTGCCGGGGCGGCGGCGGGAGGGGCGTGGGGGGCGGGAGCGAGCGTGGCCACGCTGCCCGTCCGGTGGGCCGGCCCGCCCACCGCCCCGTGATCGTGGCCGTGCCCGTGTCCGTGGTCATGGCTGTGGCCGTGCCCGTGGTGGTCGCCGTGCGGGAGGCCATGGGTGTGGTCATGGCCGTGCCCGTGCCCGTGCCCGTGGGTGTGGCCGCCGTGGTGATGGTGGTGGTGCGGCGTCCTGCCTCGCAGCGCGCCCGTGAGGAGCCACAGCCCGATACCGGTGACCAGGAGGCCACTGGCGGCGCCGAGCAGGCCGAGGACGGTTTCTCCGGCCAGGTGGGTGGCGGCGGGCAGGGCGAGACCGAGCACGAGGACGCCGGCGGTGTGGGTGAGGGTGACGGTCGCGCCGACGGTCACGGCGTCGCGCCGGGTGCCGCGGCGGCCCGCGAGGTAGGCGGCCATGATGGTCTTCCCGTGACCGGGCATCGCCGCGTGGGAGGCACCCAGGACGAGGGCCAGGAGCAGGGCCAGGATCCCCACCGGGACGGTGATCTCCCGGGCGCCGACCAGGGAGTTGAAGGCGCCCGTGACCTCGGCGAGGAGGCCGGTGACCAGACCCGCGCCGGGCAGGTCGGCGACGGCCGGCACCGCGAGGTCCGCCCGCCCCGGTCCGGTGCGCAGGTGCGCGGAGCGCTGGTCGAGGGGGGAGGCGAGCGGGTCCTGGGGGTAGGTGCGCAGCTCGCGGGTGCCCGAGACGGCCGGCACGTCCGACCGCGTGATCCTGATGCCCTGCGCGGCGGCGGTGATCTCGCGCCAGCCGATGCGCTGGGTGTCGTAGCCGGTCCTCACGGCGATGTCGCTCGCCGTCGAGAGCGCGGCCGGGGCCGTCAGGTCGCAGGTGAGCCTGCTGGTCCGCAGGCCCGCCTCGCCGGCCTCGTAGGCCAGGGAGGCCGGCCCCGCCGTCCAGCCCGCCTCCCCGCTCCCCGTGTTGACGTGCAGTTGCCCCATCAGGGTGGCGCAGGATGCCCGTGCGTACGCACGGGCTTCGGCGTCGCTGACGCCGCCGTCGTGGTCGGCGTCGACGCGGGCGCGTTCCTGGACGGAGGAGATCTCCGCGCGGTCGACGACGATGCGGGCATCGATGCGGTCGGGGTGCAGGGTGAGGCCGGTGTGGTAGTTGACCGTGAAGTTGCCCAGGGGATGGGCACTCGCGGCGGGCGCGGCGGCCAGGCACGCGGCCGTGGCCAGGGCGGTGGCGGTCAGCACGGTGGCGGCCGCGGTGGCCAGGGTGGCCGCGGTGGTCAGGGTGCGGCGTGGGGCGTCATGGGTCATGGGGTGGCGTCGATTCGCTGGAGCAGGGCACGGGCGGCCGGTTCGTACAAGGGGTGGAAGCCGGGCTGGCGCAGTGCGCGGCGGAGGTCGTTGCGGGCGGCGTCGTGATCGCCGAGGGCCTGGTGGATGGCGGCGCGGTGGTAGTGGAAGACCGCGCTGCGCGTGCTCAGGGCGAGCGCCCGGTCGGCCTGGACGAGGGCCTCGGTGTCGCGGCCGGCCCGGTGCAGCGCCCAGGCGTAGGCGTCCTGGACGGCGATGAAGGGCCGTGTGCGCAGGGCCTCTTCGGCCATGGTGACGGCATGCGCGGGGCTGCCGTGGTCGGCTTCGAAGAGGATCGCGTCGGTGTCGGCGGCCGTCGCGGTGGTGGCCCGGATCCGCTCCTGGGCACGCAGCAGCGCGTACTGGGCTTCGGCCTGGTCGCGGTGGCCGAGGGACTGTTCCAGCTCGCCCAAGCCCAGCAGGTGGTGCGGCAGGGGGGCGACGGCCACGGCCGCCCGGTAGTCGGCCAGCGCCCCGTCCGCATCGCCCCGTGCCTCATGCGCGCGGGCCCGGGCCTCCAGGAGCGCCGAGTCGCCGGGGGCGGCGAGGAGACCGTCCCGGGCCTCGCCCAGGGCGTCCTCGACGTCACCGTCCTGCAGTGCCAGCGAGACCAGGACCGCGTGGGCGAAGGCGGATTCACCCGGTGTGGCGGCGGCCGTGCGGGAGCGGCGCATGACCTCGCGGGCCGTCGCCGTGTCGCCCCTGAGCTCGAAGGCGTAGGAGGCCCGGGCCAGGGAGGCGGCGTCGGGGCGCAGGTCCGTCATCTTCTGGACCGCCGCGTCGGCTTCGTCGTACCTGCCCAGCTGGGTGTACGCGTCGGCGAGGACCCCGTGGGCGGAGGCGCTGTAGGGTCCGTCGGCCGTGGCCCTGAGGGCCCAGTCCAGCGCGGTGGGGAAGTCGTGGCGGGCCGCCGCGAGGGCCCCCATCCCCGTCTCCGCGTCCGTGTTGTCGCTGCCCCGCACCTTCAGCGAGGTGCGCAGCGCCCGCTCCGCGCGGGCGTAGGCGGCCGGGTCGGCGTTCGTGCGCCCGAGCTGGACGTAGGCCATGCCCAGGGCCGCCCACCCGCCGGGATCCTTCGGCAGGCGGGTCACCCGCGCCTGGAGGGCCTCGACGGAACCGGCCGCCGGTCCGGCCGCCGCGGTGCTCCCCGGCGGGCGGGCGGCCCCTCCTTCGCCGGGGTCCAGGACGACGGCGCCCACGGTGAACATGACCGCGCCCAGGGCCAGCGCGACCGCGGCGCCGCGCAGCCGTCTGCGGCCCCTCGACGGAGCTGGTGGCGTGGTCTCGGATGCGGTGGCGTCGTACGGCACGAAGGGTCCTCCCCGGTTCCTGATGGTGCCGGTGCCGGGACCGGAACACGGTCGTGCTCCGGCCCCGGCGCCGTGGGGCGCGGCCCGTCCCCGGGCCGCACCCGGTTCAGCTGTTGCCGTTGCGGCGGCGCAGGCGGAAGCCGCCGACGCCCAGGAGCAGTGCGCCGACCGCGCCGACGGCGGCGGCGCGCGAAGCCGTCAGGGCCGGCGCCTGGGCGGCGGAGCCCTTCACCGAGGACTGCTCGGCGTTGCGCTCGGCGCCGCCCGGGCCCCGGTTGACGTTCTTGGTGTGCGGCAGCGCCACGTACGGGAAGACCGTGCCGAACGGGACCTCGTTGGCATCGACCCTGTCGCCGTCGGCGAGCGCCGGGACGAGGACGCCGGTCTGGGCGGCGCCCTCGACGGCCTGGAGGGAGATGTCGATGACGTCGTCCGCGAGGCGGCGTCCGTTCGGGAAGCCCGCCAGGTCGCCCGCGAGGACACCGAGGCGGTTGGGCGACGCGGTCGGCGGTACCGCCGTGTTCAGGCGGAGTTCCTCGGCGGGGACGATCCTCTTGAGGTTCGCGTCCTTGTTGAGGCGGTGCGCGTTCAGGTCGGCCTTGATGGGCCCGCAGACCTTGCAGATGCCGGTCAGGTAGATCTCGGCGAGGTCGTTGCGCGGGGTCGCCGGGGCCGGCACGTTGTAGACCCGCTGGATCAGCTTGGGCAGGATCGGGTCGTACACCTTGTCGACGACGGCCTTGACCGTACGGTCCTGCGACGGGTTGAGGGTGTTGAAGGCGTCCTTGTACTTGATCGGGACGACGACCTCGTTGACCAGGGGGTTGCCCAGGCGGGAGACCTGCTTCCAGTCCCTCTGGTGCGCCTTGTCGCGGGAGTCGCTGAGGGTGACGCCCTCGCGCTCGGTGGTCGACCAGATGCCGATCACCGGGTTGCGGGAGCTGTTCCCGTTCAGGGCGAGCTGCCGCTTGGGGACCTGGATGGCGATGGTGTTGACGTTGTAGCCGGCCAGGGTGTCCTGCCCGCGCTCGCTGAGGTCGCCGCCGTACAGGAGGTCGAAGACGCGCAGGTCGGCGAAGAACGGGTCCTCGGCCTGCCCGGCGTACGTCTTGCCGCCACCGGGAATGTTCAGGGTCGCCTGGTTGCGCAGCGCCGCGTAGTTCGGCATGGACGCCTTGCCGGTGCGCGACGGGGCGGCGGGCACGCCCTCCAGGACGGTCCTGCTCCGGCCGCCGGAGGTCACGACCAGGTCGTAGAACTGTCGGAAGTTCAGGTCCGGGTCGTTGAGCGAGGTGACCTGGCCGGTGTTGTACAGGAACTGGCCCGCGGCGTCGCGGTAGCTGTTGCGGAAGCGCCAGGTGTAGGTGACGTCGGAGTTCCCGTCGCCGTCGTTGTCGATCTTGATGTTGTAGCGCAGGTCGTCACCGAACGCGTAGAAGTTCGGACCGCCGTTCGGCTCCTCCATCGGGATCCAGTTGGCCACCATCGTGACGGTGTCGGCCTTGTCGGGGCTGGTGAACGCGTACACGTCGGTGTTGTCCGCGCGCGGATCCCCCGCGATCAGGGGTGCCTCACGGTGGCTGGAGGCCGCGCTGATGCCGGGCGCGAGGGTCATCGCGCCCAGCCCGGCGGCCAGGGTGGTGGCACCGAGTACGAGCAGGGACTGGTCCAGAGCACGTCGCGAACGAGGCCTGGCCTGGGGAAGCTTCACGGCATTCCTTGCTGTTGGCGGAGTCTTCCGCATCCGCGCGTGGGGGCGTGCGGAAGACAGACGTGGGCTGATGGCGCGGGAGGCGGTCGGCACCGCAGCGAGAGGTCTCGCACTGCCCGGGCAGGCTGAAAGGGGTGGATCGACGGGGTGGGCCGGAAGCTTGGGCATGCCACCACGCAGGATCTGCGCAGCGGTAGAAAAGCACGCCGGAACACCGTCCCGTGCACACCACGAACCGGAACGGAGCCGCCCGTTCGGGGCCGTGGTGGGAGAAAGGGCCGGTGGGACGGGCAGGGAGCAGCGCAGAGCCCTCCTCGAAACCGGAGCGCGACACACCCTCCGGCGGTTACGCCGAACGAGTCCGAACCCCATTGCTGCAACACCTGTGCAATTGCGGGAACTTGGCGAACCTGTTCGTCCCGTCAGCCGAGAAATCGTGAGAGAGGCGCGCTGACCAGGCAAAACACCTCGGGGAAGCCGGGCCGCTGATTTTCACGGGTCCCCATGGGGGACCGGCCGCTCCGTCCGGGACGTCCGCCGACGGGCCCGTGCCGCCATCAGAGTGGCTTTCCGGGACGGCGCCCATCCGATCGCGGACCGCCGCCGAAGCAGACGTGAACCCGCCCGCAACGGCGGGCGGGAAGCACCGCCCTCAACCTTCCTCGGGGAGCAGCATGCGCACGCGCACGACCGTCTCCGCCCCGTCCGTCGCCGTGGCCGCCGCCCTGGCCGCACCCGCCCTGGCGGCTGCCGACGGCAGCGACCCCGGCGACATGCACCGCACGGGTCACGGGGAGCGCACGTCGCTGACCGCCGTCGCCCTGACACCGGACCAACGCCTGGTGGAGTTCACCGTCGACAGTCCGGCCAGAACCTGCGTCACAACCTGGACGACGCCTCCGCCCCGCTCGGCACCACCGCCGACGGCATGCTCACCAACCCCACCACTGCGCCATCCACCGCGAGGGGTCTCACCGGCGCCGCCCACACCGACAACGACCTGAACACCGCGACCGGGACCACCCTGTTCGACCTCGACACCCAGGCCGACCGGGTCTCGCTCCAGTCACCGGCCAACGCCGGCACCCTCGCCCCGACGGGCGACTTCGGCGTCGACGCGGGCCCGGACGCCGGCTTCGACATCAATTTCGACGCCAAGCACGGCACCAACCACGGCTTCGCCGCCCTCAACACCGCCGGCGGCTCCCGCCTGTACGGCATCGACCTGAGGCGAGGCAGTCCGCGCGCTGGGCCGTTCGGCGGACCGGCCCGGCGCGCCCCCGCGCGGGCACGTACCCTCGGCCGCGGGTCGCCCGGCAACGGCAGCAGGCCGGCACCCGGACCGGCCCCTCGCCCCCCACGCACACACACAAGTCACCACGGAGAGCAGCCCATGACCCAGACCGGCCTTCTGGTCCGCATCGAGGCCAAGCCCGAGTACGCGGCGCAGGTCCAGGAACTCCTGGAGAACGCCCTGGAACTCGCCCGTCAGGAAACCGGGACCGTGACCTGGTACTCCTTCAGGCTCGGGCCCACGAGCTTCGGCGTCTTCGACACCTTCGAGGACGAAGCCGGACGCCAGGCCCATCTGAACGGCCCCATCGCGGCCGCCCTGATGGAGATCACGCCCACCCTGCTCGCCGGGTCCCCCGACATCCGCCAGGTCGACGTCCTGGCGGCCAAGCTGCCGTGAACCGGCTCCGCAGCGGCTGATGCACCACCCCGCCGGACCCGTACGGCGACCGGCGCCGGGGAGGTACGTCCCCGGCGCCGGACCGTGTCGCGCTCCCCACCGCGCGCAACGGCTACTTGGGCATCAGGACGCTGTCGACGATGTACACGGTCGCGTTGGCGGTCTTGACGTTGCCGCACACCACCGAAGCGGTGTTGTCGACCTTGTAGGACTCGCCCGAGCCGGCGGTGGTGACCATCCCCTTCTCCAGGGTCTCGAAGGAGCCGTTCTCCAGCTGCTTGGGGGTGAGCGTCTGCCCGACGACGTGGTAGGTGAGGATCTTGGTGAGCTGCTCCTTGTCGGCGAGGACCTTGTCCAGGTCGGCCTTCGGGATCTTGGCGAAGGCATCGTTGGTGGGCGCGAACACGGTGATGTCCTTGGCGTTGTTGAGCGTGTCGACGAGGCCGGCCTGCTTGACCGCGGCGACCAGCGTCGACAGGGCCGGGTTGTTGGACGCGGCGGTGGCGACCGGGTCCTTGGCCATGCCGTCGAAGGAGCCCGCGCCCTCCTTGGGCACGCCGGAGCAGGCCGGGCCGAAGGGCTTGTCGCCCGTCATCGGGTCGGCGGCCGGGCTGCTCCCGCCGGCCGTGCCGGTGTCCGCGGAGGACGAGGCCGGTGCGGCCTTGGCGTCGCTGCCGGAGTCGGAGCAGGCGGCCAGCGCGAAGGGGAGGACGGCCGCCGCGGCGACGGCGAGCGCGGTACGGCGGATGCGGATGCTGTTCATGATCGGTTGCTCCTTGTAGAGGTGTTCCGGGATTCGGGGGGTTCGCGGACGTACCGCTGGGGGCCGGTGGGGTTCTGCCGGGGTGCCGGGGTCTAGGGGACGGTGACGAAGACGCTGTGCCGGCCGCTCGCCCCGTCCGGGACGGTCCGGGCGCGCTCCTCGGTCTGTACGGCGCCCGTCCCGTCGGTGGCGCGGACTGTGATGTTGTGTCCGCCGGGGGCGGCGTTCCAGCGGTAGCTCCACTGGCGCCAGGTGTCGACGCTGTCCTGCGCGGCGAGGTCGGCGTCCTGCCAGGGGCCCTCGTCGATGCGGACCTCGACGCGGGTGATGCCGCGCCGCTGGGCCCAGGCGACACCGGCGACCGTGACGGTGCCGGAATCGGGACGGCCGAACGGCTTGGGGGTGTCGATCCGGGTCTGCGTCTTGATCGGCGCGCGGCGGGCCCACTTGCGCTTCACCCAGTACGGGTCGTAGGCGTCGAAGGTGGTCAGCTCGATGTCGGTGATCCACTTGCAGGCCGAGACGTAGCCGTACAGGCCGGGGACGAGCATGCGGACGGGGAAGCCGTGCTCGAAGGGCAGGGGTTCGCCGTTCATGCCGACGGCGAGCATCGCGTCCCGTCCGTCCATCACGTCCTCGACGGGGGATCCGAGGGTCATGCCGTCCACCGAGCGGGCCACCAGCTGGTCCGCCGCGCCGCCCTTGGACGGGGGCCGGACCCCGGCTTCGCGCAGGAGCGCGGCCAGGGGGACGCCGAGCCAGCGGGCGGTCCCCGTGTAGGGTCCGCCGACCTCGTTGGAGACGCAGGTCAGCGTGATGTCGCGTTCGACGAGGGGCCGGGCGAGGAGCTCGTCGAGGGTGTAGGTACGGGGGCGGGCGACGCCCTTGCCGTGGATCCGCAGCCGCCAGGTCCCGGCATCGACCTTCGGGACGACGAGGGCGGTGTCCACCCGGTAGAAGTCCCGGTTGGGCGTGGTGAACGGGCTGATCCCGGCCACCTTCAGCTGGGCTGACGCGGGGACGGCAGGTGCCGGGGAGGCCGGCGCGGGCAGGGCGAGGCTGCCGCGGGAGGCGACGGCGCCCTGCCCCCGCCGGCCCGTGAGGTAGCGGCCCAGCACCCCGGCCGACGCGGCGCCGGCCGTCGTGACGGCCGCCGCGGCGAGGAACCCGCGCCGGTTCCAGACGCCCGTGGGCCGCACGTCCGGCGCGGTGGAGGGGCGGTCCGCCCTTCCGGCGAGGACGTAGAGCACGAGCGCGCCCGTCGCGGCGCCGGCGACGGAGGGCAGCGCGTCGGCGAGGCCCGCCGAGTCGGGCCTGCTGAGGGCCGCGGCCGTGCCGACGATCCCGAACAGCAGCACCCCGGCGGCGCCCGTACGCCGCCATCTCAGGGCCAGGACCCCCAGGGCGAGGGCCAGGAGTACGAGGACACCGAGGATGCCCAGCTGGAGAACGGCCTTGTCGTTCTCCCCGAAGGTGCGGATCGCGAAGTCCTTCACGGCGGCGGGGGTCCGGTCGATCACCGCGCCGCCCACGACCGTGACCGGTCCGGCGGCGGGCCGGACGAGACCGGCGACGAGCTCGGCCACGGCGAGCGCCGTGAAGCCGGCCAGAAGCCCGGCCAGGGCGCCGAGGGCGATGCGGGAGAGGGTGCTGCGGGAGCTGCTCACACCCCGGATTCGGCGGCGCCCGCCCGGCGGATTGGTCCGTTGGTGAAAAGAGTCGGCCGCCGCCCCCCACGGACGGGAGGGAAACGGGCGTTTCGCAATCCATCACACCCTTGGTGACGAATCCCTCGCGAGGCTCCCGATGACGGGAGCCGGGCCACCGGACCGGGCACTGGACGCCGGTCGCCGGCCACCGGTCAGCGGGCCACTGGAACCGCCACGCCACGTGGTGGCCGCGGTCCTGCCGCACCGGATCGGGGGACCCGCCCCTCAGCAGCCGTGGGGGGGCCGTGCATCAGGGAGGAACCGCCATGAACACCACGATCGCCCGGGGCGGACGTCCGGCAACGGTGCACCTCGAACTGCCACCGGATGCCGAAGCGGCGGGGCTGGCCCGCCGGCGGGTCGCACTCTTGCTCGCCGCGCACCCCGCGGGATGCCCGCGCCTCATCGCCGAGGACGTCGTGCTCATCGCCTCCGAGCTGGTCACCAATGCCGTCCTGCACGCCGAGGGGCCCTACGCGCTGACGCTGAGCGTCGACGAGGGGCGTGTCGGCGTCGCCGTCAGCGACGCCTCGTCCGCACTGCCCCGCCGGTGCGCCGGGCACGCGGGGGACCGGCAGGGCGGGCGGGGACTGGAGATCATCCGGGGTCTGGGGGCGGACCTCTTCGTCAGCCCGTCCGGCAGCGGCAAGCAGGTCATCGCCGTTCTCGCCTGGTGACACGGGTCACCCGGGGTGCTGCGGGCGGCCGTGCCGACAGCCGCCCGCAGCCGACCTGCCCGACCGCCCTGGGCCAAGACACCTTCAGGGCCGTCTTCGCCCGATGCCGGGCAGGTCACCGGTCCGCGCCACCCCGTCATCGGCGTCGGACCGGAGCGTGGCCGCCCCGCGGAAGACCCGCGCGGCGGGTTGAGGGAACCGCAGAACCGTAGAACCGCAGAAACCGCAGAACCGCAGAAGCCGCGGTGCCCGCCGGCTCCCTCACCGTGCATTCGCCGCCACTAGCCGGCCGGCTGGGCCGAAGGGCCCCGGTTCCCCCGTACGGGCCAATCGCGGCCGCGCGGGTGACGGACCGCCCGCCCGACCGCACACCCATCCGCACGCCCGTCCGCTCCGAAGAACTGCTGACACACCCCCACGTTCCGGCCACCGGACCGCCCCTCCACGGCGGTCCGGCCCCGCTGGAGCGACCAGGACCAAAGGACCGGCATGCGATGGACGCCCCGCCCCCCGACGGCCCCCCGCGGCCGCCCCTACGCCTCCTGGCCACGGCCGGAGACCGCGCGGTGAACCGGCCGCTTCCCCTCAGGACGAGCCCCGGTACGGGACCGGGCGACCTGACCGGGGCCATGGAAGCGGTCGCGCAGGGCGACAAAGAGGCCTTCTCCGCGCTCTACGACGCCCTCGCCCCCATGGTCTTCGGCATCGTGATCAAGGTCGTACGCGACCGGGCCCAGTCCGAGGAGGTCGCCCAGGAAGCCATGATCGACCTGTGGCGGCAGGCCGCCCGCTACCGCCCGGACGCCGGCAGCGTCACCAGCTGGGCCGCCACCATCGCGCACCGCCGCGCGGTGGACCGGGTCCGCTCCGCCCAGGCGGCCGCCGACCGCGAGCACGCCCGGGCGGCACGCGAGCACACCACCGCCTTCGACGAAGTCGCCGAACAGGTCGAGACCCGTCTGGACAGCGAACAGGTCCGCCGCTGCCTGCGCGGCCTGAGCGAGCTCCAGCGCCAGGCGGTGACCCTGGCCTACTACCGGGGGCTGACCTACCGCGAAGTCGCCGAAACCCTGCGCACACCGCTTCCTACCATCAAGACACGCATGCGCGACGGCCTGATCCGGCTCCGCGACTGCATGGGGGTGACCACATGAAACACCACGCATCCGACGCCCACACCCTCGCCGCCGCCTACGCCCTCGGTGCGCTGGAGGACGGCGAACGCAAGGACTTCGACGCCCACATCCGGACGTGCGAGGCCTGCCGTCAGGAAGCCGCCGAATTCGAGGCGACCGCGGCACGCCTGGCGGCAGCGGTCGCCCAACCGCCGCCCCCCGCGGTCAAAGCACAGGTCATGGCCGCCATCGAGGGCGTCCGCCAGCTGCCTCCCCGCATCCCCAGCGCCGCTTCCGCACCCGTACTCGGCGGCCTGCTGCGCCGCCGGGCCCTGCCGCTGGCGCTGGCCGCCAGTGTGGTGGCCGCCATGCTCGGCGGCGTCGCCGTGTGGCAGGAACGGACCGGACGGGACCTCCAGCAGCAGGCCCGTCAGGCCCAGCAGCGGCTGGACGAGGTCAGCACCGTCCTGGCGGCGCCCGACGCCCGCACCGCCCACGGACGGACCGCCAACGGAGCCGTGACGACCGTCGTCGCCTCCGCACGGCAGAACAAGGCGGTCTTCACCGCCGGCGGCCTGCCCGCCCCCGGAGCGGGGAAGACCTACCAGCTGTGGCTCGACCACGACGGCACCATGCGGCCGGCCGGATTCATCGACCACGACGGGACCGTCGTCCTCACCGGCAACCCGGCCGACGCGGGCGCGGTCGGTCTCACCCTCGAACCCACCGGAGGATCCCCCCGGCCCACGACCGCCCCGCTGATCCTGCTGGCACTGCCCGCCTGACCCCGACGGCAGGACGGCCGGGCGGCACCTTCCCCCGCCCGGCCCACCGCTCTGCCGCAAGCGGGCCGGTCAGTGCAGCGCCGTCGGTGACGAGCCGCCCGGTACGCTCAGGCGCGGGCTTCCGCCGCCGTCCGCGGGGACGGTCCAGATGTCGCTCGCCCGGCCGTCGGCGCCCGGCAGGGCGTAGGCCAGGGTGGCGTCGTCCAGCCAGGCCGCCTGGTCGTCGACGCTGCGCGTCTCGGCGAGCGGGGTCTCGCGCATGGTCCCGAGGTCCAGGACGTACGGGCGCCACGGCGCGGCCGGGTCCTCGGACACCTTCTTCTTGAAGGCGATCCTGGTGTTGTCGGGCGAGAGCGAGGGGCATTCGGCGTTCTCCCGCAGCGCGCGCGCCGACCACTCCTCCGTGTTGCCCTCCACCAGGTAGGTACGGCCCTTGGAGGAGACGGTCGCGTAGAAGCGGTTGTCGTCGCGGGCGAAGGTCACCCCCCAGAAGTTGACGTCGGGCGCGAAGTAGCGGGCCCCGTCGATCGTGAGGGGGATCTGCTCCATGGAGGTGACGAGATATCCGGTGCGCAGGTCGAGGATCGCGGTCCGGGTGGAGAAGGCGCTGGTGGCGTACGAGTCCCCGCTCGCGAACACCGTCCACGACAGCATCCGCCCCGAGGCGGAGACCCGGGCCCGGTTGGGGATGCCCGGCACGGTGACCCGGCGGACCTCGCGCAACTGCCGGTCGAGCACGATGGCGTGGGTCTTGGGCAGCACCCCGGGCTCGGCCCGCAGACAGAGCGCCGTGTTCCCGGCGGCGTAGAAGCGGTCACAGGAGGGACCTTCGGGCACGCGGGCGTCGGGTGGACCGGGTCGACCGGGCGCCCGCGCGGCGGCGGAGGACACGGCCGGGGACCCGGTCGCACCCGTGTCGGCGTCCCCGGGAAGAGGCCGGTGCGCGATGCGGCCGGTGGCGGGGTCCCGGAAGTACAGGGCGGGTCCTTCGAGGACGAACGAGGCGTCGGCGCCGCGGGCCGCGGGGCGCTGCCCGGTGTGCAGGACGTACCCGGTGGCGCCGCCCATGAGCAGCAGCACCGCGGTCACCAGGATGGCGATCCGGGCCCGCGGGCCCGGCCGGGTTCCGGGCGCGGGCGCCTCGGTGGGGTCGTCGCTCATGTGGTTCGCCTCTCGGGGTCGGACGGAGTGCGCGGCAGCAGCAGCCAGCCGCCCGCGAGCGCGGCGCACAGGAGGAGGACCGCCGCCCACAGTGCGGGCCCGGGCCCCCACACCGTCCACAGCGCGCCGAAGCCCACCCCGGCCAGCATCTTGGCGAGCGCCTGCCCGGTCTGGAGCAGTGCGAGCCCGCCCGTCGTGCCGCCGGCGGGCAGAACGGGCCCGGTGAGCGCCATCAGCACCCCGTCGGTGGTGGCGTAGAAGGTGCCGAGCAGGATGAGGACGGGCAGCAGCAGGAGCAGGGCCGGAGCGTCACCGGCCGGGACCAGCAGGGCGGCGTACACGCCGAGCAGGGCGAAGTGGCCGTACAGGAAGGGCAGTCGGCGCCCGACCCGGTCGGCGATCCGCCCCGCCGGGACCGCGAGCAGCAGATAGGCGGCGGCTCCGCCGAGCGGCAGCAGCGGGAACCAGCCGACGGGCAGGTCCAGCCGGCGCTGGAGCAGGAGGTAGACGAAGGCGTCGCCGACGGTGGCGGCGCCGAGCAGCGCGGCGGCCGCCAGGATCCGCCGGAAGGCGGGGTCGCGGAGCGCCGCGAAGGTCCGGCCGGTGCGGCGGGCCGGGCGCACGGCCGGGCGCCCGGCCGGCTCCGCGGGGTGCCCGGGCACGTACAGGACGAGGAGCAGCACCCCGAGCAGGCCGACGCAGAAGCTGACGACGAACACCGCGTCGTAGGCGCCGGCCGTGGCCCCCAGCAGGGCGAACGCCGCGAGCGGGCCGAGCAGCGCGCCGGTGGTGTCCATCGCCCGGTGCACGCCGAAGGACCGGCCCAGGGCGTCGGGCGGACTGCTCAGGGTGATGAGGGCGTCGCGGGGCGCCGTACGGATGCCCTTGCCGATGCGGTCGGCGGCGAGGGCCGCGGTGATCCCGGCGGTGGCGCCGCCCGCGAGGAGCAGGCCGAGCCGGGAGCAGGCGGACAGGGCGTAGCCGAGCCCGGCGACGCGCTTGTGGCGGTGGCCGCGGTCGGCGGCGTGCGCGCCGAGCAGCCGGACGAAGGAGGTGGCCCCGTTGAAGAGGCCGTCGAGGAAGCCGAACTGGAGGGGGGACAGACCCAGTCCGAGGACCAGGTAGAGGGGCAGTACCGCCGTGACCATCTCGGAGGAGATGTCGGTGACGAGGCTGACCGCGCCGAGTGCCAGGACGGCGCCGGGGACCCGCCGGCCCGCCCCCGGGGTGAGGGGAGGGGCCGGCGCGTCCCGGCGGCCTGAGGTCGCCAGGTACATCAGTGGCAGGTGTACTTCGGGCTGGTGTCCTTGGCCTTGCCGTCGGTGCCGACGTAGCTGAAGCTGTAACCGGTGTCGGTGAAGTCGAGCTTCAGCACGCCGTACTGGCCGCTGATCCGCTTCTGGCTGTTGGGCTGGACGTTCTCGATGGGGTACGGCTCGGCGCCGCCCATCCCGCCGACGACTTCGGTGATGCCGTCGGCGGTGGCCTTGCCGTTCGGGTCCTGCGGGGCGAACCGCTCGTAGTGGTGGTCGTGTCCGTTCAGGACCAGGTCGGCCTTGGCCGCGTAGAGGATCTTCCAGACCGGCTTGCTGACGGGATCGTTGCCGTGGCCGCCCGAGGAGTACAGCGGGTGGTGCCAGTAGGCGGCGATGCACTGCTTGCCGTTCTTGGCGAGGTCGGTCTTCAGCCAGTCGATCTGGGCGCTCTGGTCGAAGGAGTTGGAGTCGAGGGCGATGAAGTGCCAGTTGCCTTCGTCGAAGCTGTAGTAGCTCTTGCCCTGGGGGTAGGCGATCGACCCGAAGTAGGACTTGTATCCCGCGAGGGAGCCGGCCGGGTCGTAGGTCTCGTGGTTGCCGGGCACCGGGTGCGTCTTGTCCTTGAAGGCGCCCCACGTCTTGTCGTAGTACGCCTTGTAGTCCGCGATGCGGGCGTCGTCGTACTGGTTGTCACCCATCGTCAGGTAGAACTTCGGGTCCAGTCCGCGGGCCAGCGCCGCCGTCTTCGGGTGGGCGCAGGTGCTGTCGGAGGCGGTGCACTGGGCGGCGATGTCGCCGGCGGCGACCACGCTGAAGGCGCCGGTGGGCGGGGTTCCGCCGTCGGTGCTGCCGTACACCTCCACCTCGTGCAGGGAGTAGCCGTACGAGGTGCCCCGCGCGGTTCCGTAGACGCGCAGGTAGCGGCCCTTGCCGGCCAGGCCGGTCCATTCGTCGGTGCCGCCGTTGCCCGCGGTCTCGTTGGCGAGACGTGTCCACGCCGTGCCGTCGGCGGATATCTCGACGCGGTAGGCCTTGGCGTACGCGGCTTCCCACGTCACCGATACGCGGGTGACGTTGGAGTTCGCGCCGAGGTCGACGCGGATCCACTGGGGGTCCTTGCCCTCGGCGCTCGCCCAGCGGGTGGCCGGGTCCCCGTCGAAGGCGTTCTGCGGGCCGAGGGAGGAGGTTTCGGAGGAGGACGCGGTGGCGGGTTTGCCGCGCGAGATGAGGGGGTCGGCGGCCGCCCCGGCCCGTTCGGGCAGGGCGAGCAGCAGGCCGCCGACGAGGAGGAGCACGGCGGCGACCAGGGTCACCGTGCCGCGCCGGGCGGGTGCGGGTACTGAGGCGTTCAGGCGCATCCTGTGGGGCTCCTGCACTGGGAGGAGTGAGAGCTTGGCACCGTGACGTGCGCCGCCCACCGGCCCGGACGCGGGCGGGGAGCGGCGGCACAGCGGCCGGGTCAGAGCTCTCGCTGAGCGCGTCACGCCCGAACCACACGGGCGCCGCGCCGAGCCGCCGCCGGGAATGCTAGCGAACAGGAAAGTTTCCTACCAGTCCTCGGAGCGCCTCTTCTGACGTGTCGCCACCACCCCGGCCCGCCCCCGTGCCCCCGGCCACCAGCCGCAGACGGTGCGTCACCCGGCAGCACACCGCGCATCCCCGGCCCGGGGCATGCCGTCAAGCGGCGCGTCTCGTCTCCGTACGGCGATCCCACGGCGGCGGGTGATGCAGCCGGGCGAGCCGGTGGGCGTGTCACCGCCGTGGGGCACCGTTCGGCACGGCGCGTCGGGCAAGACTCTCGCCAAGCCCCAACCCGCCCCGGAGGTTCCATGTCGACAAGCGGCGCGCCCCACCTCGACGTTCCGCCCGAGGCCCCGGCGCGTGCGTCGCTCGTCCTGGCATCCCTGATCATCGTCGCCGCAGTGGCCAACCTGAACCTGTCGGTGGCCAACGTGGCGCTGCCCGCGATCGGGAAGGCCTTCGACTCCTCCCAGACCGCGCTGAACATGGTCGCCGTGGGGTACTCCCTCGGCCTGGCCGCTTCGGTCCTCTACCTGGGTGCCGTCGGCGACCGTCACGGGCGCAAGCTCCTGCTGCTCCTCGGCATCGCCCTGTCCGTCCCCGCCTGCCTGCTCGCCGCCTACGCGCCGAGCGACGCCGTCCTCGTGGCGGCCCGGGTCCTCGGCGGGCTGTCGGCCGGGATGGCCTACCCGACCACCCTGGCCCTGATCACCGCCCTGTGGTCGGGGCCCGGGCGGACCAAGTCGATCGCCCTGTGGTCGGCCCTGGGCGGCGGGATCTCCATGCTCGGGCCGGTGGTCGCGGGCGCGCTGCTCGAACGCTTCTACTGGGGCTCGGTGTTCCTGGTCACCCTGCCCCTCGCGGTGGTCGCGCTGGTCATGGCCCTGCTGTTCGTCCCCGCGCACGCCAACGAGTCGGCCGAACCGGTGGACGACCTCGGCGGCGTCCTGTCCGTCCTCCTGATCGCGGGGCTGGTGCTGGCGATCAATTTCGCCGCCGTCCCCCGCCAGGGGACCGTGGCCGTCGGCCTCGGCGTGATCGCCCTGGCCTCCGGAGCGGCGTTCTTCCGGCGCCAGCGCCGGGCCCCCAACCCGCTGTACGACCTCCACATCGCGGGCCGGCGCACGTTCTGGGTCGCCGCCTGCGCGGGAATCATCGTGTACGGCTCGATGATGGGGTCGGCGTTCATCAGCCAGCAGTACCTGCAGAACGTGCTCGGCTACAACCCCGTCGAGGCCGGCGCCGCCATCCTCCCCCTCGTCGTGATGATCGTGCTCGTGGCACCGCGGTCCGCGAAGCTCGTCGAGACGCGCGGCGCCCGCACCACCCTGCTGATCGGCTACGCGTTCCTCTTCCTCGCCTTCGCCTGGATGCTGCTGTTCTGGGGCGAGCACAGCGGCTACTGGCAGATCGGCCTCGCCTACGTGCTCATCGGCATCGGCGCCGGCCTCGCCGGGACACCCGCGTCCCACTCGCTGACCGGCTCGGTGCCCGTGCGGCGGGCCGGCATGGCCTCGGGAACCGCCGACCTGCAACGCGACCTCGGCGGAGCCGTCATGCAGTCCTTCATGGGCGTGCTCCTCACCGCCGGCTACGCCTCCGCCTTCAGCGCGGCGATCGCCTCCTCCGCCGAGAGCAGGGCCGTGTCGGACCAGGTCCAGAGCGAGCTGACGAAGTCGTTCTCCTCAGCCGAGCAGGTCGCCCAGCAGCACCCCCAGTACGCCCACCAGATCGTCGCGGCAGCACGCCAGTCGTTCCTGCACGGCGACGACCGGGCGTACACCGTGGGCCTGGCCGCCATCGGCCTGGGCGCGCTGCTGGTCTTCCTCAAGTTCCCGCACCGGGACGCCGAGCGGGAGCTCCTGCGCGGCTACTCCACCGAGGACTCCCCCCGGCCCGGCGCACCGGGGGAGTGAGCCGCGCGCGTCGAGCCCGGTGCCACCGGAAGCCGACGGCGGCGCGGGCCCCGCTCGGGGAAGAAGGGCGCGACCGGCGCACGCCGGAGCACCGGTCTCACGGAGTTGCCAGCGCGGGCCGCACCGTCCACTTCACGGGGAACGGCCCTGCCACCGCGGTGAAGCTGTCCGGTTCCGAGGCAATGCGCCCGGACTGGCCCGCGGGGCGGTACGAGTTCGCGCTGATCGGTAGCGACCGCCAGATCCGGCACAGCCACCGGTCCCGGGCAGACGGGCCCTGGTCCACCTGGGGGACCCTGAGCAACAGCCACGACGTCCAGGACGGAGTCTGGGGTCGGTTCGCCGGCGGGAATCCCACCGTGCAGGTCCTCGGCGGGGACGGCGGCCACTGGTGCAACTCCTTCGATGGCGAAGGAACGTGGACCAACTGGTACGGCTGCTGATCGGGACGACCCCGTACCGCACACCCGTCGCTCTCCGCGCTGAGGCGTGCACGGTGGGGAGAAGACAGAGCCCGCGACACCGGCTCGGTGGACCTGCGTCATCGCGGCAAGTCGTGTCCCATGAACGGATCAGCCCGTCCGGCGGCCCTTCGTGGGAGCGCGTCCACCGTGCTGTTGGCCGGCGTACTGCCGCCCGACCGCGCGCTTGCCGGTACGGGCGGGCCTGTGCGTCTGTTGTCGTCACCTCGTCGGTGAGCCGGGCGAGGGGCCGGGACCGGAACCGGTGTGCCCACCACCGGGGGACCGCGTGGCCGCAGGGCTGCCCCGCCGCATTGCGCACCCGCCGGCCGCGGGCACTCGCCGCGCGCTCGGGCGGACCGGGAGCGCTCGATCCGCCCGATGAGAGCTCCTGCCGGCCGGCCGCCCCGCCTCGGGCCTTACGTGGCCGCGGCGTTCAGCGTGTCGGCCACGCCGTGAGCGCCAGTTCGGCCGTCTCCGTCAGCTCGACCGCGGTGGCGCCGTCCCGCGCGCGTTGCGACATGCCCTGGAAGACGGTGGCCACGTACGCGGCCAGCGCGGCGGGGCTGGCGCCTGGCGGGAGCTCGCCCTCCTCCTGCGCCCGGCGCAGGCGCTCTTCCAGCGCCGCCAGGTTGTCGTTGCGCAGCACGCGGAGGAACTCCGCCACCTCGGTGTCCTGCGGTGCGACGTTGGCAGCCGCGCAGATCGTCAGGCATCCGGCGGGGTGGGACGGGTCGGGGAAGACGACGGCGGCTTCGCGCAGGAGGCGGGCGCACGCGCCGTAGGCCGTGGGTTCCTGCGCCAGGGCGACGCCGGCGAAGGCGCCGTAGGGGGACTCACCGTAACTGCTCACGACCTCCCTGAACAGGGACGTCTTGTCCCCGAACGCCGCGTAGAGGCTTCCGGACCTGATCCCCATCACCTCCGTCAGCTCGCCAATGGAGGTTCCTTCGTAGCCGCGTTCCCAGAACAGCAGGGTGGCCGCGGCCAGGGCGGCGGCGCGGTCGAAGGTACGCGGTCGTCCTCGCTTCGCGGGTGTCTCACTCATACCCGCAATTCTAGAGCGGTCGCTCAACAAATTGTGCTACGTTCTTTCTTGATCGATCCACCAACAAATAAGAGGGCGGGCAACCACCATGGGAACGCAGCGACTTCAGGACAAGACCGCGCTGGTCACCGGCGGCAGCAGGGGTATCGGCCGCGCCATCGCGGAGCGCCTCGCCGCGGACGGTGCCCTCGTCGTCCTCACCTACGCGAGTGACGAGACGGCCGCACGCGAGGTGGTCGAGCGCATCGGGAAGGACGGCGGCCGGGCGCTCGCACTGCGCGCCGGGCTGGGCCGGCACGGCGACGCGGCCCACCTGTGGGAGGCGTTCGACGCACGCGTCGTCGAGCACGCCCCGGGCGGTGGGGTCGACATCATCGTCAACAACGCCGGCATCGCCCGCAGCGCGGACCTGCCCGCTTTGACGGAGGAAGGCTTCGACGAGGTCTTCGCGGTGAACGTCAGGGCACCGTTCTTCATCGTCCAGGAAGGCCTGAAGCGGCTGCGCGACGGCGGGCGGATCATCAACGTCTCCAGCGGCGCGGCCCACCTCGCCATGCCGGAAGCCATCGCCTACGGCGCCACCAAGAGCGCCCTCGACAACTTCACGCTCAACCTCGCCAAGAGCCTGGGCCCCCGCGGCATCACGGCCAACTCGGTCGCGCCCGGAATCATCGACACCGATGTCAACGCGGGCTGGCTGCGCGGCAATGCGCAGGCCGAGGCCCACGCGGCCTCCCTTGCGGCACTGGGCCGGGTCGGACAACCCCACGACGTGGCCGACGTCGTGGCCTTCCTCGCCTCGCACGACGCCCGCTGGGTGACCGGCCGGGTCATCGACGCAACAGGCGGCTCCGGCCTGTAAACCCACCCCCACGCGCGCCCCGGCCCGCCCTGCCGCGCCCGGTCCACTCCGAGGCAGGCGAGCGCGCGGAGGTGCAAAACACGTTGGCGGGTGCGCCGCTGAGCTGCGACGATGCTCTCCGTTTGGCTTACGGAGGATGCTTGTTCGTCTTCGTCTGCGCTAACTGTGACGCCGGGCTGACCATCCCGCTGTCCCAGGTCGCGCTGCCGGTCCACGCTCACCAGAAGTACGGGAACGGGGTCCAACTCCCGGTGCTCATGGAGTCGGGCACGTTCGCCGTGGAACCGGAACCCTGGGGGCCACCGTGGCGGAGGTGGGAGGAGATCCCTCCCGACGAGGCGGCCGCCCGCGGTGTCTACGCGCCGGTGCGCGGCCTCTCCGACGGCGCGCCCGGCGCGGTCGTCATCGCGCCGGGCGACGCCTGCGGCACGGTGCTGATCCCGGGAAACGGCGGAGGCGGCTACTGCTGTGGCCTGGACGGCGAGGCCGGCCCGAACGTGGCCTGCGGCGCATGCGCCCTGCCCGTAGCGAGCCGGATCGACGACTGCTCGCTCTGGCAGGCGATGTGGCTCGCCCCGAACGCCGTACGCCGCCTTCCCCTCGACGGCGCCGGCGCCGCGCCGCCCTCCTGGTCAGAGCTGATGGCGGACGGAAAGGGCACGCCCCCCTTCGAGCCGACCGCCGACTGGGGGTCACGGACGGCGGTGGCCCAGTGGACCCACTACGCGTGGTCGTGGAGCCCCCGGTGGGAGGCCGCCGCGGGGCAGGCACTCGCCCACCTGCTGGCGGCTTCGGACGGCCAACCAGTGATCGTCCCGCAGGGCTTGGCCGGGCAGGTCTTCCAGCGCGCGCTCGACGCCCTGTTGCCCGCGGGTCCGCCGGCGCGGTACGCCGTCCTGGCCGGACCGGGGCTGCCGGCTCCCAGCGCAGGCGCCTCCATGCTCCTCGTGCCGTCCCATCCGCAGACGGGGGAGACCTGGGCCCCGGCCGGCCCGGCACGGTACCTGGTGCCGCTGCCGTTCGGAATATGGCTACGGCTGGCCAACCCCGGGGCGGAGCTGCCCGTCCCCACATCCGGCACGATGCCCGACGGAGCCCTCCGCGACGACTTCGACCCGCCGGCGCCGCACCCCCGTCATCTGTTCCGCGCCGACCCGGAAGCGTTCCGGCGCGCCTTGGTCCGACTGCCGGCCGTCCGCAGCCCGTGGCTGCGCGAGATCGTCGAAAGCCTCACGCATCACCTCATCACCGGCATCTTCTAGCCGACCGACAGGGACTGCTCACTCCCGGAACCTCGGCCCAGGCTCTGTGCATCGTGAACTGTGCGTTACGGCTGACCGTGGCGCTCGGCATGTCGCCCAGGACGTGTCATGCTCGCCCGGTCGCTTCAACAGGTGTCGCCGGGGCACCCGAGGCCCCAGGGCCGAACCAGTGGGAGTAAGAGGCGGCCAGGCGGCAGCCGTATGCGTGGCTCGCGATCGGAGTCCTGAGTAGACCCCACTGGCTCCCGGCCCTTTCGCGCGAGCAGAACGCGTTTGCGCAGGAGGCGGAAGCCTGCGCGGCCGGAACACCTGACGATTGAGCGTCCCAAGGCCGGGTCCGACCAACCCGTACCCCAGCCGTTCGTACCGGTGTGGTGTGCAGTGCCGGGATCACCGCCAGGTGATCGACGCGATCGCGTTCAAGTACCGCACCGCACCCCGTGGATGGACCTGCCCGAACACTTCGGCTCGTGGAAGGGCACCTCGTCCGCGCCCACCGGCACGCCGTCCGGGCCCGCCGAACGGGGCTCCGGCTTGCGGGCCTTGACGGATTGCCCGAGTTCGGGTCACGGCGCACCAACAAGCTCAAACAGATCTGGGCCTCGCCACCCGCTACGACAAGACCGCCACGATCTACGATCTACCTGGCCGGACTCCACCTCGCCGCCATCTCCACCTGGTCAGCCAGGCAGCATTCGCCAAGAACGGCCTAGCCCTCGAAGAGGGCGGTCAGGTGGGCATCGAGGACGTCCTGCGCGGCGTCGGCGGTGAGGTGCCCGATCAGCACGTGCGCCGTGAGGCCGTCCGCGAGGGCGAGGAGGGTACGGGCCTCCCGCCGCGGGTCCAGGGGGACGGCGCGGGCAGCGCCTGCGCCGACCTCTTCGACGAGCCGGGCGAAGGCCTCCTCCAGCGCGGCGTAGCTCGCCTTCAGCGGGCTGGCCAGGGCCTCGCTGACCGCGGCCTGGGCGAGGAACGCGAGCCAGACCCGGGCCTCGGCGCGGTGCTCCTCCCGCAGGAGGGCGACTTCCGTGGCCGCGTGCCCCAGGGCGCTGGCGGCCGACTGCGCGGGGCTTCTGACGAGGCGGGCCTGGACCCGGCGGCCGATCCGCTCGCCGATGTGCGCGAGCGCGAACACGAGCATCTCTTCCTTGGTGCGGAAGCAGCGCTGCACCGCGCCCATCGACACCTGCGCGCGGACGGCGACGTCGCGCAGGCTCACGCCCTCCAGCCCGTGCTCGTCCGCGAGTTCGCAGACGGCCTCGGCGATCAGCCGGCGCCGGTTCGCGTGATCCACCTGTCGGGGCATGCCCGTCCGCCTCCCTGGGGCCGGTCCCTCGTCGGGTGCCGGATCTGGATGCGGAGTTTATCCGATGCGGGCGCATCGGTTTCCGGGTTAGAGTTCCGATGCAGTCGCATCGGAACGTGATGCCCGAGAGGAAGGAGGCGTGCCGTGCGGGACGCCCTGTGGAGGATGCCGGCCGGAGCCCAGGCCGAGGCGGTGCGCGCCGGGGAGATCTCGGCCGCCGAACTGGTCGACAGCCACCTGGAGCGCATCGCCGAGGTCAACCCACGGGTGAACGCCATCACCCAGCTCATGGCGGAGCGCGCACGAACGGCCGCCGCGCTGACGGACCGCCGCCGAGCCGCCGGAGAACTGCTCGGGCCGCTCGCGGGCGTGCCGTTCACGGTGAAGGAGAGCACCCCCGTCGAAGGTGTCGCGACCACCTTCGGGGTCGCACGCTTCCGGGATGTCGTCGCACCGGCAGACGCGCTCCCGGTGGCGCGGCTACGCGCCGCCGGGGCCATCCCCATCGGCCACAGCAACCTCCCCACCCTCATCCTCGCCGGGATGCACACCCGCAGCGATCTGTACGGCGACACCGTCAACCCCTGGGACCCCGCCCGGACCCCCGGCGGCAGCAGCGGGGGCGACGGGGTGGCCGTCGCCACCGGCATGGCGGCGTTCGGGCTCGGCAACGACTCCGGGGGATCGGTGCGCATCCCCGCCCAGTTCTGCGGGGTGGCCGCGCTGAAGCCGACCACCGGGCGCTTCCCGGCGGACCGCCGCGTCCTCGGCCCGGACGACCCGGGCCCGGCGTCCCAGATGCTGGTCACCGACGGCCCGCTGGCCCGCAGCGTCGCGGACCTGCGGTGCGCGTACGAGGTACTGGCCGGGACCGATCCGCGCGACCCGGCGGCCGTGCCCGTGCCCCTCTACGGAGAACGCCTCACCGGACCGGTGAAGGTCGCGGTCGTGGCGGACCCCGGCGGACACGGCGTCCATCCCACGGTCCGCGCGGCCGTCGAGAGCGCGGCCGCCGCCCTGCGGGACGCTGGGTACGACGTACGGGAGGTCGCCGACGTCCCGCGCCCGGACGAGGCACTCGAAGCCTACGAGCGGCTCACGGTCACCGAGTTCGCACCGGCCTGGCCGCTGGTGCGCCGGCTGCTCGGCCCGGGCGGGGACCGCTACATCGCGATGGCCATGGAAAAGACCCCGCCCGCGAACGCCGACGAGCTGGTGCGGCTGATGGGCACCTGGCTGAACATCCGCCGCTCGTGGGCCGAGTTCCTGGAGGCGTACCCGCTGCTGCTCGGCCCGGTGTTCACCGAACCGCAGGTCGAACCGGGCCTGGAGTCCCGCGACCGGGCGGGCCGTGATCTCGTCGCCAACGCCATGCGCCTGTGTTCGGTGACCAGCTTCGTCGGCGTGCCCGCCGTGGCCGTGCCGACGGGGGTGGCCGGCGGGCTGCCGTCCGGAGTCCAGATCGTCGGGCGGGCGTTCCGCGAGGACCTGTGCCTGGCAGCCGCGCAGGCCGTCGAGGACCGGCTCGGCGTCCTCACCCCGATCGACCCCCGCCCGCAGGCCGCCCGTACGCGTGCCTGACCCCGACGGGTCCGTGGGACGCGTTCTAGTGGCGGGTGGCGATGCCTCTGGCCGACAGGGTTTCCAGGGCGCCGGGAAGCATGAACTCCAGGGCCTGGCCGCCCGTGAAGAGCCTGAGGTTCGGGACGAGGTCCAGGTCCGCGAGGGAGCGGACGTCGAAGAGGTCGTCCTCGCCGTCCCACACCGGGGCGCACTCCATGTAGACCTGGTGCCCGCCGTCGAAGGCCAGCTCCTCCACCGTGGCCAGCAGGGCGGCCGGGATCTCCAACGCCTCGAAGTAGGCGCGGGCCTCGTCCAGCACCGTGTACTCCAGGTCGTGTGCCTCGACGTGGGCGTCGAGGTCCTCGACGCCGCGCGCCCGCATGTGCTCCCGCAGGCGGAACGCGGGGGCGAGCGTCCGGTCCCCGTACATGAGCTTCTCGACGACGAGGAGCTTGAAGTTGAGATCACGGAAGTCGCTGGAGTCGCTGAAGTCATGCATCACCCACTTGTATCAACGAACACCGACAGCCGAGCCGTCGTGGTCGTTCCAACCCGACGAGCGCGCCACTTCCGGCCAGCTGGGCGCCCGCCATCGTGAAGGGCGGTGCCTTGGCCGGCTTGGCCGGCGCCTGGCGCCGTGGCAGGAAGCGATGGACGCGTTCCGCGTGTAGCCGTCCGGCAGCGCATCAGGTCCGCCCCCCCCAGGCCGAAGCCCGCAGGGCGATCGCGTCCCACACGATCGCCGTCCGGTCCGGCGGCACTCCGTGACCGGTCAGGAAGCGGACCGCCAGATCCGCTCCGTCCAGGGTGGAAGATGGCATGCCCGGTCCCTGCTCGATCCCGCGGTCCGGGCGATGTCGGTCATCGGGAGGAACGGTCCGTCCTTCGCTTCGGGCACCGTACGCTCCTCCATCCCGCCCCTTCCCCGCGCCGCTAGGCAATTCGCGACCGGTCGACTGGTGTCAGCCCTCGGCCCCGTCGAGCCGGTGGGCGTACAGCTGGATCATGCTGCTGTCCTCGGGGACATGGGGCATCTCCCCGCCGCCGGGCACGCATGAGGCCAACAGGCTCCAGCCCGCCTTGCGGTAGGTCAGGAGGGTCCCCTCCACACGGTCCGGCTTCCAGCCGGCGCGCTCCAACGCCGCCCCCGTCTTGGGGAGCACCTGCCCGGCTTCGGCCGTACTCACGACCGCCAGCCAGTCGACCGCGTCCGGGCGCTTCCGACCATTGCGCGTGGTAGTGGTCATCCCCTTCGCGGGATCCAGGCCCGCCTCGACGATGGCCTTGCGGACATCCCCGTCCACGACGTCCCGGCCGAGGACCGAGCCAGCCACCCCGGGTGCCGTCTTCCCGGCGGCCGCACCGGATCCCGATGACGAGGCCGGGGCCGCCCCGTCCTTGGTGGAGCACCCCGCGAGCGCCAGCGCCGCCGCGACAGCCGCCACCGTCACCACCGCCGACCACCTCGTGCGTACGTACATCACGGCCCCCCCGGCTCCCGGATCAAAGGGCGATTCTCGCACGCCCGCACGACGACGCTCCGCACTGCGGCACCCGAGCGGGAAGGCACACGGCCGCCTGCTCCGCCCGGTGGTCCGTGTGCACGCGGAGCCGTCCCGGATGCGGCACTCACGACGAACTCCGGATCAACGAGGACGTGCCAGGGGCGCGGTGGCGGTGGCGGGGGCCGGGCCAGGCGCGGCTTCCCTGCGGCTCAGGGGCGGCGGGCGATCCAGGTGGTGCGGGTGGTGCCCACGGTCAAGTCGTCGCGGTGCGCGAGGGCGAGCGGCTGCGCTTCGTCCAGCAGGGTGTCCCAGGCGGCCAGATCGTCCGCGTCGAGGGCGTCGGTGGCGTGGGAGCGCAGCTTGGCCAGGCAGATCCGGGCGTAGTCGTTCAGGGCCGGTCCCGCCCGGGCGGGGTCGAGACGGATCTGCGTGGGGCGGCTGGGTGTTCGTAGCGGCGTGCAGGCGGGCCTCCAGGCCGGGTCGGCCGATACCGGTGTCCTCGGGCAGGAACAGGGGGAAGAAGTCCATCTCGGCCACCGCGAGGAGTCCGCCCGGCCGCAGCTGCTCGAACGCCTGGGCGAGGGTTCGAGCCGGGTCGACCACGTGGTGCAGGAACGCGGCGGCCCAGACCAGGTCGTAGGGGCCTCGGTCCGCGATCCCGTCCCAGGGTTCGTCGAGGTTCGCCTCCAGGGTGGTGATCCGGTCCGCGAGACCGCGTGCGGCGGCCTGCTCGAGCAGGCGGTGCAGCATCGTCGCGGAGATGTCCACCGCCGTCACCGCCGCCGTGGGGAACCGGTGGGCGAGGGCGAGGGCGAGGCTGCCGGTGCCGGGACCGCTGCCCAGGTCCAGGATCCGGGCCGGGGCGGAGTGGGCGAGCGCGGCGAGCCTGCCGGTCAGCTCCGCGAGGTAGGAGGCCAGCACTTCGGCGTCCAGTTCCAGCAGCTGTGCCATCGCGATGTCGGAACCACTCGCCGGCTCGTGTCCGATATCGCCGTGATGGTGATGGTGTGTGTTCATGAGTCGACGGTAAGACGACCATTGCCTTCACGTCATAGACTCTTGCCGGTGGAGCAAGAATCGACATTGGATGCCACCGTCAGGATGCGGATCAGGTCCCTGCGCAAGGCGCGCGGCTGGTCACTGGGCAGCCTCGCGGAGCGTGCGGGTATCAGTCCCTCGCAGCTCAGCCGCATCGAGACCGGCCACCGCCGCATCAGCCTCGACCATCTCACCGCCATCTCCGCGGCGCTGGACAGGTCCCTCGACGAGCTCGTCGAGTCCCCCGACGACTCCGATGTCGTCATCCGCCCCGACCGCGATGAAGCCCGGGGCCTGACGACCTGGCTCCTCACCAAGGACGCCGGCCCCCAGGGGCTGACCGTCGCCAAAATGCGCATCACGGACCAGGCGGGCGACGTCACCCCCGACGACCTGGGCGTCCACCCGGGACGGGACTGGTTCACCGTCCTGTCCGGCACGGTCGTCCTCTACCTGGGCGAGCGCGTCATCCGCGTCGAGACCGGCCAGGCCGCGTCCTTCTCCACCATGACCCCCCACGCCCTGCGCAGCGACCGCGGCCCCGCCGAAATCCTGGTCATCCTCGACCACAACGGCGAACGCAACCACCTCCACACCTGAACCGACCACCGCCGGCAACAACGCTCGTGGTCAACGCGCCTAGGCCATGGTCAGGAGGTGGTCCGTGGGGCCGTAGTCGATCTTCCAGTCGGCACACACCCCCACAGCCCCATCCCTGCGACACCGCAGCGCCACCGTCACCCAGCGGACCATCCCATCGTTGCCGAGCGAGAACGCGACGGCCGTCTCGAACTCACGGCTTCCGCACGGACACCCAGCCTCACCGGGATCCGCGTCCTCCCAGAACTCCTCGCTGTCCGCGATGAACGCGCGACCGCCGCAGGCAACGCACATCCGCGCGGCTCCGCCCTCGACGTCGTCGAAGAGCACGAGGAACACCCGCCCGCCACATCCGCCGCAGACGGAGGGGACGATCTTCACCGGACGGCCGTCGTCAACGCTCCTGAGAAGCACCGCGAGGTCCGCAGAGACACCCTCGCCAACCTGATCATCAGCATGCACAGCCACATCGTGCCAGGCGACCCAACCAGCGGGCACCCGATCCAGATCCCGGTGCGGCGTCCGGTCCCGCCAGGCAGGACTTCGGCCACGCCGCGCCCGGGCGGCTCCGGGTATCGCGGTACGCGTCACCGCACCGGGTGGACGGAGGGCGCAGCCACCCGGCTGGCTGGGGGCGGCCGGATGGCGGGCAGTGAAGGACCGGCTGGTTTAGCGAACATTATTTTCGGGCGGGGGAGATGATTCGGATATCCGAATTCATGCCTGAATGCCACTCGTACCCAATTCTCCTTCCCCGGAATTCTACACAAGGAAAAATTCAATGCATATTCGTGTGCGAACCTGCGCAATCACCGTAGTGGCCGCGGTCTCTCTCGTGGCTGCCGCGCCGCTCGCCTCCGCAGCACTATCTGCGCCCGCCGTCCCGCTCACTTCGGCCGAGCTCGCCTAAGGGCTGTCCCGCAACTGCCAGGAGAGGCAGAAGTCGGCCGTAGCCTCCCTCCTAATCTGCTGCTGCGGCCCAGCGCCGGATGTACGGGTCGGGATGGACTCGGGCGGATGCGACTGTGGTTTCAAGCAGTTCGCGTAGCTGTGCTGGGTATGCCGTGCGGGACGTAGGTAGGTTCAGCAGGACACGATGGCGCATCAGCAGGTCGGTGGATTCGGCGAACACCCGCAGGGATGCCTCCAGCCAGTCGGTCTTGACATCCTGCGACTCGTCCAGTGCGGGATCACGTACCCCGCCAGGTCCGTACGCCGGAGACCGATCTGCACGCAACGGCACATGGGCGCTGTACCAGGCCCGCACGGCACCGGATCGCTCGGCATCCGTGCCGACCTGCAGGTAGTCGACCAACGCCGCCATCGCACGGCGGCGTCCGAATGCGTAGACAGCCGGCTCGATGAACCAGCGGCAGAAGCTGGGATCCGGGTCGTATACGGCTGCCGCCATCAGTGGGGCGAACCACTCGTTGGGCAGGCTTGGACGTTCGAGCAGGGGCTTACGCATCGCATGGGCAAGGTGGCGGGCATGCCGGTCCCCCGGCTCCATACCGACGTCTTCGACGCCCAGGAGCTGGGCCAGCTCTGTCACGCACGTCAGGAATGACCGCGTTTCTTTGGTGTTCTGCTCGTCTTCAGCCACGGCAGCATTCTGGACCGGCCGCCTCGGCAGGCACAGGCCCAATGGCCGCTGGCACTGGGGTGGAAGAGGACGCGCGCGGCCTCCCGCGGGTGGAACGATCACGGTGTGACTGGTGTGATCACGGCGTCGGAGCCGCCCTGGATGGCCCCGTTCTCAGGGTTGAGCCCTCGCGCCTTCGGGAAGCTGGTGACCGTGCTGCGACGTGAGGGTGTGGATGTGGTCCGCAAGGGCCGGCCGTGGAGCCTCCCACTGGAGGACCGTGCCTTGCTGGTGGTCGCGTACTGGCGCACGAACCTGACCATGCGCCAGCTCGCCCCGCTGTTCGGGGTGTCCAAGTCGTCGGCGGACCGGATCATCGACCACCGCGGGCCGATGCTCGCGCTCCAGCCTCGTCAGCGTTTCGCCAGGGACGCCGTACTCATCGTGGATGGGACCCTGGTTCCCACCCGGGACCACACCATCGCCGAACGTTCGAAGAACTACCGATACTCCACCAACCACCAGGTCGTCATCGACGCCGACACCCGGCGGATCGTCGTGGTCGGCCGACCCCTCGCCGGGAACCGCAACGACTGCAAGGCATGGGCGGAATCCGGCGTGAAGGCTGCCGTCGGCAAGACTCTCGTGATCGCCGACGGCGGCTACCCGGGCACCGGACTCGTCATCCCGCACCGACGCGAGCGCGGCCAGACCGAACTGCCGGACTGGAAAGACGAGCACAACCGATCCCACAAGCAGGTTCGGGCCCGGGTCGAGCACGTCTTCGCCCGTATGAAGACCTGGAAGATCCTCCGCGACTGCCGCCTCAAGGGCGACGGCGTCCACCACGCGATGCTCGGCATCGCCCGGATGCACAACCTCGCTCTCGCCGGATAGACCAATGGGCTCCACCGCGATCAACCATGCCCGAGCGACCCGAAGATCATTTACGGGACAGCCCTTAGCTCGCCGAGATCGAGGGCATATCTGGGCAGAACGGGAACGTTGTGCAAGCGTTTGGTAAGTAGCTTTGCCGTCTCCATCAGCGCGGCAGCTCTCACCCTCGGAACCGCCTCCGTCGCCTCGGCCAGCGACACCCCCGGGTGCGGGTGCGAACGGTGCGACTGTGCCGGCCTGAGTCCGGTGAGCTGGTGTCCGGAACACGGCCACCGCGTTGAGCCGGTGACGGAGTGGCACCCCGGCAGCGGGCTCCGCTGCACCGCCCTGGCAGCCGGGCAGGGAACGGGTGCGCGCTGCTGACCGTGCCCGAGGGTTCATTGCCCTCGTGTGGGCCGGGGCCCGTTCCGTATGCGGCGAGCTTGAGCCGCAAGTCCCAGCGGCGTGAACGACCGTCCCGTCACCGGCCGGTGCGGATATCCGGTGGCGGGCTCTGGCGCCGGTGGTGAAGATCGCGGCATGAACATCTTTCTGGAGACCACTCGGCTCGTGCTGCGCGCGTTCACCGAGACCGACGCCGATCCCCTGGTCGCGCTGGACAACGACCCGGAGGTCATGCGCTTCATCAACGGCGGCCAGCCCACCAGCCGCGAAGTGATTCGGGCCCAGACCTTGCCGAGGCTTCTCCACGACTACCCGTGCTTCGGGACCCGCGGATACTGGGCCGCACAGGCCAAGGACACCGGGGTCTTCCTGGGGTGGTTCGAATTCCGCCCCCTGGACGACCACAGCCCTGCGGTGGTGGAACTCGGCTACCGGCTGAACAGAGCCGCGTGGGGCAGGGGCTACGCGACCGAGGGATCACGGGCCCTGATCCGCAAGGGATTCACAGACCTCGGTGTGGAGCAGGTGACCGCGAACACGATGACGGTCAACGCGGGATCCCGGCGTGTGATGGAGAAGGCGGGCCTGTCGTTCCTCCGCACCTTCACCGGAGACTGGCCGGAGCCGATCGAAGGCTCCGAGCACGGCGAAGTCGAATACGAAATCACCCGCACCCAGTGGGAGCAATGACCGTAGCGTCAACGCCCGGAGTCCAGAGGCATGACCCGAACGCGCCGCCCTGAGTGGCATCACCCCACCGGCCCGGTCGGAGGGCGGGGTGATGCGCCACCGCGTGCCTCCCGTGCCGGGCGAGAGGTGGGCGCGAGCGGCAGCCCTGTGGCGGGCTGGTCCCGGTGAGTTGGTGCCCGGAGCGCGGCGGCTGCGTCGAGCGCTACGAGGACGCCGACCTCGGCGCATAGCCGACCCACACTGGCAGGCGGCGCGCCTCGGCGCTCACGTTCCTTGCTGCGGGCCGGGGCCCTGCCGGTGCTGTGGTGGGGCCGGGGGTAGGACGGTGCTGGGGGGTGCTGTGCGACGACGACTTCGGTGCCCCCGCGTGGACCGGATCCGGCTGGGCTGTGTCACCCGGCCGGGTCCTGCCTGCCGATGGTGGGGGGTGTCAGGCGTGGGGCTCTGGGCTGCTCGCGAAGTCGGTTGTGCCGCAGGCGGCTTGTGCCCGGTCGTGGAGGAGCGGGCACAAGCCGGCGGACGGGGCCGGCCCCTCGGGGATCGCTGCGTTGCCGGGGGTTTCCTGTGGTGGTGGCTGGTTGGCAGGGGGTCAGTCGGTGGGGTGGGGGGTGAGGGGGAGGCGGAGTTCCAGGGTGGCGCCGGGGCCGGGGTGGGCGGTGAGGGTGCCGCCGTGGGCGGTGGCGATGTCGCGGGCGATGGGCAGGCCGAGGCCGGCGCCGCCGGCGTCGCGGCTGCGTGCGGCGTCGAGTCGGGTGAAGCGGGTGAAGACCTGTTCCAGGTCGGCGGCCGGGATGCCGGCGCCGTCGTCGTGGACGGTCAGGACCACCGTTCGTTGGTCCGGGGTCGTCTCCACGGTGAGCGTCACGGTGGAGCGGGCGTGGCGTTGTGCGTTGTCGAGCAGGTTGTCGAGGATCCGGTCGAGTCGGTCGCGGTGGCCGAGCACGGGGGCGGGGTCGGGGGCTTGCAGGGTGATGGGCACCCGTCCCGCGGGGCGGCGTCGGACGACGGCGCGGGCTCGGGCGGCGAGGTCGAGGGGCTGGGGTCGGGTGTGTTCGCCGGCGTCGAGGCGGGCGAGGAGGAGCAGGTCGTCGGCAAGGCGTTGGACGCGGATGACGTCGTCGAGGAGGTCTGGGGGTTGCAGGAGGTCGGGGTGGGCGATGGCGATCTCGACGTGGGCGCGGAGGGCTGCGATGGGGTTGCGGAGTTCGTGGGAGGCATCGGCGACGAAGCGGCGTTGGCGGTCCATGGACTGTTCCAGGCGGTCCAGGGTGGCGTTCATGGTGCCGGCGAGTCGGGCGATCTCGTCGCGGGTGGCCGGGACGGGCACGCGGCGGCCGAGGTCGCGTTCGGTGATCTCGGCGACCTCGGCGCGGATGGCTTCCACGGGGCGCAGGGAGCGGCCGGTGGAGTGCCAGGTGACGGCGGCGACCAGGAGGAGAAGCAGGGGGATGCCGGGGGCCATGGCGGTCAGGAGGAGGGATTCCGTGTGGCGGGCGGTGCTGAGGCTGGTGCCGGCGTAGACAGTGACGTCGCGGCCGTCCATGTCGCGGGCGGCGAGGGCGACGAGGCGGAAGGGCCGGGGGGTGGGGTCGGGGGGCAGGGCGAGGTCGATGTCGCGGGCGGCGTGGGTGTGGTCTTCGGTGGGGGCGAAGTCGGCGACGGGGCCGCGTCCGGTGAGGTTGTCGCCGGCGGCCAGGATGCGGCCGTCGTGGGTGACGACCTGGAGGAGGCTGTCCTCTCCGTCGGGGACGGAGAGGCGTTCGACGAGTCGGCCTCGGGCGGTCTTGTCGGCCACGGCTCGGGCGCGGGTGAGGGCGGTGTCCTCGGCGGAGCCGACGAGGCCGTGGTGGATGACGCCGAGGAGGCCGGCGCAGGCGGCGAGGAGGGCGAGGGTGACGACGGCGACGGCGGTGAGGGTGGTCTTGACGCGGACGGATCCGAGGGCCGGGCGTTTCACGGCGCGGCGGTGTGGTCGGCGTCGGTCGTGGGGGTGAGGCGGTAGCCGATGCCGCGCACGGTGTGCAGGAGCCGGGTGGGGAAGGGCTGGTCGAGTTTTCGGCGCAGGGCGCTGATGTGGACCTCGACGATGTTGGGGTCGCTGTCGGCGGGGAGGTCCCAGACCTCTTCGAGGAGGGCGCCCTTGGACACGGCGATGCCGGGGCGGCGGGCGAGGACGGCGAGGAGGTCGAATTCCTTGGCGGTGAGGGGGATGGTGACGCCGGCGCGGACGCAGCGTCGGATGGGGGTTTCGATGAGGAGGTCGCCGAGGGTGAGGGGGGCGGGGCGACCGGCGGCCCGGCGGCGCAGCAGGGCGCGCAGCCGGGCGCGCAGGATCAGGTAGGAGAAGGGTTTGGCGAGGTAGTCGTCGGCTCCCACGTCCAGGCCCTCGGCCTCGTCGTACTCGCCGTCGCGGGCGGTGAGCATGAGGATCGGGGTCCACAGGCCGGCGGCTCGGGCCGCACGGCAGATGCGGTGGCCGTCGATGCCGGGCAGCATGACGTCGAGGAGGATCGCGTCGTAGGCGTCGGAGAGCACCAGGTCAAGGCCCGCGGCGCCGTCGTGGGTCACGTCGACCGTGAAGCCCTCGGCCTCCAGGCCGCGTCGCAGGACGGAGGCGAGGGAGACCTCGTCCTCGATGATTAGGAGCCGATCCATTGCAGTCACTCTACCCTTTTGGGGCATTTCTCCCTGTTGGGGGCTTGGCGAGGTGACGGGTAATGCGTGGTGGTGGGCGGTTTGGTGTGGTCAGCGCGGGACGTGGCGGGACCAGTCGTAGTGGTCCCGCCCGAAGTTGCCGGACCGTTCGCGGATCTCCTCGGCGGACGGACGCCCGGACTTCTCATCACCGCGATCGGTATCGGCGGACGCCGTGCGGTCGGGGCGGTCGTCGTCGGAGTCCCGGTCCACGTGACGGGTGACCTCGCCGCTCTTGGCGTCCACCTCGACGCGGTGATGAGTGGCGCCGTCGGTCACCCGCAGCCGCCACAGCGGGCGGGACTCGGTCCCCTGGATGGACAAGCGGGAGACGAACCCGGTGCCCGCCTTGCGGAGGGCGGAGGCGGCCGCGGCCTCCCGGTCGACGGTGGCGGCGTCGAGCTTGGCCAACGGGATCCGCAGGTACTCGCGGGCCCGGTCGGGCATCCGGTCGGCGCGGTCGCCCAGGAGGGCGCCGGTGGCGGCGTCGACCTTCACGTTGTGGACCCGGGGGTCGCCCGTCATCACGTCGATCTTCCAGACCTGGTTCCCGTTGTCGTTCTCCAGGCGGACGTCGGTGACCCGACCGCCGGCCACGGACCGCTCGGCCGTGGCCATGGCCTGAGTACGAGGGACCTTCGGACCGCCCCGCTCGACGGGGACGCCGGCGGTGGACGGGGACGGGGACTCGGCGGAGCGCGAGGAGGACACGGTGGACGGGGCCGAGGCGGCGACGGGGGCGCTGTCGGCCCGATCCGTGTCGACGCCGCGATCGGAGTCCTGGCCGCAGGCGGTCAGGGCCAGCGTGAGCGCACCGGCGCACAGCGCCGTCACGGTGACGGACCTGGGGCGGCGAACGGTGACAGGGCGCGGGACGGACACGGGTACCTCCGGGGGGTGGGCCGTCGGGCGGTTCCGGCGGCGATGGCCCCAATCCTTGATCCCGTTCCTGAACCGTCCCTGAAGCCGGCTGAAGAACTGTTCAGGAACGGGCCGACGCCGTCCCGCCGGTCGCGGATCGTGCCTGCCCGGCCTCGAACAGAGAGCAGACCCGGGCGCCCACCTGGCCCGACGGCTGCAGTACGCCGCCCACCCGCCCTCCTGACCGGCCGCGGCAGGCGGGGCCTTTGTGGTGGCATTCAGGCGAGGGCTTGCTTCAGCTGCTGCTTGGTCATGTGGGAGCGGCCGGGGACGTCCCGGTCGCGGGCGGCTTGCTTCAGCTCCTGCAGGCTCGGTTCGGCGTTGCCGCGGCCGGCGTGCTTCTTCGCGGAACTGCGGCCGTTGCGGCGGTCGGGGTGCAGGACGACCTTGGTCCAGCCGTCGTCCCGGTTGTCGAAGTGCTCGTAGGCGGCCGGTGCCTCGTCGAGGGTGAGCTCGTGGGACACGAGGAAGCCCGGTTCGGCCCTGCCTCCGGCGATGAGGTCGCGCAGCGCCCGGTTGTAGCGCTTGACCGGTGCCTGGCCGGTGCCCATGCGCTGGCCCTTGAACCAGAGCATTCCGAAGTCGATGGGGATCTTCCCCTGGGCTTCGAGTGCCCCTTGCGTCTCCTTCGCTCCTGGGTCCTCGGGGATGAACACACCGACGACACCGAGGCCACCGGTGAAGCGGACCGCGTCGATGAGCCCGTTCATGGTCAAGGCAGCGTCCTCTTGGCCTTGAGGGTCGTGGGCCTGGTAGCCGACGCATTCGCAGCCGTTGTCCGCGCCCAGCCCCAATGTGGCCTCCTTGACCACCTCGGCAGGATCCTGTTCGGCCGTGTTGATCGGGATCGCACCGATCTGCTCGGCGAGACGCAGGCGGTCGCCCTGGTGGTCGGCCACCCACACCCGTCCGGCGCCCTTGAGCACAGCGGAGTAGGCCGCCATGAGCCCGACGGGGCCGGCCCCGTACACCAGGGTCTGGTCGCCCGGCTTGACCCCGGCCATCTCGGTGGCGTGGTAGCCGGTGGGGAAGATGTCGGCGAGCATCACGTAGTCAAGCTGCCGCTCGGCTGCGTCCTCACCCAGTCGCAGCGCGTTGAAGTCGCCGTAGGGGACGCGCAGCAGCTCGGCCTGCCCGCCCTGGTAGGGCCCCATCTCGGCGAACCCGTACGCGGCGCCCGCCATGTCCGCCTTGGGCTGCATGGTCAGGCAGTAGTTCGTCAGGCCCTGCTCGCACTGCTTGCAGAACCCGCAGGCGATGTTGAACGGCAGCACCACCCAGTCGCCGACCTTCACCTTGCTGACGGCCGGACCGACCTCGACGACCTCACCGAGGTTCTCGTGCCCCATGGCCCGGCCGGTCTCGAAGGAGGTCCTGCCCTCGTACATGTGGAGATCGGAACCGCAGATGTTCGTCGTGGTGATCTTGACGATGATGTCGCAGGGGTGCTCGATCGCTGCGTCCGGGACGTCCTTCACCGACACCGTCCGGGGACCCTCGTACACGGCCGCTTTCATGACCACTCCTTCGTGGCTGCCACCGGCCCCGTACCTGGCCGGGGAACGCCTCTCGACAGGGCCGGCCCACCCGACAGGCCGGGCAACACCAGCCCGGAGCAGGACGGATCCCTCAGCCCCTACCCCCATAACGGGCACACACCACGCATTGCGTGATAATCCGGCCATCCCGGCGGACAGTCCCTCCCCACCGCCACGCGCAAGGGCTCCATCGGGTGCGGCCGGCGGCCGGAGGTTTCCGCCCCCGTGCTGGTGCACCGACCACGCCCCGCCTCACGAAGGAACCCGGGGCGGTGGATGCGGGACTGGGAGGGTCGGCGGACGCGGTCCAGAGCCTGCCGGCTCGCTACGGCGGCTGGCCGGTAGGGTCCTGCCCCCCCCGGCCGCGGGCCGGGACACAGGGCTGGGCCCCGACCCGGGGGGAGGGGGTCGGGGCCCAGCGGGTGCCGCGGGTCAGGGCCGCGGCACGGGGTGTGGTTCAGTGGCGGAAGGTGTCCTTGATGTCTTCCTTGGCCTGGCGGGCGTTGCCCTTGGCCTGGTCGGCGTGGCCCTCGGCGGTCATCCGCTCGTTGCCGACCGCACGGCCCAGGGTCTCCTTGGCCTTGCCCTTGGCCTGCTCGGCCTGCGCCTTGGTCTTCTCGGTGCCCGACATGGGGACCTCCTCGCGTTGGTACCGGGTTGGTCGTAACGACCCGCCTGCTCCCGATCCCCGGGCGCAAACCCCCTTCGTGTCCGCGACGAGTTCGAGAGCTGGTGAGGAGCCGGGCGCGCACGTATGCCCGCCTGCACCGATAAGAAACAAATAAAGATCATGCGCATGGGTTCCGAACGGCCGGGCAACTGCTGCTTCGGAGGTTGATAACTATGGTTCCCCTGCTTCTCGTTCTTCTGCTCGCTCTGATCCTTTTCGGTGCCGGTTTCGCGGTGAAGATCCTCTGGTGGGTCGCGATCGCGGTGCTGGTCCTGTGGCTCATCGGCTTCGTGGCCAAACCCAAGAGCAGTAGCGGCCGCTGGTACCGCTGGTAGCCCGGCAGCCCGCGCTGCACGCCGGTGGCCCGTCCCGTTCCCGGGGCGGGCCACAGGCATGTCCGCGTCCCCGACGCCGGAGCGGCTGCCTCGCGCAGACACCCGTATGGGCAGATAAGGGATGGGGTCGGGGAAGCGGGGTACCTGGTCAGTGTCGGGGTGGCCGCCGTGCTGTAGCAGGGAACCTGCTCGCCTCCAACGAGCGGCGGCCGCCCGGGCCCGGCCGTCCCGGGCTCGGGTCACAGCCCCGCCCTACCGCGCCCAGCCCAACCCGAGTTCGCCGAGCGCGGCGAGCTGCTCGGCGTCGAGCCGGTCACGGCGGCCCCGTTGGTTCGTGAGCCATACGCCGGTGCGGTGGATGCTGCCGTCGGGCAGGGTCTGCACCACGCTGAGGCTGGGCATCCGGCCTTCCGCCTCCAGGTACTGGGCGAGCGCGTCCAGCTCGGTCTGGAGCGCCGCCGCGCTCCGCCCGGTGGTCGCGGTCGCCCTGGCGGCCGTCGTACGCGGCTCTGCAGCAGCAGTCACGCCGAGCCGCGCAAGCCGCTGCTGCTCGGCGTTCAGCCGGCCGAAGTGCCGGCGCTGCGCGGGCAGCCACCGGCCGACGTCCTCGCCGTGCCGGGTGACCCCGGGCAGGATCGCGGGGAGAAGCGCGCCGTCGTCGAGGAACTGGGCGAGGTAGGCGTACTGCCGCTGCCAGTCCACCGTCGCCCCGTACGCGGCGGGGTTCCAGTCCGGGTCGATGGCGGCCAGTTCCGCGGCCCGCCGCTCGGCGCGTACGGGATCCTTCCCGAGCCCGCCCGGCCGGCGCACGTTGGTGAGCCACTGCCCAGCGGCGACGGGCTCGACTACCGGAACATCTCGACCTGCTCCCGGACTGCCAACTCCACACCCAACATCGCAGGTGCTGAGAGGGCGGTTCGTAAGCTGATGTCCGTTTCCGTGTGGGATGGGGCAGGGCTGCTAGTCACGGTGCTCGGCCGGTTACTGCTTCCTGGCGAAGCTGCCGGTGTCGACTTCGGTGAGGATGTCGAGCTTGACCAGGCGTTTCAGTTCGGCGCGGGTGCCCTCGATGTTCTTCGGCAGCAGTTCGTGGTCCAGGGCTTCGCAGACGTCCCGGGCCCGCAGGGGGCCGGTCGCGTCGTTGAAGACGCCCAGGATGCGGGGATAGTCCGGGTGCTCGGGCATGTCTGGCGGGGCGGCCGGGAGCCGGTCGGCAAGGCCGGTGACGGTTCTCCGTGTGATCGCGAGGTGTTCGAGGTGGGTCTCGGCCTCCCGCAACCGGGCGTGTAGTTCGCCGATGCGAGTGCGGAGGTCGTCGGCCAGGCCCCGGGCGGCGTTCTCATGGATGTCGAGCGCGTCGAGCAGGTGCTGGAGGTTCACGCGCTCACCGCCTGCCGCTCGCGCCATGTGGGCGTGTTCCCGCCGGTAAGGCGGCGGGCCATGACCTGGGTCATGGCCCAGTAGACCCGGGAGGCGGACGAGGCCGGGTGGTGCTCGTAGTCGCGGACCAGACGCCGGTGCAATATCAGGATCCCGTAGGTCTGCTCGACCTTCCACCGCTTCGTCTGCGGAACGAACCCCTTCTCCTGTGGATTGCGTTGAACGGTCTCGACGTCGATGCCCAGGCCTGCTCCGTGCGCGGTGACCTGGTTCTTGAAGCCCTGGTCGGCCAGGGCCTTCTCGACGGTTCCGTCGGTGTGGTCGGCGACCTGGTCCAGCAAAGCGACGCCCGCGGTGTTGTCGTGCGCGCTCGCGGCGAGAACGACCACCGCGATGACCAGGCCGAGCACGTCCACGGCCAGTCCGCGCTTGCGGCCTGGGACCCTCTTCGCCGGATCCCGGCCGGTCGTGGAGGCGGGGACCCCGGCGGCAGCGTGGACACTCTGGGTGTCCAGGACCACCAGGGTCGGGTCCTCTACTCGACCGGCCTTCCCACGGACCTGGCAGCGCAGGAGTTCGTGAATGACCTGGTCCGTTCCGTCGTCCCGCCAGGCCGCAAAGTAGTAGTACGTCGCGCTCTTCGGCGGCAGGTCGTGCGGGAGGTAGGCCCACTGGCAGCCGGTCCGACCCTGGTAGAGGATCGCGTTCACGATCTCCCGCATGGCGTAGGTGCCCTGATGGCCGCTGACCGAGCGGTGCCGGTCCTTCCACGCCGTGATCACCGGCTCGATCAGAGCCCACTGCGCCTCGGATAAGTCGCTGGGGTAGGGCATTCGTTCACTCACATCAGCACACCAGCAGACGAGCGCCTGCGGACCTGCCGATTCCGTCACTCACCCACACCATCAGGCGACGACAGAGCCACTCGAAAGTCACGAACCGCCCGCTGAGGGGCACTGGAGACACTGCCCTACTCCGGCGCCCTGACCTGTCAGTCGGTGGTGAACTCCGCGCCGCCCTTTCCGAACAGACGCGTCCCTGTCGGGTTCCCGTCGAATTCTCCAGTGAGGAGCTGCAGCAGGAATTCCGTCATGGTGCAGTCGTAGACTGTCCACTCACCTCCGTGCGTATAGACAGCCACAGGCCACGTGCCGGGTTCGTCGCTGCTCGTGATCCAGCCTAGTACGTCCGCTTCGACTGTCTCCCCCCAGACCATGATGTCCGCCGGGCCATAGAGCTCGGCGTGCAGCAGGTCGTTCCACTCGTCAACCTCCGGTAGGTCGAGAACATCCGGCGGAAGCCTTGAGGTGTGACGCGAAGGAAGATGAGGATCCGTGCTCGGAGCGAAGACGGACAGCATTCCGTCAACTTCACCGCTGCCGTAGACGGACAGGAAGTCCTTGTAATCGGACGGGAATCGGGTGCCGTACGCCGTCGCGATATCGTCCCAGTCGATGAAGAGCCCCATACTCGTCGGCTGCATGAGGTGTCGAAGTCGCTCGAGGGCGGTCATGGTCTCTCTCATCTTCGTAGTCCAGCCAGTCGTGGCCTCGCATGGGAACCGGTTGGGAACATCATCACACCAGCAGGTGAGCGCCTGCGGACCGGCGGGTTCCGCCGCGCACCCACGCCTTCAGGCGATGACAGAGACACACAAAAACTCACGAACCGCCCTCTGAGAGACATCCGGTGGGCAACATGGCGGACTACGAGACGCAGGTGCTCGCTGCGGTCTGCTCAGGCCAGGTGGTGAGTTACAAGGTGACGCCGCTGTACATGGGGTCCAAGGTTGTACCGTACGCCTATCGAATGCAGGCGACCGGCTACACGCAGGACGGCAGCGCCATACTGTTCTTTGAAAAGAACGTTCCGAACGTCATCAAGAGCGTCAATGACGGTAAATGGCACAACCTCGGACGCCGAGCCCCGGAAGGACCGTTGAGGTAACTGTGAGTGAATCATCGAGATACATCTCATGGATGCCAGAGATCAGAAGCCTGCTTAGCCCTATCGGCGAGACCGTAGGCGAGACCGTCGACTGGGAATCAGTCTCGCGCGCTTACGGAACAGCGTTCCCCAGCGACTTTCGGGAGTTCATTGAACAGGTCGGCGGCGGATCGATCGAAGACCAGCTCGTGGTTCTTGCCCCGTGCCCGGATGAGCATCCGCAGAATTCGGTCTCGAGGTTCAATCGGCCTGTCATCGTCGAGGCGGACCGCAATGACGGATGGAGTTCGCCCCAACTCGCCCAGCGCTACCCGCTGGCGAAGATGCTGATCTGGGGTGACACCGTGGGGGCGGACACGCTGTGCTGGTTCGCGGAGGATCCGGACCCTGATGCGTGGCCCGTCGCGGTATTCAGCCGCGCCAGTTTGATGTGGTCCGTACACCACTGCGGAATGTCCGGATTCCTCGCCCAGGTCCTGAGTGGTGACCTGCTCGATTCGCCGCTCTCGGATGAATCGCTGCTCGGGTGGGGAGAGGCCCGGTTTCTAAACTTCCGTGACGAGAAGGCATTGTACGAATCGGGTGTCGACCCCTGGGAGTGTGATGAATAGGGCTCTGGATCGACGTACGGACGGTCTGGAGCAGACGCCCTGACCTTGTGCCCCAGTGCTGCTGGGGCACAAGGTCAGGTAATGACCGTGTATGCCGCGCACAGTTTCACGATGGGCGCAGCATACGCATTCTCTGACGTCATCGGGCTTACCCTCCATGCCGCTGGGGGATGCATACGGTCGGCACGTGCGTGCTTGGAAGGTGCAAGGTCGAGTTCCACGCCGGGGGCCGTACGGTGGTGGCGGGCCTGCCGCCCGGCAGCGGCGGGGCAAGTACCCGGTCGGCATGGGCCTCGCTGACTTCTATCGGGCCCAGGACCCGATGGTGGCCGCGGCGAGGCAGCCGCGGCGGCCTCGTTGATTCAGCCCAGCTCGGGTAGGAGTCCGTGCCCGGCCTGGAGCTCGTACTCGGGCCCGGGCTTGAGCCGGTGCTCGGGGGGTGGGGGTTCGCGCGGGCTGGGTGTGTTCCGGAAGGTCGTCTGCCGGCGCGCCCAGGTGCCCGGCGGCGGTTTCTAGCGGCTTCTCGGCCGGATTGGTGGAGGTTTCGGGCCGGTTGGGTTGTGGTCTTGGCTGGGTTTGTGGCTGGGAGGGATGATGGGGCCGCCGGGGTGTTCACCTTTGGCCTGGGGTTCGGGGGGTGTGTATGAGGGTGCACGGGAAGGTGTGGGAGACGGAGGAGAAGCTGCGGGAGATCGGCGCGGATTACCTCCAGGAGGTCGCCGCCCTTCGCGGGCAGGTAGCCGCTGCTGAGGAGTCCCCTGAGGACACCCCCTCCGAGACAGACTGAAACACCCTCCCCCTGAACGAGGTCACACGCTCGCGGAGCGGTTTGTGAAGGTGGCGCGGTGGCGCATGGCCGGGGATGTCGCGGGGCCCTGGTGCTCGCCGTGCGTGTGGGCGGGCAGGCCGCGACCGGCGGCCGGACGTTTCCGCCCCGCGCTAAGCCTGTTCTGTTCTTTACCTACCAGTCTGCCCAGGCACAGCGCGCCCCTTGACCTGCACCTCTGAGCCTGCGGCTGGTCTCGGGCTGAGATGCTACAGCTCATGATCGAACCGCCTCTGATCGGCATCACGCCCGTGATTCCGCCCGTCGCCGCCTCCTGGCAGCGCATCGACGCATGGCTGGCCCGGCATGCGCCCGCTCGACTCGCAGAGCTTGCTCCTCCGGCTTCGCCCCAGGCCATCGCCCAACTCGAAGTCGCGTTGGGCATACGTCTTCCCACCGACCTGCGCGCATCGCTCCTGTGCCACAACGGGGATTCGTCCTGTCTTGGCATTCTGCCGTGCGGCCCGCTGTATTCCACGGACGCAATCGCCGACGTGAGACAAAGGCGTATGAGGACCTGGGAGGGCGAGGACGACCCGGACGAGCAGGAGACTCCGTGGTGGGGAAGGGAGTGGATTCCCTTCGCAGGCGGTGATGGCGATGAGCACTTCGTCGACGCGGGCCCGGGCTTGTGGCAGGACCATCTCGGTCGCGCCCCGCACGACGACCATGCCTACTTCCTGGGGTGGCCGAGCCTTGGAACCTGGCTCCACGAGGTGGCCGACGCCATGGAACACCACGATCGGACCGACCGCCTCGACTCGGTCGCCCATCCCTCCGTAGACGAGGACGGAGAGATCGACTGGTGAGCAGAGGGACGCGCTGTGACCCGCTGGGCCCGCTCGGTCCGGCTGCCGGCCAGGCGGAGCGGGTGTGTTGCAGTTCGGCCGTGCTGCCGTAGCCGGGCGGGTGGCTGCGCCGCAGTGATAAGGGGTCAGTGCGTGGTCGGGCTTGGGCTGGTGCCGGCCGGGCAGCGGGGTGAGGGCTCAGGCCCCCGCGCCCGCGAAGAAACGCTCTGCTGCCCGTGCTGACGCGAGCTGGAGTTACTGCGCGGGCTGGAGCTCGCGCCCGGGAGGGAGCTCGTACTCGGGTGGGGTCTGGCGGAGCTGGGGCTCGCGCTCTGCCGGTGGGCTGGCGGGTGGTGCGCCGGGGGCGGGTGCGGTGGGGGTCTGGCGTGGGGCGTTGTGCTGACCGGGCTCGTGGTCGGCGCGCGGTTCGAGCTGGGGGCTCTCGCGCGGAGGCCGGGCTGCGTCGGGTAGCCGTTCGCGGAATTCGGTGTGGGCGTGGCAAGGCAGCTGGCCTGTGGTGGGGTCGGCCGCCGTGTGAGTGGGCGGGTTAGGCGTGGGCGGTCTCTGCGCGGAGGCAGCTGCCCGCGCGCCGAGCGCCGGACGCGGGGCCGAGGCCAGAGGGTGCCCACCGAGGCGGCCCGCCCCCCCCGATCCCGGGACCTCACACAGCCGGCCCCGCCCAGCCGGCCGAGTCCGGTCCGGGCCCGCAGTTGCTCGGCGTCCTTGTCGACCGATCCAGGGCCGTCCGCTGCCGCCCGCTCGCCGCCTGTTGCCCGTACGGGGCCCCATTTCCACTCCTGCTGGGCCCGCTCCCGCCCGGCTGACGGCCCGGGCCGAGCGGGCGGGAGTCGGGCGGGTTGCGGCTGCGCCGCGGTGACGAGGGATCAGCGCGCGGGCGGGTCCGCGCCCGCGCCCAGCTGGCGGCGGCCGGGGGAGCGGGGTGAGGGCCCAACGCTCCGAGCCCGCTCTTGCTGCGGCTGGACCGGCCGGGCGCCCGCAGCGTCCGGGCCCGGGCCCGGGCTGGTGCTCGTGGTTGAGCTGGAGCTCGTAAGCGGGTTGATGCCCGGCCCGGGCCCCAGCCCGGGCGCGGGCCCGAGCGTGGGCGCGGGAACCCGGCGGGTTGATGCCCGGGCTGGAGCCCGTGGGGGAGCGCTCGTGCCCGGGCTGGAGCTCGTACTCGGGCCCGGGCTGGAGCCGGTGTGCTCGGGGCGGGGGCTCGCACGGCGGGTTGGGTGTGTTCCGGAAGGGGCCCCGGCCCAGCCCGGCACCGAGTCCGGTTCGCGCCCGCGGTTGCTCGGCGTTCTTCCGGTCGGGCCAGGGCTGCTACCCGACGTCCGCTGCCTGTTGCTCGTACGGGGTCCATCTCCCAGTCCTGCTGGGCCCGCTCCGCCCGGCTGATGGCCCGGGCGGAGCGGGCGGGAGTCGGGCGGGTTGCGGTTGCGCCGTGGTGATGGGGGGTCAGTGCGCGGTCGGGTTCGGGCTTGGAGGTGGTCGGTGGAGCGGGGTGCGGGCTCCAGGCTCCCGTGCCCCTTCGACGGTTCCGGCTGCCTCCGCGCAGGCCGTGTCCGGGCTGGAGCCCGCACTTGGCTCGGGGCTGGGGTCCGGACCCGAGCTGGGGGCGGGGCTGGTGTGTGGGTTGGCGGTCCGTTCGGCTCGCGTCTGGTCTGGAGCTCGGGCTCGTGCTTGGGCTGGAGTCCGCGCTCGTGCTGGCGCTCGTGCCCGGTCTGGAGCTGGAGTCCGTGCTCGGGCTGGAGTCCGTACCCCCGGGCCCGTGTTCGGGCGGGAGTCTGCACTGCACCCGGGCTGGAGTCCCTGCTCGCGGCCGGGTTTGCGCTCGTAGTCGTGCGGTCTGGCGCTCGTACTCGCGCCCGGGCTGGAACCCGCGCCCGGGGGAGTGCTGCGTGCGGCCTGGAGGCCGTACTCGGGCCCGGGCTGGTGTCGGTGTTCGGGGGTGGGGGCTCGCACGGCGGGCTGGGTGTGTTCCGGACGCTGGGGTGATGCCTCGCACGCTGCCCCGCTTTCCCAGCTGGTCGGCCCGGTGCTCTCCTGCCCTGGTACGGGGCCTGGGGAATCGCCGTAGATCATCCGGCTGCGTGTGGGCGGGCTGGGGACGGCGCAGGATGGGGTTAGAGGTGTGGACCAGTGGGGTTCACGGGTGGAAAAACGGGTGCTGGTCGTGGAAGCGAGGGTGGCGGTGGTGTCCGGTGCGGACGGCGTGTGCGTGATCGTGTGCGCGGGGGAGTTCGACATGGACTCGGCGGGCCTGCTGGCGGAGGCGGCCGCGAGCGCGGAGTGCCTGGCCGGGCCGCCGGTGGTGATCGATGTGTCCGGCCCGGGCAGCTGGCGCGGCTCTTCGAGATGACTGGCTCGAAGGACTTGTTCGAGGTCCGGGACGCCCCGGCGGGGTGACCGGCTTCGGGTGCCGGTCACCCAGCGGGGTGGGGGTGTTCCCGAGGGTGTCGGTCCGGGCAGGGCGTCCACCCCCGGGAGCGCCGCGCGACTGCGGATGGACGCCCGGCGCGGCAGGGGGTCAACGCGGCCGGTCCCGGTTGGTCACGCTCGGCCCGGCTGCGGGTTGACGCACGTGCAGGATGTGGCGGGGCTGGTGGGGTGAAGGGTGTCACCCGGTCTGTGCCGGTGCGGGGCCGGCTGTGCGGGGGCGTGGGACGGTGCGTGCGGGGTGCCGGTACGGCGAGGTGCCGGTACTTCCACGCGGACGGGGCCCGGCCGGTGCCCGGATAGCCACCACCCTGGCCGGGCCCTGCCGACAGAGCAGAGGCGGGACGACGTGGTGCTCGAACCACCGGTGGAGCCGATGCTCGCGCAGGCCGCCGAGAGCATCCCGCCCGCGCACGTCCTGGCCGCCGGGGTGGCCTACGAGCAGAAGTTTGACGGGCACCGCGCCCTGCTCTTCACCCCCACCACCGGGGGTGGGCGGGTACTGCTCCAGGCCCGCCGCGGCGCGCTCGTGCAGGACCGGTTCCCGGACATCGTCGCGGCCGCCGCCGGGCAGCTGCCGCAGGGCCTGGTCCTCGATGGCCGGAGCAGGGCCGCTTGTCGTTCGATGGGTTGCAGCGCCGGGCCGCCGCCGGCGCCCGCACCGCCGCAGGTCTCGCGTCGGCGCTGCCCGCCTACTTCGTAGCGTTCGACGTTCTAAAGCTGGACGGCCGCGAGTTGCTGCGCGTCCCGTACAGGGACCGTAGGACCGTCCTGGAGAAGTTGTTCACCGACCACGCCCTGACCGCCCCCTGGACCCTCTGCCCCGCCACCCGCGACCTTGCCACGGCGCGGGAGTGGCTGACCACCTGGACCGAGGTGTCCGGTGTGGAGGGTCTGTTGTGGAGAGACTTTGGGGTTGGCCATCTGACCGCGGTCGGGCGTCGGGAATGCTCGCCGGTGGTGTCGGTGCGGCGTGATACGACAAGGGTAATTTACGGTCGCCGGTACAACAGGGGGACAAGCGTGACGTCTGAAGGTCTGGTCTTCGATCACGAGGCGGTACTGATCCACGGATTCGAACTGTACGAGGGCACGAACCTCGACGTGCGTAGCGTGGTCTCGGGCATGGCGCAGGATGTCAAGGACGCATACCTCTTCGAAGAGGTGGCTTGGAGCCGCTTCGGCCATGCCTACGGTTCGGGTCACGATGTGCCCCAACGGCTGACCGCCTTGCGCTCCCAGGACGCCGAGACGGCCGGGCTTGCCCTTGATCGGCTGAGGAGCAGCGTCGTTCACCAGGGTACCGTCGGCTCGGTGGCTCCCCTGACGGTGCCGTTCCTTCTACGAATTGCTGCCGTTCCTTCGACGCATTCTCGTGCGGGCGTACTCGGCCTGGCCGCCTCGGCGGCGCGAGATGAGTACTGGGGACACGCCGCACGTGACACCTTTCTCACCGTGGCCACCAAGGAACTGCGGTCCGATTGCAGCGGCTACCCGATGCACTGGTCTATCGAAGCCTCACGCAACGCGATAACCGCCGACGTCGGCCTGCTCCTCCCCCTGCTCGACGATACGGATCCCGACGTACGCACCTACACCTGCTACACCCTGGCCACCGCCTCGGGAGCCGTACAGCGCATCACGGACGCCCTTCGAACCCGCCTGACGATCGAGACGATTCCAGGCGTCCGCGCGAGCCTCGTCCTCGCCACCGCGGAGCTGGGCCGCGAACACGCCGTCACCGGCACCGCCGCCTGGGCCCGCTCCCTCTGGACCGATCCCACGCAGCCCGCCGATATCCGAGTGTCCGCCGCGCTGGGCTGGCTCTGCCTCGTGGACGAACCCGTCACGAACACACTACGGACGACGCTCGCCCCGCTGCTCACGGATGCCTTGGCGGGCGCCATGGACCATGTTCCGTGGATCAGGCAGGTCGCCCGGAACGGACTTGACCGCACGGTTGAGCAGATGTTGAACGACGAGCCGTTCGGCCTTGGGAGCGAGGACCCCTGGGCCTGAGCCCGACCGATTCCCCGGGCGCGGACAATGACCGCTTGTGCACAAGGTCTGGTCTGCAAGGGCATGAACCAGAAGTATCTCCCCGGATACCGCGGGTGGACCAAGGTCAGAAGACGGGACACCACCGAAACGGTCATCGGCGCCATCACCGGCACCCTTACCCGCCCACAGCTGCTCATCCTGGTCCGCCACGACACAGCGGGCCGACTGCGCACGGTCGGCCGGTCCGTCCCGCTGCGCCTGGAGCAGGCCCGCCACGTCGCCGAGCACCTGGCGGCCGTCGGCTCCGGACATTCATGGACGGGGGCCCGTTTCGCCGCAGCGTGGGGGTCCCGTGACGTCCTGGAGCCGGTCTTGGTCCGACCGGACCTGGTGGCGGAGGTCAGCGCCGACCGGGCCGTGGACCGCGGCGGCGTCTTCCGCCACCCGCTGCGCTTCCAACGGCCGCGCCTGGACGTGACAGTGGAGGACGTGCCCCGGTTCGGGACGGGGCCGTCCGCTGCCGCCGGGTGAGCGGTTGCCATGGGCCTTGCAGGTCTAGGGGCGTCTAGCTCACTGGGCGGGCGCGCCTTGCGCCACTTCCGTATGCCCGGGCTGCGCCGTTCGCGCGGCCCGGGCTCAGGGTCGTGGCGAGCCGCGTGCTCGGCTCTGCACCCGTCAGGAGTGGATGGGTTCGCGCATGCTCTTCCGGACCCTGGCGGCTTCCGCCGCCGCGTCGTCGAGGTTCGACGAGCTGCCCGATGTGAACGCGATGCCGCCCTCGGTGTTGTCGTCGACCCACGCGCACACGGTTTGCGTCGCCATGCCGGTCACCGTCGTGCAGGTGAAGTCGACGTCCGAGCCGGGCGGGCGGATGTCCTTGGGCGGCTGGTTGACGGTCTCACTGCCGGTCACGGTCATGGACCTCAGCGTGGATTCCCGGTACTGCTTCGGGTGCTTGAGCTGGAACCGGCCGTATGTGCCGGAGAAGTGCATCTCCCGGAACAGGGCCTTCTCGCCTCCGGTATAGGAGGCGGCGAGGTACGTCGAGTCCTTCGCACCCCCAGAGCCCTTGATCTCGTGCTCCAGGAGGCTCTCCGTAGTGCGTGTGTACGCACCGTCCGCCAGTGAGAGGTTCGCAGCGAGCTTGTGCGTGGCTGGTGGGAAGGGGCCTACCGAGTCGTCGCCGGTGAGGGTGTACGCGCCGTAGATCGCGCCGCCGACCGCGACCAGGGCGACCGCGACGCCGACGGCGAGCAGCCCGGTGCGCTTCTTCCCCGGATTCCCCGGCGGAACGGGTGCCGGTAGCGCCTCCTGGGCCTCGGCGTGCGGGACGGCTCCCACGGTCGGGGCATTCGCGACGGCCACCGCCGGGGCGGGCACGGTCGGTGTGTACGGAGCCGGCTCCGGACCAGGCTCCGGAATCGGCTCCGGTGCGAACAGGTCCAACAGCGCCTCCAGCGTGGGCCGTTGGGCCGGATTTTTGGCCAGGCATCCGGCGACCGCAGGGCGTATGCCCTGCGGCAGGGCGGACAGGTCCGGCTGTTCGTGCACCGAGCGATACATCAGCCCCATCGGAGTGCCCGCCCCGAATGCGCTGCCGCCCGCCGCCGCCACCAGCACCGCACCCAGTGCGAACACATCGGCTGCGCTGCCCACTTCCAGGCCCTGGGCCTGTTCGGGGGCGAGGAAGCCGGGGGTGCCGAAGGCCGTTCCGGTGGAGGTAAGGCGGGAGGACTCCAGGGCTCGGGCGATGCCGAAGTCGAGGACGCGCGGCCCGTCGTCGGCCATGATGATGTTGCCCGGCTTCAGGTCGCGGTGGACCAGGCCGCAGGCGTGGATGGCCTGGAGGGCCTCCGCTAACGCCGCGCCGAGTAGCCGCAGTTGGGGCTCGTCCATCGGCCCGCGCTCGACGATCAGCTCCGACAGCGTCGGCCCTGCGATGTAGGCGGTCGCCAGCCAGGGCGTCTCCGCGTCCGGGTCGGCGTCGACGACCGGCGCGGTATGGAACCCGCCAACCTTGCGGGCGGCCTCGACCTCGGCCCGGAACCGCGCGCGGAAGTGCGGGTCGGCGGCCAGCTCCGAGCGGGCCACCTTGACGGCCACGGTACGTCCGCCACGGGACCGTGCCAGATACACCGTGCCCATTCCGCCCGAGCCCAGCTCCCGCTCGATGGCGTACCCGCCGATACGTTCCGGCAGGCTCATGCCGTCCACTCCCCACCCCATGCGCCGCACGCTCCCCGTTGAGACTTCGTGCGCCAGTATGGCCGACCCGCCGGATTCCGGCGGTGCGGAGCTTGGGGCCCGGCGGTGCGGATCGCCGGACCCGGCGGCGCGGGTCACTGGACTGGAGCGGGGGACCGCAGGTGTGACTGGGAGTGGGACCCCCGAATCTGGTGATCTTGCATTCGTGCAGGTCAGTTGCCGTGGGCAAGCCCCCTTCGGGAAACGACCCCTCATTGTCTGCGATAGCCGGACGAAGAGGTCTGTCCCGTGTTCGGGGGTCGGCGCCGCCGCTGGGGTACATGTACCGGTATGGCTCGTGAACGGATCCGGTGGCCCCTCGTCGTGGACCGCGCCAGGGAGATCGTGGACGGGTACGCGCCGCTGAAGGTCACGCTCAGGCAGGTGATGTACCGCCTGGCCGCCGAGGGCGTGCTGCCGCACACGCCGCCGATGTACCGCCGCCTGTCCGCCCGGCTGGCCCAGGCCCGCCGCGTGGGCCGCTTCCCCGACCTGATCGACACCGTCCGCGAAGTCCATGTCCCGCCGGCCTGGCCGAGCGCGGACGCCTTCGTGCGGGAGATGCCCGACTGGTTCCGCCTGGACCGCACCGCCGGCCAGGAGCACGCCCTGTACGTCGCTGCGGAGAAGGACACCCTGCGGCAGCAGTTGACCGGCTGGCTCGAGTTCGCGGGTATCCCCGTCCTCATCGTCCGCGCTTCAGCTCCCAGTCCTACGCCGACGTCGTCCGCGCCCGCGTCGCCCACGAACAACGCCAAGCCCACCTTGTCGTGGTGGGCGACTTCGAGTGCTCGGGCGAGGACATCGAACGCGACTGGGTAGAGCGCACGGGTTGCTGGAGCTCGGTGACCCGGGTGCTGCTCACCCACGAACAGGTCCGCGCGTACGGGCTCCCGGCGACCGAGGGGGCAAGCGCGACGACCCGAGGTGGCCGGCCTTCGCCCGCCGCCACGGCTTCGACATCGAGCACCCGGTCCAGTGGGAGGTCGAAGCTCTGGAGCCGGACGAACTCCAGCGCCTGGTCCTCGCCGCCGTCGACCCCTACATCGACCGCGACGGCTTCGCCCGGGAGATCGCCCGCGAGGAGCAGCAGCGCCGCGCCCTGGAGGAGTTCGCCGGCAGGTGGGACGCGGAGAGCGGTGAGCAGTCCTAGGCGGTGGCTTGCGCGGAGGGGCGAGGCGCAGCAGGACGGCCTGGAAGGTCAGCGTCGTCCGATGGTGCCGCGGACGAGGGCGTAGGGCATGACGCAGAAGGCGCCGAGGTTGGTGGCGACGATTAGGGTGAGGAACAGCCAGTAGGAGAAGCTGAGGCCGTTGGAGGAGGCGAGAAGCCACCCGTAGGTGAGGGTGGCGAGGATGCCGGTGCTGGCGAGTCCGGCTGCCCAGCCCGTCTTGTTCAGCCCGATGCCGAGACCGATGAAGGCCCAGAACAGGGCGGGGCCGGCCACGGCCGCGATGGCCAGGAACACCGGGAAGTCGATGTCCCGGCCGCTCATGTAGTCCGTGAGCTCAGGTACCGAGATGAAGGTCATTAAGCCCGTGTAGGCGACGGTGATGACAACGAAGATGGTGGTGAGCACGCGGGCGGCGCGAGTGGCGGGAGGGGTGTTCGCGGCGTCGGTCATGAGGCGGTGGGCTCCTTCTCCTACGGCAGGCAGGGCGTCGGCCCCGCTCCGGTATAGCCGACGGGGACCACAGGGGTGCGTGCTTCCCGGCAAGGCTCCCCGGGGCCGGTGACGAACAAGCCACTCGAAGCGGTGACGCGGCAACGGCGACTGCAACGCCCCCGCTCGGACGTGCAACACCAGCTCTGCAACACGTGAGCACGTTGCACATCTGACCTGGGAGAACACCGGGCAACAGCCGGTCTGGGGCCCGCGTTGCAGCTCCGTGTTGCACCGCCGTCCCGTGCCGGCGGGCAAGACGGAGGCCCCGGGGGTCACGACGTCCCGGGGCCTCCACTTCGCTGACCTTCCCGCTCAACGACGAGCCGGGCAACCTGTCACGCCCAGTCCACCCCCAGCTGCGCGAGCGCGGCGAGCTGGTCGGCGGTGAGCTTGTCGCGCCGGGACTTGGTGTTGGAGACCCACACGCCCAGCTTCACCACCACCGGCTCCGCCTCGCCCTCGACCGTGACCTCTTCGCCGTGGGCGCGCGGCACCGGCCGGTCCGTACCTTCCCGTTCGACCCGCTGTGCAAGGGCCGCCAGCTCCCGCTGGAACGCCTGCTGCGCCTTGCCCGCCCCCTTCGCTCCACGAGCGCCCGCCGGGGGGCAGGGGGGCAGCGCCTGGGCGGGCTCTACGCCCAGCGCGGTCAGCCGTGCCTGCTGCTCAGGCAGCAGCCGCGCCCAGGTAGCCGGCTGCCTCTGCTGCTGGATCCACCATCCGATGTCGTCGCCGTCCATCAGCACGCCGGGGGCGATGTCGGGCAGCTGGCCGTCGGCGTCGACCAGGTCCGCCAGGACGCGGCAGTGGCGCTGCCAGTCCAAGGGCCAGGGGCAGTTCCAGTCCTTGTCGATCGCGGCGAGCTGCGCGGCCCGGGGTCGTCGCGGTGTCCTCGTCCTTCCCGAGTCCGTTCTTGGCGCCCTTGCACCGGAGGTTGGCCATGAACTGGCCGACGGGCACCATGGCGTCGTCCTCGCCCCACACGGCGTCCTGCCGGGGCGCGAGGTGTCCGGTGGTCCGCTGGTAGGAGCGGAGCACGGCGAGCTTGTTCTCCCACACCTCCTCGCCGGGCTCCCAGACCATCCCGGCCTCCGGGGCGTACAGCTCCTTGCGCCTGTCCTCGAGCTCCCCGGTGCGCAGGGTCTTGCGCTGCTGGTGCACCCACCGTCCCAGCGGGAACGCCTTGGTGACGCCGACCTCGGTCTCGGTGTCGTACGGGACGGCGTGCAGGCCAGTGATCTCGTTCTCGGCCCGCCACGGGATGAGGGCCTGGTAGCCCTCCAGCCGCACCAGGGACTCGGACCGGTAGAGCCGAGTGCGCAGGGACGCCGCGACCGTCGCGGCGTCCCGGGGCGAGGAGAAGTACAGCAGCGCCGACTCGGCCGCGGCGTCGGCGCCGTCCTCCTGGTCCTCGCGCTCCCCGCCGCCGGCTCCGACGATCCGCCCGTCCTCGTCGCGCCGGACGTGCAGCTTGCGCTTCCCGCTCGTGAGGGCGCGGGAGGCGAGCTGCTCGACCAGGTGCTCGTCGTGACTACGCAGGCCCTGGAGCAAGGCGACCAGGCCGGCATATGAGGCGGAGGCGACCATGTCCTTGGGGTCCTCGCCGAGGCCCAGGAAGACGGGCACGATGATCCGCGCGACCTTCGTGGAGCCGTCCTTGTTGAGGCGGAGGGATCGGCTGATGTTCTGGACGATCTCGACCTGGGAGCCGTGGGTGTCGGCGAAGCAGATGGCCTCCACGTCCCGCTCGCCCGTGATGTCGACACCCTCCCCGAGCACCCGCACGGAGGCGAGGAACGCCCGGTGCACGCGCCGGCTGTTCGCGTCGATGCCGTTGGCGAACTTCCGTAGGACCTCGCGCCGCTCGGTGACGAGTCCCCGCACAGCCACGCCGACCACACCCGGTCCGGCGGCACGTGGCGGCCGGCCTCCAGCTCGTAGAACTCCGCGTCGATCGAAGACTTCGGCAGCTTTCCCGCGGCCACCAGATCGGCGTCCGGGGCATCGGTGACGTACAGCTCGGCGGCCCTGCGCGACGTCGGCCGGGCCGCCCTGGTCTACACAGCCCTCGCCGATCCGGCCCCCGCCGCACCGTCCACACGGCCGGACCTGGCCATCGACCTCGACGAGCTCGCACGGGCCGCTGCGCCCGGCGCACCGGACCTTGTCGCCGAGGCTGCCGCCCGCGCGCAGAGCGCCGAGCGTGCGGCCGTGGCGAGAGGGGTGTCCGCGGCGGCGGCCCGCTCCTGCTCCACCACCACCCCCACTCGCCGGGACCCCGGCCAGCAGGTCCTGGCGGAAGCTGCGGTGCCTCGCCCACCGGCGGCAGGCCGCAGTGGCCAAGGGCACGGGGCGTACGCGGTGACGGGTGCGGCTTCCGCACCTGGATGGCGGGGAGTTCGGGCGTTCGCGGACCGGGTACGGGCCGTCTGGTGGGCGCTGTCGGGCTGGGACCGGATCGACCGATCCAGGGCTGGCGTCCGCGTCTGCCGGGCAGCATCGAACGGTGCCGGAAGACGAAATGCCCCGCTGTGTCGAGCGGGGCAGCGCGCGGGTCCGCGCGGGCCTGAGCTGGTGGCGGCCGGGGAGCGGGGTGAAGGCTCAAGCCCCCGAGCCCGCTCCCGCTGCGCCTGTGGCGTCGCCGGCCCGGCCGGGCCGTACCGTCCGGGCCCGCGCCCGGGCTGGGGCTCGCGCCCGGGGTGGCGCTCGTGGTTGAGCTGGAGCTTGCAAGCGGGTTGATGCTCGGGGCAGGGATCGGCCGGTGGGAGCCTTTGTCGCGGCGGGCAGGCCGACTCGTCGGGCCGTCCCCCCTACCTGCGGATCGGCGCAGGCCTGGTCAGGACGGCGCGGCAGTAGGGTGGTGGGCGTGCACTACTACAGCGTCAGCGAAG
>NZ_JBICWZ010000020.1:0-110028 GCF_043199995.1 Streptomyces sp. NPDC048507 | reverse complement strand
CGGCTGGAGGCGGAGATCGACCGGCTGACGAAGACGTCCCCGGTGGCCGCGGTGCGCGCGGCCCGCCGGCTGGAGGTCACCGCGGAACGGGTCGGATACTGGGCCGCCCGAGGCACCCGCGCGGATGTGACCACGGCTCAGGCGGCGGCCGCGCTCGGCGTGAACGAGCGCGCCGCGCTCAGCCTGCTGGCCCGCCTCGGCCGCTGGAGCCCGTACACCTGACATCCGCAACGGCGGCGCGGGGGATGGCACCGTCGCCGCCGGGGCGCCCGGAGCATCCAGGGCGGAGCCTGCCGGCCGGCCGCCGGTGTCCGGCGCCCGAGTTGCCGCCCGACTGCCGGCAACGCGTCCCGGCGGCGCTGCGCGTCGGCACCGCGCCGCCGCCGCGGATCGAGACGATCGCCCACGAGCGCCGCGACGTGTTCGTCGTGGAGTACCACGGCTGACCCTCCCGCCCACCGTCCCGTCCCGGCCCGTCCGGGACGGTCACGGCATCCGGCCCGCCCCGGTACCGCCGCTGCCGGTGCCGCGGCCTTGCGAGGGATCCGGCTGCGTTCGGCGCCGCAGGGCGTAGGACATCGCGGTGACGGCGACCAGCGGTCCCCACAGCAACATCGGCACGTAGCAGGCGTTCATGACCAATGCGGCGAAGCCCTGCGGAGCCTCGGTGCCGCCTGCTTCGGCCGGCCAGCCGCCCCAGAACATCTGCGTCGTCAGCGCGGTGACCACGGTGGCCCCCAGCAGCGCGGGAACCACCGCGGCCCAGGTCCTCACACGTCGGCCACCCAGGAGCGGGATCCAGCGCGGCACCCTCTCGCCCCAGGGCCTGACCAGGCCGAGGGTCATGAGCGCGAGCCCTTCGGTGACGAGTGTCAGCAGGGTGATGTAGGAGGAGGTCTCCAGCCCGGGCCGCCAGTCTTCGGCCAGTTGGCCGCTGAAGCCCACGGGGATGCCCACGGCCATGGCCGTTCTCCACAGCCCCGAGGGCAGGACGGCCAGCGGCACGGCATGCGCCGCCAGGTTCGCCCAGCGCGGCACGGCCGAGACGGTGGCTGTGGCCTTCGCCGGGGCCTTGGGCCGGGTGGGCAATGTGTTCGCGGCATTCATGACGACCTCCGGAGCGGCGTGCGTTGCCTCCATGCTCGGCTTCGAGCCCACGCCACACATCCCGCCGCGGTTCCCCCCGCCATCAGACTTGAGGGCGACCCGCTCCAACTCCGGTACGACGCACCGGACATCGGCCGACGGCCGGCCGCGCACCGGAGCGCGGCCGCCGGGACCCGCGCATCCCGGCCCGACCGCCGCCGTCCGCGAAGCCCCGGTCCCGCCGGCCACATCCGCGCCACGCTCTACGGCGAGTCCGGCCGGCGCCCCGGAACGCGGTGCGTCTCGGCGCGTGCCGTGTCGGCCCCCCCCCGGGGGCCGGTCGGCGAACGCGCGCAACCGACGGCCCGAAGACGTCCCGGCGAGCCGGAGGGTCCCGGGGTCCGATCGAGCCCGCGTCACCGTCCTCGCCAAGGCGGTGCTGGCTGCCGTGGGATCGTCGAGCCGGCAGAGGGCTTCGACGACGTAGACCCCCCCGCCGGTGACTCGATCGGCGAGTCAGAGGAGGGCCGCGGTTCCTCCGGGCCGCTTCAGCGGCGGCGGTGATGCGTTCCGCCGGACACCCCTGCGGCAGGCTCGCTACGCCCCTCCCGGGATGACGGGCAGCAGGAGCCGGGCGGCCCGGTCCGGCCCCCAGTGCAGCGTGCAGCGTCCCCGGTTACGGGTCCGGTAGGAGGCGGGGAACTGCCCCGTCAGCGGATTGCGCGGGGACAGCCAGCGCCCGGCGACCACGAGCCGGAGCTGGTCCCCCGCGCGGAACAGGGTCGAGGAGGCACCGAGCGCGATGTCGACGGGGACGACCTCCCCCGCCGTGACCGGCTCGCGGACCAGGCAGGCCGGCACGGGTGCGAAGGGCCGCGACCGGTCGGCGTCGAGCGCCCGCAGCGCGAGGTTCTGCCACCCGGTGGCGACGCGGTCCCGGCCGTACCCGTAAGAGCCCTCGAACGGGACGAACCGGCCCCCGCTCCACTTCTCCACGCCCACGACGAGATCCAGATCGTCGGCGTCGCGCAGCTCGACGTACAGCCGCAGCGCCATCGGCCCGGTGAGCTCCGTGTCCCGCGCGACCGTCCAGCCGAACCGCAGGCCCGTCCGGCGGACGTCGAAGGAGAGCGATCCCGGCTCGGTCGGCGGACCGGCCGCCAAGCCCCCGGCCGTGAGGTACCGGGGGGTCCACCGGGTGCGCTCCAGCGGCCAGGACTCCTCGTGCCGCACCTCCACCACGTGGTCGCCGCGGTCCCGGACCTCCAGCCGGACCCGGGCCGGCCCCGGCACGTCGTGCCCCTTCAAGTGGCGTTCGAAGAAGCTCAGTTGGGCCGCACGGGCCTCCTGGTCGTAGAAGACGGCCCACTTGCCGCTGCGATGGGTGTAGAGGTGACGCTCCGCGGAAGCGATCCCCTCGAAACCGGCGAACGAGCCGCGGCTGTGGAGGTTGTTGTCGGAGAAGCTGCCGCAGACCAGCGCGGGCACCTCGATCGCGGACAGGTCCGGGTCGAGGGACCGGTACCAGGCGTCGATCACCGGCCTGCGGGCGCTCTCGCGGCGGAACGAGTAGGCCTGCCGGACCTTCCTCAGGCCGCGGTCCCAGAGCCGGAGGAATCCGTTCTCCTCCACCCCGCCGGGGCGCACCAGCCCCCGGTAGGCGTCCGTGAACCCCTCCCACGGCACGATCGCCCTCAGCGACGGCGGCCGGGTGGACGCCGCCCGCCACTGCGTCAGCGCCAGGTACGACACCCCGAGCATCCCGACGGCCCCACTGCTCCAGGGCTGGGCCCCGGCCCACTCGACGAGGTCGTGGACGTCCTCGCCCTCCTGGGCCGACAGCAGCGACCCGGTGCCGTCGGAGGTGCCCGCGCCCCGCAGGTCGCAGTTCACCACCGCGTAGCCCTGACCGACCCACCACACCGGATCGGGCCCCTCCCAGGTCGTGAGCGACGAGAAGACCAAGGGCCCGGTCTGGCGCAAGATCCGGTAGCGGAACGACAGCCTGGGACGGCCGGAGGCGCTGAACCGGGGGAGATCGTCCTTGCCGTACGGGTGTGCGCAGAGGATCACCGGCACGCGGGCGTCACCCGGCGGCCGGTACACGTTGACGCGCAGGACCGTACCGTCCCGGGTGACGACCGGCAGGTCGTTCTCGACGTGCACCCGGCCCGGCTCCGGGCGGTACACCGAGACGTCCGGCCGCAGGATTCCCACCAGGCGTCCGCAGGCGTACCGGACCCGCCCCGGCCGCCTCCACGGCCTGTCGTACCCGGCTTCGTCCCGGCGGCTGCTGCTCATCGGACCGGCTCCCGTACAGCGAATCCATGACCTGCCCTTCACGAAAAACGATGGCAAGGGATGGCGGCGCGGGCAAGTCGGGGCCCCCGGCACCGGCTGCTCGTCCCCGCCGTGACGAAACGATCACATTCCCGTCATTCTCCGCGCACACCGGCCACGGAGGGTGAGGGAGACCGGTACGCACGCGGCAGGTGAGGAGAACGAGATGAACAAGGGTGCGCAGCGGGCGGCCGTCACCGCGGCCGTCGGCCTGGCGGCCGGGGCCCTGTCCGCCTGGATCGCGATCGCGGGCGACGGGGACGGGCTGAACGTGAGCGCGGCGAGCCGCTTCGCCTCCGGGTACGTGCCGTACGCGGCCGTCGTCCTGCTGGTGTCGGTCACGGCACCGACGGCCGTGCACGCCGTCCTGCGCGCCGTGCTCTCCCAGCTGCTCATGGTCTGGGGCTACTACACGTGGGGCCCGATGATCACCTTCGAGCGCACCCCCACGCAGGCCGCGCACTACGCGCGCGAGTGGGCCACCGTCGCCGTCACGGCCGTCCCGGCGGCGGCCCTGGCCGCGTACGCCCTGGCCCGCGCGGCCCGGCGGCTCGCCACGCCGCGCACGGCCCGCGCCGGCACACGGGGCGACCGCGCCGGCGCGGTCCGCTGAGGACCGTCCACCTCCTCCCGAGCACGTGCGCCGCCCCGGCCCGGGGAGCCGGGCGGGGCCCTGTTATGGTGCGCCGATGTCAACGATCAAGCAGTTCCAGGTGACCTTCGACTGCGCGGAGCCCGCGCGCCTGGCCGCCTTCTGGTGCGAGGTGCTGGGGTACGTCCTGCCGCCGGTCCCGGAGGGCTTCGCCACGTGGGAGGAGCACCACCGCTCGCTGCCGCCCGAGGACGAGGTCTACTTCGCGTGCACCGACCCCTCGGGCGTGGCCCCGCGCCTGCTCTTCCAGCGGGTTCCCGAAGGCAAGGCCGTCAAGAACCGGGTGCACCTCGATGTGCGGGCCGGCGCCGGCCTCGTGGGCGAGGAGCGCCTGGCCACGCTTGAGGCCGAATGCGCACGGCTGACGGCGCTCGGTGGCAAGCACGTGCTGACGCAGCGCGCCGACGGCGTCAACGAGTCCTGCATCACGATGCAGGACATCGAGGGCAACGAGTTCTGCCTCGACTGACCCCCGCCCGGGACGGCGAGGGCGCTGTCAGAGCGTGCTGAGAAGATCGTCGGCATGAACGGCACACGAAGCACCCCGCCGCGTCCGGTCGACGTCGCCGCGGTCTTCCCCGCGCTGGCCCCCCTCGCGCGCCCCGCGATCCGGCTGCACCCGCGTCCCGGTTCGCCCACCGTGCACGACAGCTCGATCGGCGGGCCCCTCCTGTGGCCCGCACGGCAACCCTGGCCGTCCTGCCGCATCGAGCACGGAGGCCTCCACCCCCTGGTGCCGGTGGCCCAGTTGTACGCGCGGGACATACCCCTGCTGCGGCCGCCCGGGCGGACCGACCTGCTGCAGATCCTGTGGTGCCCCTCGGAGCACGCACCGGACTCGGGCATCCCGGTCGAGTTGTCCTGGCGGACCGCCGCGGACGTCACCGACGTGCTCGCCGCGCCGCCCGAGCCGTTCGACGCCGACGAGGACTCCTACGTACCCGAGCCGTGCGTGCTCGCGCCGGAGCAGATCACCGAATACCCCGACCACCTGGAACTCCCCGAGGACCTACAGCGGCAGGTCGAGGACCCCGCGCCCTGGCGGGCGGCGGGCATCGCGGTCGACGACGCCGCCCCGCAGGAGCTCTACGACAACGCCCTGTCCCACGCCCCCGGCTGGAAGATCGGCGGCTGGGCCCCCTGGGGCCTGACCGACCCCGTACCGCGGTTCTGCGTGGACTGCGGCACCGCGATGACGCCGCTGCTGACCATCGCCTCGTCCGAATGGCACCGCCACAGTGCGAGCTGGATCCCGTACGAGGACCGGGCCGCCGGCGCCTCCGACGGCAGTTGGTCCAATCCGCCCGGGGTCACGGTGCTGGACGCCAACCACTTCCAGCTGTACGCCTGCCCGGCGAGCGGCGGCCATGCGCACACCCACCTGATCCAGTGAGGGACGGCGAGGGGTCCGAACGGCTCCCGTAGGCCGGGTCACGCACCGCCGGACGGGAGCCGCTCGCCACCCCACGGGCGCGGTCGCTCCGCCGTCCCTGGCCGAATTCGTGCCCTGGCGCGAACCGCCACGCCTCAGGAAGATTCTCTGCGGCCGGCCGCTCGGGCCGGTCCCTGGAACGGGGGGGACCGATGGGAACGATCCGCAGAGGCTTACGGGACAGGTGGGTCCGGGCATGCGCGGGCGGCGCGGCCGCGTTGGCGCTGACGTGCACCGGGGTCGCGATGGCACCCGTGGCGGTGGCACGGACGACGGCGGCGTGCTCGACCGACACCAGGGCCACGGGCGTGGCCGGCTCGCCGGTCGCGGGCAGCCTGGTGTCCGTGGCGCGAGCGGACGGCCGGATCGCGCAGCTCCAGCTCTTCTACGACCCCACGGCGACCGGAGGCCTGCCCTTCGTCTGGCATCGGGAACAGAACGGACCCGGCGGCGCGTACGGGGCCTGGCAACGGGTGAGCGCGGCGACCGTGGGCCCGAAGAGCTACGCCATGACGGCGATCGAGAACTCGGCGGGCGGGCTGGAACTGCTGTTCTCCACCTACGGTTCCTTCTGCCACTCGGTACGGGACGCCGCCGCTGCGGGCGGCTGGAGCACACCGGCCGATTTCGGCCTCGCGCCGACGCCGTACCACGGTGGAGTCGTGCTGTTCAAAGAGCAGGACGGCAGCATCGACGCCTTCGCCTCCGGGGCGTACGGCGGCGGCTCGATGGAACTGCGTCACCAGCAGGACGCGGGCACCGGCTGGGGCCCGAAACAGTCCATGGGCCTGGTGCCGGAAGCGGGCGTCGGCCTGAGCCAGCCCAGCACCGTGGAACAACTGCCCGACGGCAGGCTGCACGTGGCGGCGCGCGAGTGGAACAGGGACCGCACCTGGGAGATCCGGCAGTCGGCGCCCGGCGGGGGCTGGGGCCCCTGGCGACTGACGACCCCCGCCGCCGCCCCGACGGGCGGCACCACCGCCGCCGCCCGCTGACGCGGCTCACCCGACCGGGCCCCCCGCGCGACCACCACCCCAACCGTCGCGGACCGGCCGCCGTCTCCCCACGGCGACGGAGGCCGGTCCGACGGGCAGTCGCCTCCGACAGCCCGCATTCCGTAACCTCCACCCCATGATGCGTGCCTGGATCCTGCCGATCGTCCTGATGTCCTGTGGCTCGGCCGTCGCGGCCGGTGAGCTCGTCACCGGGAGTCCCGGCATCGCCGTAGCCCTCCTCCTGGTGTTCGTGGCACTCGCGGGCATGAACTCGCCCCTCATCTTCCCGAGGTCGATCGGTGCGCAGCAGGCCCAGCACCGCAGCGCGGCCGACGGCCTGCCGGTCGTCTTCTGGCGGCCGGGCTGCAGGTACTGCATACGGCTGCGCATCCGGCTGGGCCGCAGCGCCCGCCGGGCGCATTGGGTCAACATCTGGCGCGATCCCGACGGAGCCGCAGCGGTGCGAGCGGTGAACGACGGCAACGAGACCGTGCCCACTGTCGTCATCGCGGCCCGGTCCCACACCAACCCCGATCCGAAATGGGTGCGCGAACACCTCTCCTCGTCGCGGTGATCAGCGAACGCGCCGTACGGTGAGCAGCCCGCCGCCGCACCCCTGCCACCGGGCCCACGCGCGGTCTCCGGGTCAGCGGGCAGAGCGTGGACAGCGTCACCCGGACCGGCCGCCGCGGCCGGTCATTCGGCATACTGGTGCTTCGTGCATTCGGTAGGCGGGGAGGCCATGTGGACGCGTACATAGGTGAATTGGCCCGGAGCGCTGCCACCACCATGGTGACGCTCATGGCGTCCCAGGGGTGGGAGACGGCGCGGGACGGAATGGTCGCCCTGTGGCAGCGGTTCCAGCCCTCCCGGTCCGAAGCAGTGGCCGAAGACCTTGCCGCCACCCGCGAAGAACTGCTCGGCTCAGGGCCGGACAGCGAGACGGAGCTGGTGGCGGAATGGCAGGCCAGGGTGCGGCGGCTGCTCCTCTCGCACCCAGACGTCGCCGGCGAGCTGCGCCGCATCCTCGACGAACTGCACCCGCAGCCCTCCTCCGCCGAGTCCGGCACCACCACCCTGAACGCTCGTGCGTCCGGCCGTGGCCGTGTCTACCAAGCCGGCCGTGATCAGCACATCTCCGAAAGATGAGCGAGGGGGTCGGCCTGCACGGCCGTGCATCCGGGGACGGACGCGTCTATCAGGCAGGCGGCGATCAGTACATCGAGGAGCACCACCACCACCACCACTCCGGTCCCGTCGCCTTCGCGGGACTGCTGCTCCCGCCGGAGCCCGCTCCGGCACCGACCGTCTCCGCGGGGCGGACCCTCGCCCCGGACTCCGTACGGGTGCCGCTCGTCGGGCGGGCGCCGAACGTGCTCAGAGGCAGGCAGGACCTGCGAGTTCGGCTGCGGCGGGCGGTCGACGGACCCGGCCGCGACATCCATGTCGTGCACGGCATGGGAGGCACTGGCAAGACCGCTTTGGCGTACACGCTGTTCATGGACACCCTCTCCACCGGCGCACGCATCGGCTTCTGGGTGAACGCTTCGGACCACCTGTCCCTGCGCGCCGGGATGCTCGCCGTGGCGGGGGACCGCGGCGCCGGATCCAGCGAAGTGGCCGCGGCCGCGAGTGGGCAGCGCGCGGCCGCCGACCTCGTCTGGCACTGCCTGGAACGATCGGCCGAGTCCTGGCTGCTCGTCCTGGACAATGCCGACGACCCCTCCGTCCTCGCCCGTGGCGGTTGGCTGCGTTCGAGTGGCCGCGGCGTCGTGCTGGTCACCTCGCGCCATGCGACCTCACCACTCTGGCGCGGTCCACATGTGACCCGTCACCGCCTCGACGTGCTGCCCCTGGCCGATGCCGCTCAAGTCCTGTGCGATCTGGCGCCCGAAGCGGGTTCCCAGGAGGCCGCGCGGGAAGTGGCACAGCGGCTCGGATGCCTCCCGTTGGCCCTGACACTGGCCGGCTCCCACATGGCCCACCAGATCCTGGAGTCCTGGTCGATGGAGGACTACGCGGGCAAGCTCGCCGACGAACCCGTCACCTTGGTCGACAGAGGAGCCATGGACACCACACCCGGCAACTCCAGGCAGCTCGTCGGGCGCACCTGGCAGATCTCCCTGGAAGCGCTCGCGGCTCAGGGAAACCCGCAGTCCGCGACCCTGCTGAACCTGCTGTCCTTCTGGTCGGCGGATCCCCTGCCCTTGTCCACGCTCCTGCCGATCGCCCGCGGCGACCTGGCCCCGTTCGGCGCGGACATGCCGGCGGACCGGCTGGAGACGGCGCTGCGCGGACTGCTGGACCATTCCCTCAGCGAAATCGTGCAGGCACCCGGTGCACGCTGCCTGCGCACACACGGCGTCCTCTTGGGAAGCGTGGCCGCCGGGATGCCGGAATCGGTCCGCGTACCGCTGTCCGAGACGGCCACCTCCCTGCTCCGAGCGGCCCTGCCCGGCGCGGATGCCGCGCCGGCGCAGGCCCGGGAAGCCCTCGTGCTCCTCGCTCCGCACGCCTCCGCGCTCCTGCGCGCCTCTGCCACGCGGGACACGGCCCATCTGGTCGCCTCCCTCGCCCATCAGCTCTACGAAGCGGGAGACTGGACGGGGGCGCTGCATTTCACCGGCTCGGTCCTCGACGTGGTGGAACGTCATCTCGGTGTGGACGCACCGGCCGTGCTCACCGTCTCGTACGTACGGGCGCTGGCCTTGCACCGGGCCGGCAGGTTCACCGAATCCCGGGACCTGCACCGCAAGGTGCTGACCACCAGGGAGCGAATCCTGGGACCGGACGATCCCGACACCCTGCGCAGCTGTTTCGGGCTGCACCAGCCCCTGGACCTGCTCGATCGCGACGAGGAGGCGGAACACTATCTGCGTCGTGCGGTGCAAGGGCAGCAACGTGTCCTGGGCCCCACCGACCCCGAAACGCTCATGACCCGCACCTTCCTGCTGGAACTCCTGCCCCAGTTGGGCAAGCAGGACGAGTTCGAGGCGGAGGCGCACGCCGTGATCGCCGACTGCGAGCGCTCGCTACCCGTCGACCACCTCACCACGATCAACGCCCGCCATCTGTACAGCTACGGCCTGCAGACCACAGGACGCTACGCGGAGGCGCTCGAGCCGGCACGAAGGACCCTGGCCGACCGAACCCGGCTGCAGGGTCGCGATGACGCACTGACCATCTCAGCCCTCGTGAACCTGGCCCGGGTCCTCCACGGCCTCGGCGAAACGCGGGAAGCCGTCAGTCTCATGAGGGAGGTCGTGACGGACCGAGAACGCCTCCTCGGTGCAGACCACCCCTTCACCGCCTATGCCCGCGGCAGACTGGCCGCATGGAGCGAACGCGCGTCCGAGGGGTGAAGGCCGGCCGCCGGCCAGGCGGCAAGGAGCCGTCTGCGTCCGGCGCCGCTGCCAGGAGTCGAGAAATGCGCGAGCTGTACCCACCGGTCGAGCCGTACGAGAAGGGGATGCTCGACGTCGGCGACGGCAACTTCGTGTACTGGGAGGTCTGCGGCAACCCGGAGGGCAAGCCCGCCCTCGTCGTGCACGGCGGTCCAGGATCCGGATGCGGGACCGGGGCACGGCAGTACTTCGACCCGGACCGCTACCGGATCGTCCTGTTCGACCAGCGCGGCTGTGGCCGCAGCACCCCGCACGCGGGCGAACCCACGACCGACATGCGCCACAACACCACCTGGCACCTGATCGCCGACATGGAGCGGCTGCGGGATCACCTGGGGATCGACCGCTGGCTGCTGTACGGGGGTTCGTGGGGCTCCACCCTGATCCTGGCCTACGCAGAGACGTACCCGGAGCGGGTGTCGGAGATCGTCATCGCCGCCGTCACCACCACCCGGCGCTCCGAGATCGACTGGCTCTACCGAGGCGCGGGCCGGTTCTTCCCCGAGCAGTGGGAACGCTTCCTGGCGGGAGCCGGCGGCACACCGCGTGACGGTGACGTCGTCGGGGCCTACGCACAACTGACGGAACATCCCGACCCCGCAGTGCGGGAGAGGGCCACGGCCGACTGGTGCGCCTGGGAGGACGCGGTCCTGTCCGGGGAAACGAACGGCGCCTCCAACCCGTACGGCGACCGCCCGCCGGCCGCGCGAGTGGCCCTGGTCCGCATCTGCTCCCACTACTTCTCCCACGGCGCCTGGCTGGAAGAAGGCGCACTCCTGCGCGACGCACACCGGCTGGCCGGCATCCCGGGCGTACTGATCCACGGCAGGCTCGACCTGGCCGCCCCGCTCGACACTGCATGGGAACTCGCCCGCGCCTGGCCCGATGCCGAACTGACCATCGTCGGCGACGCGGGCCATCTGGGCGGCGACACGACCCGCGCCCGTGTGCTCGAGGCACTCGACCGATTCGCTCGCCAGGAATGAGACCGGGATGTGGGACGGGCGCTGACCCCTGACGGGGCGGATCAGGGGTGCCGGCGGCGCAGGAGCGCGAAGGCGGCGAAGACGGCGGCGCCGGCGAGGGCGAGCAGGATCGCGCTCTCGACCAGGTGGAGCGGCCAGAAATGGGACTCCGGGTGGTAGCGCCCGGCACCGTCGGCGGCGGCCGGGGTCTGCCACACGCCCGCGCCGCCGGGGCGTCCCTCGGCGGCGGGCCAGAGCCGGGGGCGCAGCAGCACCAGGGCCGTCCCGACGACCCCGACCGCGGCGAGGGCCACGGCCATGGCGGGCACCGTGCGTCCGACGAGCAGGCCGGCCAGGACGCCGAAGGCGATGCCGAGGAGGGCGTAGCCCACCCCCGCCGGGCCGATCGCCGCGTAGACGAAGGTGTCGTACCACTGGACCGGGTACCAGGTGTCCAGCGAGCCCCGCCGGATCCAGGCCGCCGACAGCGCGAACGAGGGGAGGACGAGGAGCACGGCGACGACCGGCACCGCCAGCCTGGAAGCGAGCCAGCGCGCCGGGCTGGACGCCTGGGTCCACTGGAGCCGGTACGTGCCGGACTCCAGCTCGCGCGCGATCAGCGGGCCCGCGGCGAACGCGGCGAGGAACAGGGGCAGCGCCGCCATGGCGAGCGCGACGTACTCGAACATCCGGTGTACGTACAGGCTGCGGGAGAGGAAGCCGCGGACCTGGATCCCGCACCCGGGCACCGTGTTCTCCACCTTGCAGCCCGTCGCGGCGAGGTCCTCCGTCAGGGACTGGACGTACCAGCGGCCGCAGGCCAGTGCGAGCAGGAGCAGCAGTATCAGGGCGAGCCCGGCCCACAGGGCGTGGCGGTGCAGTCTGATGGTGACCCGGCAGGGCCCGCGCAGTGCGGCGAGGCTCATGCCGCCACCTTCACGGACGGGGTGAGCAGGGCCGGGACGTCGGACGTGCCGAGATGGGCCAGCACCAGTTCCTCCAGGGTCGGTTCGAGCGCCTGCCAGCCGTCGCTGCTCGTGGTCAGGGGGCCGTTCGGGCGGATCAGCGCGGTGAGCTGGCGCCCGGTGGAGCGCGCGGTGACGACGGTGTGCGGGGACAGGTCGCGGATCGGGCCGCTCACCAGGGTGTGGGCCCGCCGGAGATCGTCCACGGCACCGCCGAGCCGGACGCGTCCGCCGTCGATCAGGAGCAAGTGGTCGCAGGCGTCCTCGAGCTCGGAAAGGACGTGCGAGGACATCAGGACGGTGGTGCCGTGCTCGGTGGACGTCGCCAGCAGGAGCCCCATCAGGGTGCGGCGGGTGAGCGGATCCACGTCGGACAGGGCCTCGTCCAGCAGGAGCAGCTCCGGCCGCTTGCCGAGGGCGACGGCCAGGGCGAGCCGGGAACGCTGCCCCCCGGACAAGGCGCGCACCCGCCGGCCGGGGTCCAGGCCGCCGGCCTCCAGCACCCGGCTCGCGGTGCCCTGGTCCCAGCGGCCGGGATTGAGCCGGGCGCCCATCCGCAGGGTCTCGGCGACCGTGAACTGCGGATAGAGCGACTTGTCCTGGGTGACGTACGCGACGGCCTCGCGGGCCGGCGTCGTCAGGGCACCCTCGGTGGGCTTCAGCACACCTGCGGCCAAGGCCAACAGGGTGGACTTGCCCGCCCCGTTGGGGCCCGTCAGGGCACATATCCGGCCGGCGGGCAGCCGGAAGGAACAGTCCCTCAGGGCCCAGCCCCCGCGGCGGAACCTCCGCCCCAGGCCGCGTGCTTCGATGGCTGATGTCACCCTTCGTCCCCCTGGTTCGGTGCACCGTCGGATCCGCCCAGCACGGAGGTGAACAGTGCGGTGATGTCGTCCGGCTCCAGACCGGCCGACCGGGCCCGGGCCAGCCACTGGGCCAGCTCCGTACGCAGTGCGCCGTCCGCGGCCCTTCCTTCGCCGAGCGTGCGCAGCACGAAGGTGCCGAGCCCCCGGCGCCCCTCGACAAGGCCTTCACGTTCGAGCTCGCGGTAGGCCTTGAGCACGGTGTTCGGGTTGATGGCGAGGGCCTCGACCACCTGACGGGCCGTGGGCAGCCGGTCCCCTTCCCGCAGCAGGCCCAGACGGAGCGCCTGCCGCGTCTGCTGCACGATCTGGAGGTAGGTGGCCACACCGCTGCGCCGGTCGATCCGGAATTCGATCACGCCGCTTCACCTCCATTTCACTAGGGAAGTAGTGAAAGGATCGACGGAGTTGCCCCGGCTGTCAACAGCACCGGCGCGAAGACGCACGGTCCGGTTCGGCGGGTGCCGCGACGGCGGCCGCCCCCGGGGCCATCCGGTCCGGGGGCGGCCGCCGTCGTCGTTCAGGGAGCGAGCCGGTAGGCGTTGACGATCGTTTCCCGGACGGTGTTGCCGCCCCGGTCCGTCAGGTCCGCCCGGAGGGACACGGACGTGGCGGCCGGCGGGTGCGTGAGCGTCACCGAGCGGTTCCCCCCGGAGTCGGTGGTCACGGAGACCGGCTTCCAGCTCGCGCCCCCGTCGTAGGACACCTGGACGGTCAGCGCCGCGACGCGCCCGCCGGAGGCGGCGCTCCCGCCCAGGCGCAGGGGCACCCTCAGGGTGGTGCCCTTCGGCGCGGTGCCGTCCGGCCTCAGCCGGGGCGAGAAGCTCACCGTCGACAGCGGCAGGACGGCCGACCGGTCCCCGTCCGCGTGGGCCGACGTGAAGGTCCACGACGCGGCCACCCTCGTGCTCGTCGAGGTGTCCTCGGGCGAGCGGCTCGCCTCCACGCTGAGCCGGTAGCGCGCCGGTGCGGGCGGGACCTCGGCGCTAAGCCAGTCGGTGGCCGCCCCCTCCGCGAGGACCCGGCCGCCGGACTCCAGCCTGCTGAAGCCGTCGGTGACGACCGACGAGCCCGAGTGCCCGGCCCCGTCGTTGAACAGCTGGATCCGGGCGTCGAGGGAGTCGCCGGTGCGGAGCGCGCCCTGCTGGTCGCCGGCCGCCAGGTCGGGTCCGACCACCGGGGTGTTGAAGTCCGCGGCGTAGCGGGCGCCCGGCCGGTAGGAGAGCGGACCGGCCGTGTAGCCGATGCGCGGCTCGCCCTGGGCGTTGAGCTGTGAAGCGGTCCAGGACCACCGCACGTCCCCGGCGCTGACGAACTGGGCCGACGCCAGCGGCAGGTCCTGCGCGGCGGATTCGGGCGCGCCGACGGTGAACCCGTCCGCATCCGTCGGGACCGCGCTGATCAGGGCCTTGGCCCCGGTGACGGAGGCGCCGAAGCCGAGCTTCACCTCGGCGAGCTCGGCCCGCGTGACGGTGTGCGTCAGGCCGGTGAACCAGCTGCCCGTGCGGTCGAACGCGAGCCGGTAGTCGACGCCGGCGCCCGCGGCGCCGGGCTTCTTCCAGAGGCCGTTGTACTGGGCTCGCATCCCGGTCTGCGACGGGCCGAGCGCGGCGGTGAGGATCCGCGTGGAGCCGTCGGTCACCCAGGAGTCGTGCACGAAGGCGTGCTCGTCCTCGTAGCCGACGGTGGCGCTGACCAGCCGGGCCCGCCGGTCGGGGGTGGTGATGGCGAACGGTTTCGCCTTGCGGGCGTCGAGGACGACGGTGGTCTTCCCCGTCACCTTGAGCACCGGCTGGACGAAGACGGCCATCGTGCCGTCCGGGCCGAAGTCGAAGCTCTCCAGCTGGTAGTCGCCCTTGGGCAGGCGCCGGGTGACGGTGCCGCTCGGATCGTTCGGGAAGTCGACGGGCTCCGGAACGGCCGTTCCGAGCGTCGTGACGGTGCTGTAGAAGCTCAGCGGGCTCCCCCCGTTGACGTCGGTGTGCCGCAACGTGACGTCGTACGACTCGGCCTCCCGGACGGCCGCGAGCCCGGTGCGCACCGACTGGTCGCCTCCCGTGGCCAGCACGCTGCCGCCGAAGGCGCCGTCCGTGGTGCCCTTGCGGGTGTCGACGGTGACGGTGGTGCTCGCGCTGCCCCCCGCCGGGACGGTGACCTCGCCGTCCCGCACCGTGAACATCCCCTCGGGGGCGGGGCCGCCGGCCGCGTCGGACCCGGCCACGCTCAGGTGCAGCGTGACGGCCCGGGCGCCGTAGTTGCGATAGGTGAGGGTCTTCGCGGTGGGCTCGTCGTCCGTGTGGGGCCACAGCTGGGTCCCGAAGTCGAGCGATCCGGGCTCGGACACGACGGCGGCCGTCACGGCCCGCGTCAGGTCGACGCGGCCCGCGCCCTGACGGGAGGCGCCCAGCGCGGGGTCCGGCTTGGCGGATCCGGTCAGCAGCCCCTTGAGCTGGGCGCCGCTCCAGGTGGGGTGCTGCTGGAGCAGCAGGGCGGCGGCTCCGGCGGCGTGCGGAGTGGCCATCGAGGTCCCCGACATGGTGGCGTAGCCGGTGTCCGAGGGGAAGTCGCCCTGCGTCGTGGCCGCGGCGGTGATGTCGACGCCCGGTGCGGTGAGGTCCGGCTTGCTCGTCCCGTCGCGCGCCGGGCCCTGGCTGGAGAAGTCAGCGATCCGGTCCTGCTTGTCGACCGCGCCCACCGTGAGCGCCTCGGGCGCGCTTCCGGGCGAGGTGATCGTCCCCGGCCCGGGTCCGTGGTTGCCCGCGGCCACCACGAACAGGGCCCGGTCGGAGAGCCGGGCGATCCCGTCCTCCAACGGGTCGGTCTCCGGGAAGTCCTGGGTGGAGAGGCTCATGTTGACGATCTGCGCGCCCTGGTCGACGGCCCACTCCATGCCGCTGAGGATGTTCGACTCGGCGCCGAAGGCGTCGTCGTCCAGGACCTTGCCGTCCAGGATCCGCGCGTCCGGAGCCACACCGCGGTAGCGGCCGCCCGACAGGGCGCCCGTGCCGGCGATGGTGGAAGCCACGTGCGTACCGTGGCCGTTGCGGTCCTGCGTCGTGGGAGCCGAGGTGAAGTTCCGCTCGGCCACTTCGGCACCCCGCAGGTCGGGGTGGGTCTCGTCGACGCCCGTATCGAGGACCGCCACCGTCACGCCCTTGCCGGTCCAGCCCGCCCGCCACATGGCGGGTGCGCCGATCTGCGGAACGCTGACGTCCAGGGCGCCGCGCACCCTGCCGTCCAGCCAGAGGTGCGCGACGGGGCCCGCGGGGGCCGAGGGGGCCGCTCCCGCGACGCGCTGCTGATCCCGCGAGGCCCCGGACACCGCGGACCACAGGGACCCCGCCTCGGACTTGGCCACCGCGAACGCCTCCCCGTCCACGGCCGCCAGCGGACGCCGCTCGCGCGCGACGCCGGCGAGCGCGTCCCGGGTGGCGGCGAGCGCCCCCGCGCCCGCGGCGTCCCGGCGGTAGCTGATGATGAGGGGCACGGACGACCGGTGGGCGTCGTCGTAGCCGTCCGCGATCAGCTGGGTGACGTCGAACAGTCTGCGGTCGAGGACCCCGTCGCCGATCATCCGCAGCGCGTCCTGGGGGATGACCTGGGTGTGGCCGGCTTCGCGGCGCACGGAGAAGACGATCCCCGCCCGGCCCGGTGCGCGCACGAGCTGGGCGACGCCTCCGTCCCCGGCGAGGACGACGCGGTCGCCGGTGACCAGCGTGACGGCCGGGGCCCCCGGTGATGTCGCCGCTGCGCGGGCAACGGCGCCCGTGGCCGCGAGGGCCGGCGGGGCGCCGGCGGTGACCGTCCCCGCGATCAGCGTCCCGGCGAGTGCTGCGGCGAGCGCGGCGGTCCTCGCCGTCGGTACGTGTCTCACTCTGTCCCCCCGTCGTCGTCCGGGCGGTACCCGGACGGCCAGGGTGGAGGGTCACGGGCCGGCCCGTCTTGGACAAACCGGCGACGCGCGCGACACGGTGGGACGCGTTCGCGGACGCGGAACGTCCGGCAACTCGCGCGCGCCGTCCGTGTGGCGGGATCGGACCCCGACGCCACCATCGCCCCGCCCCGCCCCGCCCCGGCGCGGAAGTCCGGGAGCGGGAGGGCCGCCGGCGGGCGGGGCCCACGAGGTCGAGGCCTGCGACGTGACCCCCGTCCGCCCGTCAGGCCCCCCCGCCCCGGCGCCGGTCGGGGGTCAGGAGGTAGGCGGTCGCCATGTCCGCGAGCTCGTCGGCGTACCGGCGTCTGGCCGCTTCGCCGGTGACCGCGTCGGGGCGTACGGAGTTGTGGAAGCAGGCGCCGAGGACGGCGCGGGCCGCGGTGTCCAGCGCCGCCCGCGGATCGGAGCGCCGGATCTCCCGCACATGGGGCTCGGCCGCGGCGAGGAGCTGCCGGTGGAGTTCGGTGATGGTGCGGGCCCCGCGGTCCAGCGACCTGGTCCCGCGGGTGCGCAGCAGCTCGGGGAAGAGGCCGCTGCTGTCGGCGAAGGACTGGAGCAAGGCGTGCGCGTAGGCGTCCATGACGCCGGCCAGTGACGGCTCGGCGTCACGGAGCCGCTCGGCGACGTACTCCTCGCGGCGTTCCAGCATCCGCTCGGACAGCGCGGTGATCAGCTGCTCCTTGTCCTCGAAGCGGCGGTAGATCGTGCCGACGGCGACGCCAGCGCGCCGGGCGACGCCGGCGATCGTCATCTCCTCCAGGCCGGAGGTGGAGGCGATCTCCTCGGCCGCGCGCAGCACCCGGGCCAGCGTCGCGGCGCTGCGGGCCTGCCGGGGCTCCCGGTAGGCGGCCGGGCGCTCCGTCTCCTCCTCGCTCATGCTGCGCATGGTAGCCGTGGGGCTCCCGACAGGACCTTTTGACAACGGCTGCACTCCTCGGCGTATCCTCGTGATGCGAATGTGAATTCACATTCGCATCCTATCGGAGGTTCGATCATGACCGAAAACCAGGCCGCCCGCCCCGTCACCGTGACCCTGGCGGCCGGACCCGCCGGCGGTGGTGGCATCGACGACTTCGAGCTCTTCTACGCCCGCCGCGCGGTCGACCGCTTCCGCACGCTGCTGGGCCGCCAAGGGCTCCTCGACCTCCTCGCCGCGGACATCGAGGAGGGCAACGCCTTCCTGCGCGAGAGCGCCCGCGCCTCCGACGGCGCCTTCAAGGGGGGCACCACCGTGCTCGCGGCGAAGGGGATGACCTCGGGCGAGTTCCTGGCCTGGATGGACGGGGCCTTCGCCGGCGACGACGGGCCGCTCCTCGCGGCGCACCCCGAGCACTACGTGATGGGCACCGATGAGACCGGCGCGCGCGTGGTGGAGAACATCGGCCCGCACGTCGCCGACTTCTACATGGGCGGCTGGGGCACCGACGCGCTGGACTGGGCCAAGGACGCAGCCGAGCTCCTCCCGGAGGCGGAGTTTCCGCGCAAGATGTCCTCGAACCTCTTCCTGGCCGACGGCACCGTCGTCGGGCGGGCACTGATCCAGTTCGGCGACACCGCCGACGGCTTCACCGCGCACCTGACGGTCTACTTCCCCGTCGCCTGCCCCGACGAGGTCCTGGAGCACCACCTGCGCCACTACGCCGTCGAGTTCCGCAACTGGATCGTCGCCGCCGCGGCCGCCCGCCCCTGAAACGCGCCGTCCGGCCGCCGGGCCTGTACCAGTGCCGATCAGCAGGCGCTCCTGACGGTCCCGGGCATCTCGACTGACCGCCGTCCCGCGGCGCGGGCACCGCTCGGACCCGGCGACCGGGTCCGTGACCGAAACGAGGGCCGCACGGCCCCGTACCGCCGCGCAAACGCCGATGAGCCGCCTCTCCCCTGTGGAGGCGGCTCATCGACGACTCGGCACGAAGGCGCGAGGGTACGGAAGTGACGAAGCCTGGGTGACGCTCCCGGCCGTCCGGAAGGACGTCCGCGCCGGACGGCGGATGTACGACCCGTCGCCCTCGCAGCGCTGCGCCGGTCACCAGAATGCGGGGTCACCGGGGGCCCTGTCGTTCGCGGACGGTCCACGACTCCTTAGCGGAGCGTCCCGGCGGCCCCGGCCGCCCCGCCGCCCGCGCCCTGCGTCCGGCGGAACTCGCTCGGCGCGATGCCGTAACGGGTGCGGAACGCCCTCGTGAAGTCGGCCGGCCGGGGAAATCCCCAGCGGGCGGCGACGGCGTGGATCGGAACGCCGCACAGCGCCGGGTCGGTCAGATCGTGCCGGGCGCTTTCGAGCCGCTGGTCGCGGATGTACGCGCCGATCGTGAGCTCCTCGGCGCCGAAGAGGCGGTACAGGTGGCTGCGCGAGATGTGATGCGCGGCGGCGATCCGCCCGGGCGTCAGCTCCGGGTCTTCCAGATGGCGGCGGATGAAGGCCTTGACGGCCAGGACCAGGTTCCTGTCACGGGTCTCGGGAGTGACCAGCCGATCGGCGTCGAGGACGTGCGCGAAGACCGCGGTCACCAGGTCGGTGACGACCAGTCCGAGCCGGGCGGCGTCCTGCGGCAGGTACCCGGCGGTGTCCGAGACGAGCAGGGAGAGGAACTGCGACAGGAGCGCGCCGACCCCGTCCCGTCCCGGCACCGGCTGCCCCACGACCCGGTCGGCCCGGCCCTTCGGGAGGGTCACCAGCGTCCTGGGCACCTCCACCCCGACGATGGTGACGGGCTCGGAACCGGTGTATATCTCGTACGGCCGCGACGACGTGTTGATGTGGATGTCGTGGCTCTGGTAATTGGCCTCCTGCCTGTCCCACGTGGCCCCCGCCTGCCCCTGCAGGAGCAGGGAGAGGTGGTAGACCTCCGGATCGGACTGGCGGATGAGCTTCCGCGTCCGACGGAACACCAGGGAATCGAAGGTGGCCGGCCACACCACCACGTCCCCGAGCGCGATCAGCCGCTGGTGCGCGTAGTAGTCCCCGGCGCGCTCGCTCGCCAGGTCCATCGGAGCGTGCGTCCGGCCCATGCGCTGTATCCACGCCTCGAAGCGGTCCTCTTGAGGGAGGTCCGCGGTATGGAACACCGACTCGTACAACATCTCGGCAGTGAACCACAACGGCCCCGGGGCCGGTTCGGCCGCCCCGCGCGGGCCGGTGACCCCGGCTCAGGCGGGAACCGGTTCCGCCCCGGGGTACGGACTGGGCATGGTGTCGAAGTGGCCCTCGGGGGCTTCCTCCAGGAAAGCCGACAGGTTCTCCAGGAACGCGCGCAGCGGAGGCGTCGCGTTGTGCCGGTCCAGATCTTCCCGGGAGCGCCAGACCTCGTACGGGAAGAAGCGGCTGCCGGGCTCCCGTCGGGTGGGTTCCACGAGGGAGGAGGTTCAAGGGGCTGGTCCCGCCGCCTCGACAGCGGTCACCGCCGCTACGAGGACGACGCCCCCGTCGTGGTGCGGCGCGTCCGCTCGCTGCTGGGCGCCGGCCTGCCGACCCGTGTCATCCGCGATCTGCAGCCGTGCATCCGCCGGGACGGCACGGTCGCCGCGTGCCAGTTGGAGACGCTCCGGGAGCACCTCGGCGGTCTCGACGACCGGATCGCAGCACTGTCGGAAACCCGCGCCTCGCTGGCCGGGCTCGTCTCAGCCGCCCGGGCCCGCGAGTAGCGGGACCCGGCACGGCCGTCCGCGAAGGGCGACCGGTCCGCGCGCGGTGCCACATCGCGGACTCACGCCGACCGGAGGCGACCGGGAGGCCAGGAGGCCGCGCACACGGCGTTCCCCGGCTCCTGCGCCCGGCCGTCTCCGGCCTTGAGGGCGCCATTGTGCCCGCCGATCGGACCTGCCTATAGTCGCCCTGCAATCGGAGCGTCACACAGGGTCACCTTTTGGCTGGAGGCAGTTGTGTTACCCATGGGCAGCATCCGCAAGGCACTCGCCGCGACGGCCTCGCTCGCGTTCCTCGCGCTCGGGATCGCGGTCACCCCCGCCGCCGCCGCGCCCACCGAGCCGCGGTGCGGGGCCGACGGGCGCCTTCCCCGCCCGCAGGACGACCGGTTCTACGTCCAGTGCGTCAACGGGGTCGCCATCGTGCTCCCCTGCCCCGCGGGCCAGGTCTTCGCCGCGGTGCCACAGGTCTGCGACCTCCCCGAGCGGGTCCGTCCGGCGGTGGCCACCGAGATCACCGCCGGCCCGGCCCGCCTGAACGGGCTGCTGCTCGGGGTGAAGGGGCTGCATTCCACCCTCCGCATGAACGGCGCCCCCGCCGGGCTGGACGGCGTCCCGGTCGTCTTCACCACCGTCGGCGGGAAGCTGCTGTGCACCGCCGTCACCGATCAGTTCGGCGCCGCCGGCTGTGACGCGCCGGCCCGGCTCACCATCCCGCTGGACGAGATCCTGCGCGGGTACCGGGCCACCTTCCAGGGCATCGGCGGGATCTACACCGCCTCGTCGGCCGCCGGTACCGTCTCGCTGCTCTGAGCGGACCGTTCCGCGACCCCGGCCCCGTCCGGCCGGGCCGTGGAACACGGCGTTCGTACGGTGTCACCGGAGCGCGGCCCGCGGACGGAAGAGGTCGAGGTGCTCCCGCAGGAAGGCTTCGAGCGTGCGGGGCGGCCGGCCGAGGAGGCGGACGACCGTGTCGTCCGGCGTCTCGGGACGGGTGCGGGCCAGCCGCTGGATCTCGACGACGTGCGTCGCGAGCCAGTCCGGCATGCGGGCGGTTGTGGTGAGGTGCCGGTGCAGTTCCGGGCCGGGCAGGTCGACGTACCGCACGGGCCGGTCCAGCAGCCCGCCGAGCAGGCCGGCGAGCTCGGTCTGGCTGTAGGGCCGGCTGCCCGTGAGGGTGTACGTGTGCCCGGCGAACCCGGGGCGGGTCAGCGCGGCCGCCGCCACGTCGGCGATGTCGCGGCAGTCGATGTAGGTGCAGGCGCCGTCGGCCATGGCGCCGGTGATGACTCCGCCCGCGGCGACGCCGGGGGCGAGCAGCAGCAGCTTCTGCATGAACGCGTACGGGCGCAGCACGGTGTACGGCACCCCCGATTCCCGCACGGCCACCTCCACGGTGTGGTGTCCGCGGGCGATGGCCACGGGCGAATCGGGGCCGGCGCCGGGCGCCGAGAGCTTGACGAGGTGCCCGATGCCGGCGGCGGCGGCCGCCTCGACGGCGCGGATCTCCAGGGCGACCTGGGCGGGCCCGTTGGCCATGGTCAGGAACAGCCGGTCCGCGCCGCTGAACGCGGCCCGCAGGGAGTCGGGATCGGCGGCGTCGGCGGCGACGACCTCTGTCCGGGCGAGGGTGGCGGCGTCGAGCCCGGCGCGGAGCCGTCCGGGGTCGCGGCTCAGCGCGCGCGTGGGTTCGCCGAGCGCGGTGAGGCGGTGCAGGAGGGCGCTCCCGGTGGCTCCGGTGGCTCCCATGACGACGATCATGCGGTGTCCTTCCTGGGGTTGCTGAGGTCGCTGAGGTTGCTGGGGTTCTTTGGGTTCGTGAGGGCGGGGCGGGCGGCGCCGTGCCAACGCCAGGTGGTGAGGGCGGCGGCGAGTGCCGCGGACAGCGGCAGGTCCAGCCGCAGGCGTCCGGGCCACGTCGCGAGCGAGGCGCCGCCGTCACCCCGGTCGCCCCACGGGAGCGGCCCCGGCGGTCCGGGCCACGTCGTCAGGCCCGCCACGGCGAGGTGCGCGACGACCGCCGCGACGGCGGCCGCCGCCAGCCCGGCCCCGACGGCCCGTACGGCCCTCGCCGGGACGGCGGGCCGGGGGAGGCGGCCGCGGTTGCCGCGACGCCGGAGCCGGATCCCGGCGAGGGCGGTGACGAGCGCCGAGGTGCCCGCGATGGAGGTGAGGGCGGCGACGGCCAGTTCCGGCCGGCCGGAGAGCAGCCCGCCGGCGCCGGCGGTCAGCGCGGGGGCGGCGTAGGCGACCAGGACCTCGCGGCGGAGCGCGGGGCCCGGGGCGACCGGAGCGATCGGATGGCTCGGGTGCTGCGGACGGGTGGTTCTTCCAGTCCTCATAATTAGGTGCCTAACTATATGGATGTGCGAACCCATGGGCCCACGCATGCCGGTCGGCGCGCGGGCCCATGGCCGGGCCGTGCGGGGGGTCGCGGGCGAGCCACGGGCCCGCCTGGAAACTGGTGAGAAGGGTTCGACTGCGCGGCGGGGGCGGCTACTCGGCGGTGAGCGCGCCGATGCCGCGGGTGATCCGGGAGAGCAGGTCGAGGAAGACGGTCCGTTCCTCGACGCTCAGGTCCGCCACCATCCCCTGGAGGCGGCGGAAGTGATCGGGAGCCAGGTCCCGCAGCTTCTGTGCGCCGCGGGCGGTCAGGACGACCACCGCACCGCGCCCGTCCTCCGTGGACGGGCGCCGCAGGACGAGCCCCTCCTTCTCCAGGGAGTCGACGAGCCCGCTGACCGTCGCGCGGGAGACGCCGAGGCTGGCGGCCAGGAGCGAGGGCGACTTCTCGCCCTCGCTGTCCTCCAGGTCCGCGAGCAGCCGGTAGCGGCCGGTGGACAGCCCGAACCGCGAGAAGTGCACCTCGCTGGCCTGGCCGAGCCGGGCGCCGGCCGCCATCAGGCGTACGGCGACCAGCACGGCCTGGGGGTCGGAGTCGAGTCCGTAGTGCCGGATCTGGCGCCGGGCCTGATCCAGTGTCGGGGCCTCTTCGGTCGACTCCCTCTGTGCGTCCATGAAAATAATATGGGACCTAACTACTGCCCCTGTCAAGGCACTCCGGGCAGCGAGCGGGCCGGCCGGGCCGGAAGGGGGCGGGGGCCGACCTGCCTGTGATCGCTGCGCGGCCGTCGTCTCCCAGCCCGCCGTCGCGGGTGGTGGGACGGTGGCGCCCAGGCAGCGGTCGAGGGGCGCATGCATGCGGGGGACCGGAAGGGACGGGTCGGCCGCCGCGCCCCGTGCGGTGCGGGGGTCGGCGAGGAGGCCCTCCATGACCTCGGGTGTCAGGACCGGATTGGCGGCGGCCGCGTGCCGCACCGACTCGTCGGGGTCGTCCACCGGGGGCCGGGCCAGGGTGGGATCGGCGGCGGCCAGGGCGCGCACGTCGCAGGGCGCCGCCGGATTGAAAGCGATGCCACGCAGCCACAGTGCACGCAGAGAGTCGGACACCGGACGCGTTCGGCACAGAGGACGTGAACCCTCCGTGTCCGGACCGGACACGGCCACTCTCGCAACCGTCGTATCGGGGGTGCGAGGTCAGTGGTGCCAGGCGCGCCCGCCCGTGTTGTGGATCAGGCGTTGGAGCACCTTCACGGTGACCAGGTATTCGTCGTCGCTGATGCCCGCGTGACGTTCCTTCCACAGGTCATCCTGGAGGGCTGCGGCGCGGGCCTGGAGCGTGCGGCCCTCCTCCGTCAAGGCCACCTCGTCGCCTGCGGTTTCCGTGACCCAGCCCCGGGCGACGGCCATATCGATCTCGGCGCCGATGCCCGCGTCGCCCACGGCGAGGTAGCCGCTCAGGACGCGCGTCAGCTCGCCGCGGGTCCCGTCGCCCTCGCCCCCGGCCAGCCGGTTCAGGATCCACCACTGCGGCTGCGTGAGGCCGATCTGCCCCAGCGCGGCCCGGGTGCGGGTGACCACCGCCTCGGCGGCGGCCCAGGTCCAGTAGCCGACGGGCTGCTTGATCAGCTCCGTGTCATCGTGCGAGTAGTCCATGGTGGAGCAGCTCCTCTCGTTCGCTTCCGGTCCGACGTGTGAAGCCTAGGAACTCAACCGCACTTGAGGTCCAGTGCTGCGGCCGGACCCCTACCCGGCGCGGGGCGAGGTCCGCGGCACGCACCAGACGACGTGAGCGGCCTTCTGCGCGTCCCCGCACCCACCGGCCAGGATCGATCGCAGGTCGGCCCGTTAGGGTCGCAGGCATGACGACACCCCTGGCCGGCAGTGCCTTCGACTCGCTCCGCCTCGACGCCGTACCGGACCGGGAGGCGCTGCGGCGGGCGTACGAACTGCCTGGCGCGGCGGCCGTGCGCAAGCAGATGACCGAACTCACCGAGCAGACGAGGCAGCTGATCGGCTGCTCGTCGCTGGTCCTGGTCGCCAGCGCGGACGCCGAGGGCAATTGCGACGTCTCCCCGCGCGGCGGCCCCGCCGGGTTCGTCACCGTCCTGGACGCACGGACGGTCGCGATACCGGACGCGACCGGCAACAAGCGGCTGGACACCCTGCAGAACGTCATCGCCACCGGGCGGGCCGGGCTGCTGTTCGTCATCCCCGGGCGGACCACCACCCTGCGGGTGAACGGCCGGGCTGTCGTCTCCACTCGCCCGGAGCTGCTGACGCAGCTGACCTCCGTGGGCAAGCCCCCGGCCAGTGCGCTGGTCCTGGGGATCGAGGAGGTCTACCCGCACTGTCCCAAGTCGCTGCTGCGCAGCGCGGCCTGGAAGCCGGAGCAGTGGCTGCCGGCGGACGCCCAGCCGGCCTCGGCCGCGGTGACGCTGGCCCAGCTGCGGATGCCGGAGCTGACGATCGCCGACATCGAGCGGGCGGAGGCGGACTCGCTGAGGTATCGGTACGAGTAACGGGCCGGCCCGCGCCTGCTGAGGCGCAGCCTGCCGAATTCCCCGGCCGGCACGCTCCGAGGCGCCGGCCGGAGCCGCTTGCCCATGGCGTCACCGTCCCTGAGCGGGGCCCCGTCGTGCGCCGCAGCCGTCCGGCGTCCCCGCACGGGGCGCCGCACACCGCCATCCGGCCGGAAGTCGCGCGTACGGGCGGCGGCCGGGGGAAGACGACGTGCATGAGGATCAGCCAGGAGCACGGGGCGGAGCCGGGCACGAGCGGCTGGAGGACCTACGCGGCGTGCGCGACGGCCGTCGCCGCGGCCGCGATCGTCGGCGGCGTGGCCGTCGAACCCGACAGCCGGTGGTACCGCTCGCTCCGAAAGCCCCCGTGGCAGCCGCCGTCCTGGGCGTTCGGGGTGGTGTGGACCCCCTTGTACGCCTCCCTGGCCTGGGCGACCGGTCGCGCACTGGGCCGCACCGAGGGCTCCCGGCGACGGGTGCTGGCAGCGGCCCTCGGCGGGAACCTGGTGCTGAACGCGGCCTGGAACTGGCTCTTCTTCGCCCGTGAGAGTCCCCGGGCCGGACTGGCCGGGACGCTCCTCCTGGACGCCTCGAACGCCGCTCTCCTGCGTTGCGTGCACCGCGCGGATCCGGCGGCGGCGCGCGCTCTCGTCCCGTACGCGGCCTGGTGCGGATTCGCCACGGCGCTCAACGCCTCCATCGCCCGCCGCAACCCCTGACGGCCGGACTCCGGCTCGCCGATGGCGCCCGGCGCGAGTCCGGACGAAGGGGTGTCCACGGTGGAGCCGGGGCAGGGGCGTTCGGCCTTGCCCGCCGGGGCAATTCGGCCCTGTTGCCGTCTGTTCCTCTCCGGCCGAAAGGACGATCTGTGCTGCTTTGGGTGGATTGAGTCGCTGTTGTTACACACCCGAGCGGAGACGTACCGACAGGGCTCCTAGTTTCCGGTACGCACCTGATCGCGTTCGCCTTTTGGAAGGTCGTGCACATGTCGAACTCCCGCCGTATCCGCCTGTCGCTCACCTCTGCCGTCCTGGCTCTGGCCACGGTGACGGCACTGGCCTCCACGGCCGTCGCCGCCGCACCGGCCGATGACGCCGCGCCCGTAGCCGCAATGCCGTCCGCCGCGGCCCCGGCTACGCAGGACATCGCACTGAGTGACGGCAGCGTCGCGCACGTCACGCCCCTGGCCGACGGCACGTTCCAGGCGTGGGTGACCTACCGGGGCACGCGCACCGCCTCCCTCGACGCGGCACACGGCACGGCCCGGGTGGGCGGCACCACCTACGTCCTGAACCAGGCGAACGGCTTCGTCGGCGCCATCGAGTCCTCCGGCTGGCACAGCGAGTCCGACACGCCCCGCCCCCGCACCGACAGCCGCAGGGGCCCGGCCAAGCCCCAGCCCGTCGGCACCACCCGCGACCGCGCGCTGCCCAGCGGCGCCGTCGCCCACGTCACCCGGTTCTCCCCCACCCGGTGGCAGGCCTGGATCACGCTCGGGGGAGCGCGCCTCGCCTCCCTCGACGCCACCCACCCGACCGCCTGGGCCGACGGCTGGAGCTACCGCCTCGACGCCCACAACGGCACGGTCACCGCCCGCGCGTGACAGCCCGCGGAGGGCGCCGCCTGGGAAGCGGGCAGCCTCCGGACGGTCGTCTGGTACTTCACCGCGGGTGCCGGCGAGGAAGTGACCGTGGAACCGGTCCGGGTGGAAAGCGGCCGGGCCGTGTTCGTCGCCGCCCTCGCCCGGGCCGTGCCCGCCGCCCGGACCACGGCCACGGTCGAGGTGCCCGTCGTACCGGCGGGCACCTACCGGGTGCAGGTGACGGCGCGGACGATCATGGACGGCTTCAGCGGCGACATCACGATCACCGGCAGCTCCCGGTGAAGCGGCTCTCCTTCGAGCACGACGGCCGCACAGTGACCCTCTCGCTGCGCGCGACCGGCGAACCCGCGGACGACGGCGCCGGCGAGGTGGCGTGGCGCACCCGGGGCCTGGACGGCATCGTGCCGGTCCCGGCCACCTTCGAGGGCCGCGGCCCCGAGCCCCGGCCCGGCCCGGCCCCCCGCTCCGGTCGGAACCGGAACGCATCGCCCGCCTCGTGCAGGGCTTCATCTGACGACACTCCGCCGCACCGTCGGGGGAGGTGTACGCGCGGTCACCGCGACGGACGGCCCGACGGTACCCGGGCCCGTGGCGACGGGCCGCCCCGCTCCGGCGCGGGCCGTCGGGGTGCGGCCCCCGTCGCGGCCCTGATGGCCAGGGCCGCACCCCGTACCCCCGACCGTACTCCGGGGCCGCAGGCACCGGTGCCGCTGTCCACGAGCTGCGGCCCGCGGCGACCCTCTCCCGCCCGCTCCGGCGGGCCGCGGCCGTCGCCCGTTCCCAGGACGAGGTCCGTGCCGGTTCGAGCGCTGCCCGCAGATGCCGACGAAGGCCGCCGGTCCCTCGGTGTGTCAGCCGCGTCGTGCGCACGGGCGTGCCACCTCTCCCGGCGGATGCCGGTCGGGGCGACCGCGATGAGGCAGGCGGAGATGATCGCTTCGGACCACAGGAAAAGACACCTCATGCAGTTAAGCCGTCAAGCGGGTCCGGTCCCCGACGGAAATCGGATACTCTCCGCAGCTCCGGCCTGCGAGGCTGTGGGGGTGACTGAGACGACTCCGTATGACGCCGACCGTGCCCGATTCACCCGTCAGGCGCTGGCCCGCCTGGTCCTGTGTGACCACGCCGTGGATGTCGCCGATGCCGCCGCCGGTCTGGTCGCCACTGAGAACGACCCTGACACCGGTCCCGGAGGCCGGGTCAGCCAGGCATTCCAGCTCGTCGAACTCGCGGAGCGCGCTCTGGCCTCGGCCGTCATCTACGAACGCGAGCGAGGCGCCTCCTGGACGGAGATCGCCCAGTACCTGGGCATCGGGCCAGGAGAAGCGGAAGAACGGTTTGCCGCGATGCTGGAAGGCTGGGACACGGCCTTCGAAGTTCCGTATCGCCTCGATGAGACCGGCCGCAAGCGCATACCGCAGTTGCCCACGGCGGCGTACGACCCAGCCTGGGCCTGCGAGCATCTCGATCGTTGGGCATACGTCCGGCGCATTGGGACCAATGCAGTGAGCTCCGCCTTGGTCATGGCTACGCCGCAGGAGGAGCTCCCGTCAGTGACCCCGTAGCGGCGTTGGCGGGGAGAGCGATCGCTTCACCGAACGGGGCCCGTGCCAGTAGGCAGTGGTGGAGCTGGCCGAGCATCCGGTAGTGGGCGTCGGCGCCGGCCGAGCCGCTGAGAGAAGAGAAGGCCCAGAGGTGGCCGACGTGGTTGAGCCGGTTGTTCTTGACGAACCGGCGCCCAACGCAGTGGCGTTTGCCTGAGGCCCGGGTGATGGGGGCCGCGCCCGCGTATGTCGTGGTGCCCCTCCGCCCGGTCGATACCGCCGGACCGCACGGGCGCACGCCGTGTCCAGAGCTCGAAGCTCGTGAGGAATGACGCGTCACCGTGCGGCAGCTCATCCATCGAGGATCCCGAACCCGAGAGCCCCATGGGGCAGAGCGTGCGAGGACCGGCCGGCGCCCAGCGCCACCGGTCTTTTCAAAGACCTCGCACGGCCGGAGGTGTCGTAGGGATCACCACGGCGCCGACCGGACCACACACGTCCTGCCCCGGCTGACACCGCCCGCCAGGCCCTCAGAGATCCAGAACCTCTAATCACCAACGAATCGGGGGGTTTCCCGGCGCCGTGGTGCGGAACCCGGCGAGGGCGAACAGTGTGGCCGCCATCCAGGACTTGGCGGGCCATACGAGTCCGAAACGGATTGAGGACGGTTCGAACCGCTTTGCTGCGGTCTCGGGAATCCCCGCCCCCAGCCGTTGGAACCGGCAAACCGCCAGGGCAGAGGCCGCAATGGACGTTGGCAACCACCCTGTCGGCACTTCCGGCCCGCCGCGCCGCGCCGCGCCGCACCGCGCACGCCGACGGCACCGGCTCAGGGCGCGGACCCTGCCGGAGGCGGATCCGCGGGACGCGGCTCCGGCAGCCCCTGAACGCCGCCGATGGCCACCCATCCGCCACCCGTCCCCTGAACGGCCAGCCCGTGCCCGGCCAGGCCCTCCAGGTGCTTGGCCACCGTGCGCTGCGCGAACCCGACCGCCGCGCAGAGCTCTTCCACCCCGCTCTCCCGCGCACCGGCCGCCCGCAGCGCGCTCCACGTGCGCCGCGCGGGCCGGCCCAGGCCGCCGTCCGCCTTGCTCGCGAACACCGACGGCTCCGGCCCGGGCACCCGTTCACCGACGGAAGCCCTCGCCTGTACGGGCAGCGCCGCGCTGCCCCGCTCCTCGGCGACGGCCTCGGCGGCCGGAGCGCCCACGGCCGGGCTCCGGGCACCCCGTTCCGTACGGGACCGGCCCACCGGCCGGGGCGTCCGGTTCACGCGCCGATGCCTGCGGCCCTTCTCGCGCTTGCCCACGTCGGCTCCTCCAACGACTCGCTTCCAGCTCAGGCCCTAACGAGCCCGCCCTCCCACAGAACCGCCCCGGGCCCAGGCGATGCGGAGAATCACTGACACGGCCCAGCCCCACGCGCCACGAGCCTCGTAGCGGCCGCGCGGTCCGGGCGAAGAGCCCCTGTAGGCAGGCTCCCAAGGAGCACCACGGGAGCAGGAGTTCGTATCCGTCCACGACCACGCCAAGAGCGTGGGCGGGCCGCACCCGTGGGCGCTCGCACGCGCGGCACCCGGGCCGAAAGATCACTCATGCGATCCCACAACCAGGGCATCTGCGGTGCTGAGGAAAGGAGTTGTGGATGAACTCGGAGCTGAAGGTGTCACTGGCCCGCGGCTCGGATGATCCGTCCGGCTGGGTCCTGGTCGCGGTGGTCTTCGCGCTCTACCTGCTCATCGGTTACGGGTTGGAATACCGCTCGAAGAAGCGCAGGGGCGCCGCGCGGCCGGCGAAGGCGGCGGTGGACGGGCTGTTCTCGGAGCGTGAGGGCACGGACCCAGGCCAGCGGTTCACCAGCCGCATGGTGATGCTGGCCGGCGCCCTGGCGGCGGGACTGGCTGGATTCCTCACCCGGAACACACCCGCGGCGGTGCAGTACCCGGTCATGGGCGTCGTGGCGCTGATCGGGATCTTCGCGTGGGCGTACTTCGACCACCGGACGGAGCCGCGCGGCTGACCCCCTCGGGGTCGCCCGGTACTCGGGTCATCCCCGGTAGGAGTCCACCAGGCGGGCGAGGTGGCGTCCCGTCGTCCGCAGGGGTTCCTCGCTGCGGTGGACCTGGGAGGAGACTTCGGCGCCTTCGAGGGCGCTGATGACCGTCGTCGCCAGGTGGCGCGCGTCCGTGGCGGAGAAGCCCGAGCGGAGCAGCCGCTCCGAGACCAGGTGCTCCCAGTTGCGCAGGGCGGCCGCGCACGCCCGCTGGATATCGGAGTCGGTGCCCAGGGTCTCCAGGGCTGCCGCGGTGACGGGGCAGCCGTCGGTCCAGCCTGACTTCCGCAGGCTTTCGGCCAGTTGGCGGGCACAGGCGTCGACGGCCGCACCGGGCTGCTCCTCGCTGTCCAGCGCGGTGCGGAGGATGTCCGCGAATTCCCCCTCGCCGTGTTTGATCGCCGCGACCGCGACGGCTTCCTTGCCGCCGGGGAAGAAGTGGTACACGGACCCGAGCGTGGCCCCCGCCTCGGTGGCGATCTGCTTGATGGCCGTGCCCACGTAGCCCTGGCGCTGCAGGAGGCTCGCCGCCGCGATGACGATCCGGTCCCGGGTGCCCGTCTGGTTCTCCATGTCTCCAGTCTACTGGATAGAGCGCTCGTTCTAGTGACGTGTTACGTTGTGCCCGGCCGCTAGATAGAGCGTTCGTTTTAGTCTCTGTGTGGCGAGCCGCCGGGACCGTTCAACCGTTCAGAAAAGCGCCGTCAGTCGAAACGCGGAGGATTCACCAGTGAGTACCCAGCAGCCCGTGACCGTTGTCGGACTCGGCCCCATGGGGCGGGCCATGGCCCGCGCCTTCCTCGACGCGGGCCATGGCGTCACCGTCTGGAACCGCACCGCTTCCCGCGCCGACGCCCTGGTCGCCGGTGGGGCCGTGCTCGCGAGCAGCATCGAGGACGCCCTCAGGCCCAATGACCTGGTGATCCTGAGCCTCACCGACTACGAGGCGATGTACGCGGTGCTGGAGCCCGCGACCAGTGAGCTGTCCGGACGGGTGATCGTCAACCTCAGCTCCGACACCCCGGAGAAGACCCGTGCGGGTGCGCGCTGGATCACCGCCCACGGCGGTACCCACATCACCGGCGGCGTCACCGTGCCGCCGTCGGGCATCGGCAGCCGCGACTCGTACACCTTCTACAGCGGGCCGCGCGAGGCCTTCGAGCGGCACCGCTCCACCCTTGAAGCCCTCACCACCACGGACTACCGGGGCGAGGAGCCCGGGATCGCGGCGCTGATGTACCAGATCGGCATGGTCATGTTCTGGACGTCCATGCTCGGCCACTGGCAGGCCATCGCCCTCGCCGACGCCCACGGCCTCAGCGCGCAGGACATCCTCCCGCACGCCACCGCGACGATGGCCTCGCTGCCGGAGTTCCTCGCCTTCTACACGAAGCGCATCGACGCGGGTGACCACGACGGGGACGTGGACCGGCTGGCCATGGGCATGGCCAGCGTCGAACACGTTCTGCACACCAACGCCGACGCGGGCGTCGACACCACGCTGCCGGCCGCCGTGGCCGAGCTCTTCCGCCGTGGAATGAACGCCGGGCACGGGTCGGACAGCTTCTCCAGCCTGGTGGAGCAGCTCAAGAAGCACGTCTGATCTTCCGGACAGCGTCGATCGCCCGGGCGCGGACGTCGAGCGGGGCTCGGTGGCTGCGGAACCTCACGGCGGCCCGGGACGCACCGTAGGATCGGCTTTCGGTCCGAACGGAAAGCTGCGATGACGCGACTGGCTGGCGAAGTGAGCAAGGAGCTGATCATCAGCCCCCGCAGCGAACGCGTGCGGACGCAGCTGGACGAAGCCGCCGCGTGGAGCGCGTACGCGGCGGAGCTTCGCGAAGTGCTCGAAGCCGCGATGGCGAAGAGCGGCGCGGACCTCCTGGAGGTGGGCGGGCTGTTGGTGAGCGAGCCCCTCCCCGAGGAACACCGCGCGCTGCGCAACGGCGCGCAGGTCCGGCCGCCGCAAGCGACGGCCCTCGCCCTGGGCATGGCGGCCGGACACGGGCCGTACGGTCAGCTCACCGCATCCGGGAGACTGCGCATCGAGCCGGGATGGGACGGAGCGGTACACCTCTACACCACACCGGCGGTGGCCGCCGATCTGGCGGCATTCCGTGGTGGGAGCGCGACCTTGCTGTGGCGAGCCGCCGCCCCCGAACCCGAGGAGGTCTCGGATCCCGTCGATGCCGTCGCGGACGCGGCCTTCTGGGCGAAGGTGGCGGACGTGTCCGAGCGCCCGACCCTGGTGGGGGAGCGCTGGGCGCACGGCGCGCACGGATGCAGATGGTTCCGTGTGACACCGGAGAACACGGCCGAAGTGGCCCGCGCGCTGAGGCCGCGCTCGCTGGTCTGCGTGGTCACCGATCCGGAGCTGCACCCCAGGGCGGAGCTGCTGCACGACGGCTTCACCGCTTTCGTGGCCCCGCTGCCGCACGGCGAACTGGCCCACCGGGACTACCCCGGTGGAGCCGACGCACTGTCCGAGGTCACGGACGACGGTTTCTCCCTCCTACTGGCCGATGCGGTGCTGGGCGACTGGTGCGCCGTCGTACCGGATGCGGACGGAGTGGCCAGGGGGCAGTGGGAGACTCCGGGCGAGTAGGCGACGTACGGCAAATCCCGGTACGGCGGTCCTGCCGGGTGCGCCGGGTGGTGCGCCGGTCCGCGTGAAACCGGGTGCCGGTGGGGTGGGCCGGTAGGTGCAGAGGGCACCGGTTGTCAGGACCGCGGCGTCGCGAGACGCGTGCACCGTACAGGCGAGCGTGACGGACATGTCCCCGTCCGGTAACTGCTCTCGTCGGGGGCTGCCCCGGGGTGCGTGGCGGGTCGAGAGTGTGGCCCTCGGCTCACACCGGGCCGTACATCCACACCGGTTCCCCGCCCTTCGTCTCGGGCGCTGGGGCACGGTTCTTGAGGGAGCGTCACCCATGTCGTCTGTTTCTTCCTCCGTCCGCCGTATCGCCGCCACCGTCCAGGCCGACAGCCCCGGACGGGACGACCACTCCAACCGCTCCCTGAACGCCGAATGGGTGGAGGTCACCAACACCACCCGCGACGGCATCAACCTGCGCGGCTGGACGCTCAAGGACGCGGACGGCAACCGCTACCGCTTCGGCAACATCCGCATCCACAGCCACGCCACCATCCGCATCCACACCGGAGCCGGCCGCGACACCCGCACCGACCTCTACCAGGGCAGCCGCGAGTACATCTGGGGCAACCGCGCCGACACCGCCACCCTGCGCGACGACCGCAACCGCGTCGTCGACACCGAGACCTGGGGCCGCCGCCGCTGACCCCCCGACCGCCCCCGCCCCGCCCCGGCGCTCGTGTGGTCGGGAGGGTGTCGTGGAGGGTCGGGAGTCGTGAACGGCGGAGCGGTCCGAGGCCTCGCACGAGGACCGGAACGGTGTCTGCTGGAGGACGGGAGCGTCCCGGGCCCGGTGTACCGACACCGGCCCGGGCTCGGCGGCCCGGGCGGTGTCGCAGTGGTCGGCCCACGACGGCCGCTCCCCGCGTACCCCCCGGGCCGCCGCCCTGCGCAGCAGGGCAGGGGCGAGCCGGGCAGGACGCGGAGCGCGCGAGCACGGGCAGGCCACGCATGACCAGGCTCTTGAAGAAGACGATTCCGTCGTGGTCCGGTCCCGGTCCCGGTCCCGGTCCTGCCAGGCCCGGTCCTCCCACGTCATGGAAGTCGCCGACTGACGGCTCGTGGTGGGGCGGGGGCCGGTGCTTCGCGCCGCTGGTCCGGGGCAGGGAAGCGAGAGCCCCAGTGCGGTGTGGAGGGCCTCCGGCACCCGCCGTTCGTTCGCGGCCCCGGTGTCCCGCGGGCGGGAGAGCCGTACGGGACCCAGCGCTCCGGGCACCACGCCGCGGCGCGCGGCCCGCGTGCCCGCACGGGGAACGCGAAGCCCCCGCCCCCTGCGGCGACCGACAGGTGGAGCGCGGCCGGGTCCGCGCCGGGGGAGGCTTCGGCCCTTCCTCGCCGATCGGTCCGCACCGCATGACCCCGGGGGTAATCGACCGCCCCCGCACTCCGACACCAGGATGGCTCTCGCACCGGCAACCCCCTGACGACCCCTCGGAAAGGCCGCACGCCATGCCGTACTTCGAGTCCGCCACCGACCGCACCCGCATCCACTTCGTCGACTACGGCCCCTCGGACGGGCCCGTCATCGTCTTCGTCAACAGCTCGTACTTCGGCGCCGAGATGTGGGAGTACCAGATGCTGCCGCTGGCGGCCGAGGGCTTCCGATGCGTCGGCTTCGACCGCCGGGGCCACGGCCGGTCCGAGGACGTCTGGGGCGGCTTCGACCTCGACACCCTCGCCGGGGACCTGGGCTCGCTGCTCGACCACCTGGACCTGCGCGACGTCACCCTGGTCGGCCATTCGATGGGCACGGTCGAGGTGGTCCGGTACCTGACCCTCCGCGGCACCGGCCGGGTGGCGCGCGTCGCCCTCGTCGGCGCGATGGCTCCGGGGCCGGCCCGCTCCGCGGACCACCCGGAGGGGCTGGACCCGGAGGTGATCCGCGGACTCAACGACACCTTCAGGCAGGACCGGGCGAGGTTCTTCGCCGAGGGCGCCGACGCGTTCTTCGCCCGCCACCTGCCCGGCCCGCAGGTGTCGGACGCCTACGTGGCGCACATGGTGCACCGCTGCCACGGGGCGACGGCGCGCGCCGCCAACGCCCTGGGGGACCTCCTGCCCACCCTGAACCTCGCTCCGGAGCTGCCGAAGATCGACTGCCCGGTCCTCGTCATCCACGGATCGGACGACGCCTCCGCCCCGCTGGCCCTCACCGGCCGCCGCGCGGCCGAGCTGATCCCGGGAGCGGAGCTGCACGTGTACGAGTACGCGGGCCACGGGCTGTTCGCCACCCACGCCGACCGGTTCAACGACGACCTGCGCGCCTTCACCCGCGCCTGAGCCCGTCCCCGCCGGCACCGGCGCGAGACGAGTCCGGCGGGTGCCCGCGAAGACATCGAGCGAGGGCTCTCGCCCCTCCGGTCCCGCGCCGCTCCCGGCGGCGTTTTCACCCACTGCCGAAACGAGGAACCGACTCATGAGCGACCTGACCAACACCGTCACCCAGTACCTCGCCCTCTGGAACGAGGCCGACGCCGACCGCCGCGCCGCCGGCATAGCCGGCCTGTTCGCCCCCGGGGCCCCCTACACCGACCCCTTCGCCTCGGTCGAGGGCCACGAGGGCATCGCGGCCCTCCTCACCGGCGCCCGCGAGCAGTTCCAGGGCCTCACCTTCGAGCTCCACGGGACGGTCGACACCCACCACCACATCGCCCGCTTCCAGTGGGCCCTGGTGACCGCCCCCGGCACCGAGCCCATCGCCATCGGATTCGACGTCCTCGTCACCGACGGCGCCGGCCGGATCACGGGCGTCTACGGCTTCCTCGACAAGACGCCCGCCGCCTGATCCACCACGAATAACCCCCGAGCGGCCGGTCCGCCGGTCCCGTTCAAGATCAGTCGAGAGGTTTGTGAAGGATGCCCGACCGTCAGCTGATCAGGCTCGAACAGGCCAGCCGCTGCTACGCGGCCGGATCGGCGGCACAGCCCTCCCGGCTGTCGGGCGGCCGGCAGCAACGCGTCGCCATTGCACGCGCCCTGATCACGGACCGCGCCGTCTTCCTCGTCGACGGCCGCGTCACCGACGAGGCGCACCGCCCGACGGCCCGTCGGGTGGCCGAACACACGGCCCGTCTGGCGGCCGGTCCGGACACCGGCCGGGAAGCCGGTCCGTACGACGCTACGGAACCCGGTCAGTGGCCAGCCGCGGGGCCCGCCCGGACCCAGGGCGGCCACTGATGGGCATCACCCTCCTGCTGCCCGTGGCTGCGGCAACCTTGCGCAAGCGGTGGCCCGCCTTCGCGGGTTCCTTCGTCCCGCTCACCCTCGGCGTCGCCCTGATCGCCGCTACGGGGCTGCTCGTCAGCACCTCGGCGGGGCTGCAGAACGACGACCCGTCGGCGCCGTCGCTGAAGAAGCTGCTCACCCTCATGGCCGGCATGTCCGGGTTCGTGTCGGTGTTCGTCGTCGCCTCGACGTTCGCGTTCGCGGCCGCGGGGCGACGCCGGGAGACGGCCCTGCTGCGGACGGTCGGTGCGACCCCGCGCCAGATCCGGATGCTCGTGCTCGGCGAGGCGGTCGTCGTCGCCCTGGCCGCGTCGCTCTGCGGGGCGCCGCTGGGCCTGGCCGTGGCCCCGCGGTTCGCCCGCTCGCTGGTTGCGCTGGGCGTGGTGCCCGAGGACTTCTCGGTCCGGATCAGCGCGGGCCCGGTGCTCGTCGCCGTCGCCGTCGAGGTGGCGGTGGCCGTGGTCGGCTCCTACGCTGCGGCCCGTCGGGCCGGCCGGGTGCGGCCGATGGAGGCGCTCGGCGACGCGGCGGTCGACCGGCGGGTGATGACGACCGGCCGCTGGCTGTGGGCCGTCGGCCACCTGCTGGTGCTCTCGACCGTACTGGTGCTGCTCACGACGGTGCCGACCGGCACGGACCGGGACCCGCAGCTCCGCGATCCGCAGAACCTGCCCGTCTGGGCCTTGCTGATCGACGTCATGGCCGTCATGGCGGTGGCCCTGTTCGCGCCGGTGCTGGTCCCCGCGCTGGCACGGGTGCTGACGCTTCCGCTGCTCCCCGCCCCGGGCGCGGTGGGCCTGCTGGCCCGGCAGAACGCCCTGACAGCCCTGCGGCGCACGATCTCCACCGCTACCCCGATGTTCCTGGTGATCGGCCTGACCGGCACGGTGGTCGGCTCCACGCTGACCTTCGGGGACGCACGGACCGTCCAGTCGCGAGAGGCGCTGCGGGCCGGGTACGTCGTCGCACCCGATGGCGGCCCCGTCCTGACCCCGGACACCGTGGAGCGGCTGCGCGCCCTGCCGGGGGTGAGCACGACCACGACCCGTACGACCTGGCTGAACGCACTCACCGCCGGTTCGGATTCCGGGGCGGGGGCCCCGGGCGCGATCGCGGCGACGGTGGTCGACGGGAACGCCCGCGCCACCTGGGAACTCCCCGTCGAAGCAGGCTCGCTGGAAGCTCTGCGGGGTTCCTCCGTCGCCGTGTCGGGTTCGCTGGCCCGGGCCAACGGCTGGCAGGTCGGCGACCGGTTGCACGCCGCCCTGGACGACGGCTCCCCCTTCACGGTCGAGGTGGTCGCCCTGGTCAGGACGCCGCTGAGCCTGGCCGAGGTGCTCCTGCCGTACGAGGCGGTGTCCGGCCACCTCGGTGCCGGCCCGGATCCCACTGCCGCCTTCCTCACCACCACGGCCGGAAACCCGGCGCCGACCGCGGTGCCGGGGGCCGTGATCACCGCAGCGACCGCGTGGGGCGGGCGCGACGACGCCCGGTCCCGTTCCGACACGATCGCGATGACCGCCGTCCTGGGGCCGGCCCTGCTGTACGCCCTGATCGCGATCGTCAACACGATGCTGATGTCCACCGGCGACCGGCTGCGGGACTTCGCCGTCCTGCGGCTCACCGGCGCCAACGACCGCCAGGTGCTCTCCATGGTGGGCGTCGAGGCGCTGTTGACGGCCGCGACCGCCGCCGCCCTGGCACTGCTGGTCACCACCGGCACCCAGGCAGCCACCCTGATGCTGATCGGGAACCGGATCCTGGAGTCCGGTCCCGGGCTTCCCCTGACCCTGCCCTGGACCGCGATCGGCGCCGCCGCGACCGTCGCGCTCGCGCTCGCACTGGCCTCCAGCCTGGTGCCCGCCCGGATCGCGCTGCGCGCCCGCGCCCTGGACGTGGCCGCCGCCCGTGAATGAGGCCTCTGCCGGCCCCACTGCACCGCCCCGGCCGCCGGGACCACCCCTCAACGGCGGGCTCGGGGCCGGGCCGGCTTTGGCGGGACGGCTCGACGTGAGGGTTACTGGCGGCCGGTCCAGCGGACGGGGAGGGTGGGCGTGGTCGCCTACCGACCGAGGGCCAGGGTGATCCTGACGGCCGCGGCTGCCTGCCGGCAGCGGGCGTACCGGCGCCGGAGGACGCGGAATCCCTACCCAGCGAAGTTGTCCGGGGGCCACCCGCGGTGTTCAGCCGCAGCGGGTGTGACGGAGCATGATGCGTGGCCCGAACGGTCATCCACTCCCAGCGGGCCCTCGGGCATGTGAGGAGCCGTACCGCTTCGGGCGGTGAGGCACAGCTGACCGGTACGGACTCCGGTCTGGCCGGATGGCAACGCACGAACCCCACGGAGCCCACGGGCGGGGCGGGGTGCGCACTGCTCAGGCAGGTTCTGTCTTCGCCGTGGACCCGAGCGGCGTCTCCAGTGCGGCTTCGGGGCGGGAAGATGATCGTGGGGAGGGATGGAACACACGCTCGAAGTACCATCCCTGCAAGGTCCTGTGGAGAGGGCGGAGGGCAGAGGGCGATGAGTGTGACGGAGAGTTGGTCGCGCGTGATGAGTCTTCTTCGGGAGCACGCGCCGGCCGATCACGCAGATCTGCCCGGGCCCGCCACGGAGCAGATGCTCGCGGCAGCCGAGGAACGGATGGGGATCTCCCTGCACGGGGACCTGCGGACGTGGCTGTTGCAGAACAATCTGGATCTGCCGGCGGAAGATTTCGACGACGACGTGATGTGCTGCGGCTTCGACGGGTTTCCCGACGAGGGAAGCTTCTTTCTGGGCATCCGGGCGATGGAGAGGCTCCACGCGAACCGCTCCACGTCCTGCGGATTCGACCCTCCGGACCAGCCGGACCACCCGTTCTGGCGCAACGAGTGGATCCCGTTCCTGTCGGACCAGGACGGCTGGACGGGAAAGTTCATCGACGTGCGGGACGGGCGCGTCGGCAGGTGGTTCGTGGGTGAACCCACGGTCACGGGCCAGTATGAATCGATGGCCCAGTATTTCGACTCCATGGCGGAGACGCTGACGAAGATCGCCGATGGAAGCTCACCGGTCTGCCGGATCACCGACGGCCGACTCGTCTGGTCGTGAGACGGCTCCCAACCGGATGACGGCCAGGGCCAGTCCGTCCCCACCCCGGAACGGCGACGAGACCGTCGGCCCGGGCTCCGTTTCCCGATGACGGGCCGAGGCGCCGGTCTCGTGGACGTACGCGTGGGCGTAGGCCTGGGCGTGGGCGTAGGCGTCGCGGTGCCTCTCGTCGGCGCGCGCCGGTGGTGCTCGACGTCAGTACGATGAGCTCGCCGCGGACGGGAGGCAGACGACGGTGAGAGACGACGCGAACGGCGCCGCGCAGGCGTCCCGCCGCCGGGGCCAGGGTGAGCTGGAGGCTCAGGTGCTGGCCGCCCTGGTGCAGGGGTCCGGACCGGTCACCGCCGGCTGGGTGCAGGAGCGCATCGGTGGCGGGATCGCCTACACGACGGTGATGACGATCCTGACGCGGCTGCACGTCAAGGGCGCGGTGGTACGGGAGCGGGTGGGGCGCTCGTTCGAGTGGACGGCGCTCGCCGACGAGTCGGGGCTGGCCGCGCTGCGAATGCGCAAGGTGCTGGACGGGGAGTCGGATCGGCAGGCGGTGCTGGCGAGCTTCGTGACGGCCCTGTCTCCGGGGGACGAGCAGCTGCTGCGGGAGCTGCTGGCCCAGGCGTCGGAAGGCGAAGACTGACGGCATGGGGGTCTTCGTCTTCCTGCCGCTGGTGCTGCCGTTGACCGCCTGGCCGATCGCCCGGCTGGCCGAGCACCGGCTCCACCCCCGGACGGCCACCCGGCTGCTGACGTGGACGGCCCTGCTCCTGGCGGTGTGCAGCACGCTGTGCCTGGCTTTGCTGATGGTCGTGGGTACGGCGCAGCTGCCGGGCAACCCCCTGCCGGACGGTTGGTCGGATCCGGAGGTCCGCGAGGCCGTCCCCTACGACGAGGTCGCCGGACGGGCGGCGATCCCCGCCCTGCTGTCCGTACTGGTGTCCTGCCTGGCGGCGGAGTGGCGGCACCGCCGGGTGCGCAAGCGGGCCGCGCGCGCCGTCGCGGGGCTGGCCGGCCGGTCGGTGGCGGTGCTGCGCGACCGGGTTCCGTACGCGTACGCGTTGCCCGGTCGGCGAGCCGGCGGCGGGCAGGTCGTGGTGAGCACCGGCATGCTGTCCGGACTCACGCCGGGGGAGAGGCGGGCGCTGTTCGCCCATGAGCGGGCCCATCTGACGGGGCGCCATCACCGGTTCCTGCTGGCCGTGCAGCTCGCGGCGCGGGCGAACCCGTTCCTGCGGCCGCTGCGGACGTCGGTGGCGTTCACGGCGGAGCGGTGGGCGGACGAAGAGGCGGCGGCCCGGACCGGCAGCCGCCGCACCGTCGCCCTGGCGGTGGGAAAGTCCGCCCTGGTCTCCCGGGGACCCCACGGCGCCGCCCTGGCGCATTTCGCGGCCGGACCGGTGCCCCGCCGGGTGGCGGCCCTGCTGGGCCCCCCTCCCGTCGCCAGGAACTGGCCGTCGGTGTTCACGACGCTGGGCCCGGCGATGTGGACCGCCGCCGCCGGGGTGACCGTGTCGGCCCTGTCCTCGGCCAACTCGGCGGTGACGCTGTTCTTCATCCTGCACGCCGCCCTCGACGCGTAGCCGCGTAGCCGCCTGACCGCGGAGCCTGGTCGCGGGGCGGGTGAGGGCCGCTGGCGCGGACCGCACCCGCCCCGCCCAGCCCTACAGGTCGAACTCGTGGGGCGGCAGGTCGAGGGAGTAGCAGGCTTCGCGGACGATGGCCTGTTCGGTCTTGTCGAAGTCGCCGTCGGCGCCTCCGATGACGATGCCGATCTGGATGACGGCGCGGGCCTCGGCGGGCTTCTTCTTCGCCTTGGCGATCTCCTGCAGGACGCTGACCTTGCCGAAGTCGAAGTCGGCCGTGAGCTTGTTCAGGTTGTCGTCGAAGCGCCGCTGCAGGTCGGTGGCGTCGAAGTTCTGCAGGACCTCGTTGGTGGCGATCAGCTGGGCGACCCGGCGCCGCTCGGCGGGGTCGATCGAGCCGTCGGCCGCGGCGACGAGGGCGCACATGGCCATGGAGGCGTCGCGGAACGCGCCGGACTTCAAGTCGTTCTTCTTGGCGGTCAGCTGGGTCTGCATCGTCGATGCGGACTCCTTGATGCGGTCCCACAGGGCCATGAGAACTCCGTGATCGTCAGGGGCGGGCGCAGGCCTGACGGGTCATCCGGCCCTGCCCACCCGAATTTCTACAACTCTGTAGAAGTTACCAGGCCGACTGACCGACTGACCGACTGGCCGACCGTGCCTCCGCCCGGAGCCGCGCCGGCGGCGGCGACGGCGCCCGCCCCCGGTCCGGCGCGGTGGCCCGCGTGGTGACCGCCGTCGTGACCGTGGCCGTCCTTGTGGGCGTGCCCGTACGCGTCGTGGCCGTGGGCACCGGCCGCGGCGCGAGAGGAGAGCAGGCGGTCGACCCAGGAGCCGACTTTGGCGTTCCAGTCGGTGCCGGCGGCCTGACCGTGCTCGACGGTGTGACGGGCGATGGCGTCGTGGCCGCCGGAGAAGGGGCCCCCGCGCTTGTCCGCCTCGACGGCGACGTCCACCCCCGTGGGGTGCGCGAGGAAGGTGATCTCGATCTCGCTCGCGCGGTCCGCGTACCGGGGAGCGGGCGGACGGTCAGCGCGTCGAGGTCGCCCGTGTCCTTGGCGCCGGCCACGCCGAGCTCGGTCCGCACGCCGAGCGCGATGCCCAGCGGCTGCCCGTACAGCTCGATGACCGGGGTCTCCCATGGCAGGGTGACCGCGAAGGGCACGGTGCGGTGCTCGCCCTCGCGGAGGCGGAATCCGCCCCCGACGGTGAACCGTTCGAAGACGACGGCGCCGTCGTGCTCGCCGTCCTCGGTCTCGGCCTCGACACGGGCGACCAGCTCCAGCGTGACGTGCTCGATGTCGAAGTCCGCGCGTCCGCCCGTCAGGCGGACCTCGCCGGACAGGGTGGCGCCGGGGGTGACGCCGGCGAGGTCGAGGACCGTGTCCACGGCCGGTCCGCCGACGCCGATCGAGCCGCCGCACGGCGCCGTCGCCAGAACCGGCCGCGCCGGGGGTCCGATTCCCTCGAACCGCCCCCGCCGCCCCGCCAGATGCCGTCCGTCACCACACACCTGTCCGGGCCCACGAGGCCCGCCGAGAAGGAAACGGAGCAGCAGACCCGCGATGGGTGAACCTCCCCGTCCCTGCCGTGCCGCCACGCCCCGTTCGAAGTACCTCAAGTCGGGAGCGGGGGTGGCACGGTGACCGAGATCCTGCTGCTGCTCCTCGCGCTCGCCCTCACCCTGGCGTGCGCGGTGTTCGTCGCCGCCGAATTCTCCCTGACGACCGTCGAGCGCAGCGAGCTGGAACGGGCGGCCGCCGCCGGGGAACGCGGCGCCGCGAGCGCCCTGAAGGCCGCCAGACGGCTCACGTTCCAGCTTTCGGGCGCCCAGCTGGGGATCACCGTGACCTCGCTGGTCATCGGCATGCTCGCCCAGCCCTCGGTGTCGGCCCTGCTGCGCGGCCCTCTGGAAGCCCTCGGCCCGCCCGCCGGCGCGGTGGCGACCACCGCGACCCTGCTGGGAGTGGCGCTGTCCACGATCGTGCTGATGGTGGTCGGCGAACTCGTCCCGAAGAACTGGGCGATCTCCCACCCCCTGGGCGTCGTCAAGGTCGTGGCCGGGCCCCAGCGCACCTTCACCGCCGCGTTCGCGCCGCTGATCCGGCACCTGAACAACACCGCCAACCGGCTGGTGCGCCGCTTCGGCCTGGAGCCGGCCGAGGAACTCGCCTCCGCCCGCACCCCCGGAGGAACTGGTCGCCCTGGCACGGCACTCGGCCCGCGAGGGCGCCATCGAGGCGGACTCGGCCGAGCTGTTCGTCCGCACCCTGCACCTGGGCGAGCTGACCGCGGAGAACGTGATGACCCCGCGCATGGACGTAAGCGCCCTCGAAGCGCACGCCACGGCCCTGGACGCGGCCCGCCTGACGCTGGCCACCGGCCTGTCCCGCTTCCCCGTCTACCGCGACACCCTGGACGAGGTGATCGGCACCCTGCACGTGCGCGACGTACTGGCACTGGAGGAGGACCGCCGCGCCCACACCCCCGTCACCTCCCTGATGACCGCACCCCTGCTCGTCCCCCACCCCCCTGCCCGTGGACACCCTGCTGGGCCGCCTGCGCACGGCACGCACCATGGCGGTGGTCATCGACGAGTACGGTGGCACCGCCGGCGTCGCCACGGTGGAGGACATCGTCGAGGAGGTCGTCGGCGCGGTCCGCGACGAGCACGACCCCGTGGAGGTCCCCGACCTCATCGAAGCCCCCGAGGAGAGTGGCCGCCGTGCCTTCGAAGCCGACGGCTTCGTCCGCCTGGACCAGCTCGCGGAGATCGGCCTGACGGCGCCCGAGGGCCCGTACGAAACCCTCGCTGGCCTGCTGGCCACCCGCCTGGAGCGGATCCCGGCCGCGGGCGACACCGTCACCGTCTCCGGCTGGGAAGTGACCGTGCTCGACACGGACCACCACCGGGCCGACCGCGTGGCCCTGACCGCACCGGCGCCGACCGACGTGACCGAGGAGGCGGAGGAGCGATGACCGCGATCCAGCTGCTGATCGGCGCGCTGACCCTGGTCACCTACCTCCACATGCTGATCGGCGAGATGGTCCCCAAGAACATCGCGCTCGCCGCGCCCGCACCGACCGCACTGCTCCTCGGCCCGCCGCTCGTCGCCCTCGCCGGCGCCCTGCGCCCGCTGGTCTTCGGCATCAACGCCTTCGCCAGCACCTTGCTGCGGCTGATGAAGGTCGAACCGAAGGACGAGGTCTCCTCCGTCTTCACCGACGACGAACTCGCCCGGCTGATCAAGGACTCCCGGGACGCGGGCCTGATCGGCCCCGCGGACGGCGAACGCCTCCAGGACGCCCTCGAACTCGGCACCCGCACGGTCGGCGAGATCATGATCCCGCGCGAGCGGTTCGTCGGCGTCACCGAAGGGATCACCCCGCGGGAACTGGAGCGGACCGCGGCCGAGCACGGCTTCTCGCGCCTGGTCGTGACCGGCGCCGGCGGCGGGATCCTCGGCTTCCTCCACATCAAGGACGCCCTCGCCGCCACCGACCGCACCGCCCCGTTCCCGCACGACGCCCTCCACACCGTCACCGAGGTGACCCGGGACACGCCCCTCGACGACACCATGACCGCCGTGCGCACGGCCGGCACGCACCTGGCCGCCGTCACCGGGACCGATGGGGAGGTCGTCGGGTTCGTCACCACGGAGGACGTACTGGAGGAGCTCGTCGCCGAGGCCGCGGCCCCCGGCGTCTGACGGACGGGCACGGGCGCTCCGGCTCAGGCGGCCGCGGTGATCCGCGCTGCCAGCGCCTTGCCCCTGGACGTCGCGTCCGCGAGCGCGTTCTCGCGGCTGGCCTCCGCGAGCGGGACGAGGTCGGCCATCGAGGGGTTGGACGCGGCCAGGGTCAGCTCGGGGACGATGAAGTCGACCTCGGCGCCGAACATGGCGGTCAGGAGCCCGTCCAGGTAGTTCGTCACGTACTCCAGACCCTCGCGCGGGGTGCCGGGCGCGTAGGAGCCGCCACGGCTGGCGACGACGGTGACCGGCAGGCCCTTGAGGGGGGACTCGGGCCCCGCGGTGCGCCCCATCACGATGACCTGGTCCAGCCAGGCCTTCAGGGTCGAGGGGATCGAGAAGTTGTACATCGGGGCGCCGATCAGCACGGCGTCCGCCGCTTCCAGCTCCGCCACCAGCGCGAGCCGCTCCGCGAAGGCCGCGGCCTGCTCGGGGCTGTGGGTGGAGGGGTCGGTGAAGGCCGCGTGGGCGGCGAGGGCGTCCAGGTGCGCAACGGGCTCCGCGGACAGGTCGCGGTAGATGACGGTGCCCTCGGGGTGCTGCTCCTCCCAGGCCGTGCGGAACGCGGCCGTCGCCGCACGCGAGGCGGAAGCGGCGGCGGGGCTGAGGGACGAGTCGAGGTGCAGAAGGGTGGCCACGGGAACCTCCAAGGAGAACTTTTTCATACGTCACTATTTTTAACACAGTCACTTACTTTTTTTCACCCCCTAAGTCGAGGGTAGTACTCTGGGGCCATGGCGGAGAAGGCGGACAGGTCGAAGCACCGGGACACGGAGGCGTGCAGCCGGGTGAGCGACGGCATCACCCAGGTCTTCGGGCTGCTCGGAAAGCGCTGGACGGGCGTGATCGTGGCCTCGCTGATGGAAGGCCCGGTCCACTTCGCCGACCTGCGCAGGTCCATCAACGGCATCAGCGAGCGCATGCTCTCGGACCGGCTGGTCGAGCTCGGAGCGGCCGGCCTCGTCCTGCGCGAGGTGGACGAGGGCCCGCCGTTGCGGGTGGCGTACCGGCTGACGGAATCGGGCGCCGCGCTCAAGCCCGCCCTCACGGAGCTGGGTCAGTGGGCGGAGAAGTGCCTGCTGAAGGGCAGCGGCTCCTGCTGACCGGCCGCACCGCGCCCCGGCGGCCCGGCCTCGACGCGCGCAGGTCCGTCCGTCCCCCACGACTCCTTCACTTTTCTCCACGAGACGGACATATCGCACTCCAGACGGCAGATACGTGAAATAGATTTCACGCATTTCTTGACAGGTGTGCCGGTCAAGGCCGATGCTCACTCCGAAGCCGTGTGCGGCACCCACGCCGCCGGTCACACCCTGGAGGAGCCGGGAATGAACGCCCTTGCCACGCAGCCCAGCACCGCTCCGGCCGGAAGTGACCTCACGAGTACGGCCCGGACCCCCTCGCCCCTGCCGCACATCGACGATGCCCGCGAGGTGACGCCCGCGGACGCCCGCGCCCTGTCGAAGGTCTTCTTCGAGCGCCTGCAGCACACCGAAGAGGGCACGCGCGAGCACCAGTACGTCCGCAACACCCTGATCGAGATGAACCTGTCCCTGGTCCAGTTCGCCGTACGCCGCTTCCGCAACCGTGCGGACGGCACCGACCTGGACGACCTGATCCAGGTCGGCACGATCGGCCTGATCAAGGCCATCGACCGCTTCGACCCCGCCCAGGGCAACGAGTTCTCCACCCTCGCCCTCCCCTACATCACCGGCGAGATCAAGCGGCACTTCCGCGACACCAGCTGGGCCGTCCACGTCCCGCGGCGCCTGCAGGAGCTGCGCGTCGAACTGGCCAGGGCCAAGGAATCCCTCTCCGTGCTCCTGGACCGCTCCCCGACCGTGCGCGAACTGGCCGAGCACCTCGACATCAGCGAGGAGCAGGTGATCGAGGGGCTGGTCGCCTCCAACGGCTACAACAGCCATTCGCTCGACGCCGGCCAGGACGACACCGCCGAATCCGCTCCCCGGCCGCTCGCGGAGGTCCTCGGATCCGAGGACCCGGCCATGGAGCTCTTCGAGGACCTCCACGCCCTCGCCCCGCTCCTGGACGCCCTCGCGGGACGCGACAGGCTCATCCTGCAGATGCGCTTCGGCCAGGAGATGACCCAGGCTCAGATCGGCGAGCGCCTCGGCATCTCCCAGATGCAGGTCTCCCGGCTCCTCACCCGCACCCTGAAGCAGCTCCGCGAAGGCCTCCTTGCCGCCTGAGGAAGCCCCCGGCCCGGCCGCTTGCCGTTGTGCTCATGAGCGTCGGTTCATGGATTCGGGGTACGGGAGCCGGTCCGATGAGCAGCAGCCGCCGGGACGAAGCCGGGTACGACAGGCCGGGGCGGGTCCGGTACGCCTGCGGACGCCTGGCGGGAATCCTGCGGCCGCACGTCTCGGCGTACCGCCCGGAGCCCGGCGGGGTGCACGTCGAGAACGACCCGCCGGTCGTCACCCGGGACCCGCAACCCGCTGACCGGACAGTTCCCCGCCTCCTACCGGGCCCGCGCCCGGGGACGCTACACCCTCCACTGGGGACCGGACGGGTCGGCCCGCCTCCTCCTTCAGCACCGGCTCGAACTGCGGGGAGTTGTCGCGCTGCCCGGCGGTGATCACGATCGACATGGGTTTCTGCCCCTGCTCGACGGCCAGGTGCAGCTTGGTGGTCAGGCCGCCGCGCGAGCGTCTGAGGCCGTGGGTCGTCCGGCTCGATGGTGCCCCCGCCGGGCGGCTCGACCTGCAGATCCCCTTTTCCCGCGCCCCGGCGGCGTGCCGGTGGGCCCGGCATACGGTGGAGTCGATGTTGAGGTCCCAAGTGATGAGCCCCTTGGCGTCGGCCTGGGCCTGCAAAGCGGCGAAGATCCGCTGCCACGTGCCGTCCCGCCATGGGACACCGGTGCGGATACGAAACCGTATGCCGTCGACCAGCTGCCGCCTGGTCCATAGCGGCGGACGTCCCGGCTTCTTGCCCCTGGGCAACAACAGCTCCAGTCGGGTCCACTGCATGTCCGTCAGATCTCCACGCGCCACCGGGTGATCATCACAGACCGTGATCTACTTCTGGGCACAGTACCGATGAACGAGAAACCAAGGTCATGACCAACCACTGCTGCGAGGCGATGAGCCGCCGCGTGAACGTACCCTGCGACCAGCACAACGACCCGTTCGCCTGTCCCGACGTGCTGATCAAGTTCAGCGCCAAGTTCCAGGAGTACGGGCTGATCATCCACGACGGCGGCACATCGAGTATCACCATCGACTTCTGCCCCTGGTGCGGACGACGCCTCCCCGATTCACAGCGGGATCGATGGTTCGACGAACTGGAACGCCGTGGGATCGATCCGGGAGAGGACGAAGTGCCAGCCGAGTTCCAGGACGCCCGCTGGCTCGCTGCCCCGGCGCGGGACTGACGAACCAACAGCCTCTCAAACCACCTCCGATACACGTCCTGGGGCCTGTCCGGCGGACCACTGCCCGCGGCAGGCGGCAGGCGGCAGGCGGCAGATGAGCCTGGGCAGTGATGCGCCGGGAGGAATAGGCCTTGTCGCCGCCGAGGTGGTCCGGTCGGGTGCGGGGACGTCCGCCGCCCAGTCGGCCGACACGGAGGCGTTCCATGACGGGGATGAGCTGAGGAGCGTCGCCCCACTGGCCCGGGGTGATCAGCAAGGCCAAAGGGCGACGCCCGCCTTCTCCGACGAGCTGAATCTTGCAGGTGAGGCCGCCCCGGAAGCGTCCGAGTCCCTCGTCGGGGCGGTGCTGCCGGGGCGCGCGCCCCAGTCCGGTTCCGGTACAGGACCCCGTTGACGGGTCGGCAGGCCCCGTCCGCGCCGTGTCCCGCCGTCGTCCGAGGTGTCGCTTCCGTGGACCGGTCGGCCCGTTCCGGCAGCTCGAAGCCCGTACGAGCTGCCGGCGAACACGCGGGACGGGGGCCGAGCGGACCCGCTCCCGGGCGCCGTCGCGGGCAACGGTCCTGCCACCGTAGGATTTATGAGAGCAGAAGGAACGACACGAGAACCGGGGGACCTCCGTGCGGCGGGAGCTCAGATCTCTGGGCGAGGTGGCGTGCCGGTACCAAGCGGATGAGATCCGCCCGGAGGACCTGCCGATGATCGCTGCTGAAGCGCTCGCAGCCGGACTGGACACCCCGACACTGTGCGAGCTCGCCGGTTGGCCTCGCAACGCGGATGCCCGCGACATTCGCGACGCGTTCGAGCAAGCACTCGCCGAGTCCGGGATCGGGCTGCCGGACCGGGCCCTGGCACGGCGGCACGCCCTGCGCCGGATGGCGGCGAGGCTCATCGACGGCGAGACGACTCCCGCTGACCTGGAGAGGGACGACTGGTGGGAGACGCAGACCGAGACCGCGGCGGAGCGAGCCTTCGTGGCGCTGATCCCGCCGTGCGACTGCTGTATCGAGTACACCTTGGGGCTTGACCGGCGGACGTGGGCCGCCCAGTTGCGGAACGCCGCCCTCGCCCTGACGTCGTCTCCGCCGATCGGCCCCGGATGCTGACTCCGCGGCGCGCGCTCATCCTCCGCAAAAGCGTGGGCCGGTAGCGCGGACTGCGCACTCGTACGCGGTCCGCGCAGCGCTTCGGGGTGGTCTCGTCGACCCAGGCCGGCCAGGTCCTGCGCCGACGGCAGCCGCCGTCAGCAAGGCCGAGGCGGGAGCCAACGGCACCGCCAGAACCGGCAGCGTCCGCACTGATGGATTCGACGGTCGCGCCTCAGTGAAGCCCGGCTCCACCCCGAGGGCACCTGCGTCTCGGTGCCGTCGACGCTCCCGCACCCGCACGCAGGCCACGTCCTGCGCTACCGGAGGCAGCCTTTCAGTATCCCCAGCCGGCGTAGACGGTGACGTTCTCGCCGTTGTCCCGGGCCCCGACGCACACATCACGCCAGTCGAGCAGCCAGCCACTGGAGCGGCAGCTCTCCTTCTGGAGTCCCAGTGCGCGGATGATGTCCGGCCGGGACGAGCCGTCGCCGCTGGTGACCGTCGCCACGCGCCAGCAGCCCCCGGAACCACAGCTGGTGCCTTCGTCGACCACGCTGATGCCTGCGGGCCATGAGGGGAGGGCCTTGGACGGCGGGGCCTCCGAGCCTTCGCTGATCATCAGCGCGTACAGGACGCCGGCCACGAGGGTGAGGGCGAACTGCATCCCCAGGAAGCCGATCGCGCTGTTGCGGCGGGGAATCCATTGCGGGGGAGGGGAGTTCTCGTGCCGGCCTTCCAGCCCCGCACCGCAGGCGATGAGCACGGGCGCCAGGACCGTGAACGCGAGGTGGGCGTCGGGCCCGGGGGCGTCGATCCGGCCCTGCTGGACGCTGATCAGCAGACCGGCTCCGGCGAGCAGCATCCCGCCGATCGCGAAGCCGACGGGGCGGGTGCGGGCGATCGCAGCCCAGACGAGGACGGGCGCGACGGCGAAGAGTATCCCCAGGACTATCAGCATGTACGGGGGACGTACGGACTCGGGCGCCCGGTTCCGCACGACCGGGGCTCATCTCGGACCCCGCCGTCCGCGGAGCGGTCGCGCGCCGAAGCGCTGCGCGGCCTGCGGGCCGGGGCGGGCCGGCACGTGCCCACCCGGGACACGGTCCAGGCGATCGCCGCCGACGGTGAGGCCCTGCGGTCCGTCGTCCTTGGTGAGCAGTCAGGTGGTCAGGCCGCGCCGCTCGTCCCGCTCCGGGCGGATGACGACGTCGTCGAGGGTTTTGCCCAGGGCGGTGGCGATGGCGGTGAGCTGGTCCAGGCTCAGGCGCCGGTGACCCGTCCCGATGCGGCTGAGCCGGGAGGGGCTGATGCCCGCGCGTTCGGCGGGGCGGTCCAGTGACCAGCCGCGCGCCTTGCGCAGGGAGCGGATGCGCATCCGGACGGTCGTGTCCGATGTCGATTCTTGCTCCACCGGCAAGACCCCATGCCCCGGCGGCGGAGACCGTCCTACCGTCGGAGGCATGAGCACACACCACGACACCCATGGGCACACAGGGCACGAGCGGACCGGGGAAGCAGACGGGGCGATGACCCGGTTGCTGGAACTGGATGCCGAGGTTCTGGCTCCCCACCTCGCCCACCTGACCGGGTTGCTCGCCCAGCGCGTCGGTCTTGATGCGGCCCGGATCCTGGATCTCGGCAGCGGCCCGGGCACCGGCAGCCTGGCCCTTGCCCGGCAGTTCCCCGCCGCGCAGGTGACGGCGGTGGACATCTCCCCGCCACTGCTGCACCGACTGCGCGAGCAGGCGGCCGCCCGCGGCGTCGCCGACCGCGTCAGCACGGTGCAGGCGAACGTCGACGAACCCTGGACGAAGATCGCCGAGAACGGCCCCTACGACCTGATCTGGGCCGCGTCCTTCATCCACCACGTGAGCGACCCGGCCCGTACCTTCACCCGCGCCTTCGGACAGCTGCGGCCGGGCGGGCTCATCGCCGTCACCGAGATGGACTTCTTCCCCCGCTTCCTGCCCGAGGACACCGGCGTGGGCCGGCCGGGCCTGGAAGCCCGCCTGCACCAGGCCACCAACACCAGGCCCCAGCACGAGTGGACCGGCGCCCTGACCGACGCCGGGTTCGTCGTCGAGGAGCGCCGCCCCTTCGAGATCCGTCTCGACGGCGCCCAGGCGGGTCCGGCTCTGAACGCCTACGCCCGCCTTTGCCTGGTCAAGTTGCGCTCCCATGCCACCGACGTCCTGGCAGCGGACGACCTGGCGGCGCTGGACGCCCTGCTGGATGAGACGGGGCCGCAGAGCACCGCGCACCGAGGCGACCTGAGCGTGCGCACCACCCGTACCACCTGGCTCGCCCGCCGCCCCTGACACGCGCCGGCCACGCCGTACGACGGCCGCCGGCCTCTCCTCACACCGGCCCCCACCTCGGGGGCTGGATGCGCGTCCTGTGGCTGACCGCCGCATCCGTGACGGCCGTCGTCCTGTCGAAGCTACTGGTGGAGGATCCGGTCCGCTTCCGGGCCCGCTGGGCCCGCGGCCGCCGCGGGGTACTGGCCGTCACCGCCACCTTCGCGGCAATCGGCATGCCGTGGCTGGTGCTCCCGCTGCTGAGCCCCGCCGTATCGGGAGGGGGAGCCGGCAGCGTCGTGGACGCCACCCGATACGGCGCCCCCTGAACCCGAAGCCCTCCGGCCCGGCCGGTTCCCGCGCCTGGTGCTCGCCGCCGTCGCTCCGTACACCGACCGCGGGCGTCCTCGCCCGGGGCAGGTCGCCCTGTACCCGTTGATCCGCTGATGTGCGGACGGCCGCCGGGTAGCCCTCGCCCCGGCGTCCGTCAGGGCAGGGTCCACCGGATCGGCAGCACCTTGCGGTACTGCTGCCGCGCGCCGCGGTGCACACAGAACAGGTCCCGCCGGACGCGGCCAGGGGCGGGGCGGCGGCACGGTGATGCTCCTCGAACATGACTCCCTCGCTCCAGCCGCCGGCAGTCGTGTGGACCGCCCGCCACAGGTTCTGGTCATCTCGCGCTTGGCCTCGTCCGCCATCCACGCTCCCCGCACCGGAGGACACACGATACGAGTGCGCGGGCGGGGTGAAGCCCGCACGGACGGTCAGGCCGCGTCCCGGCCCGGCTCCCGGTCCTGCCGGGGCGCGTGCGCGCGGAGCCCGGTGGACGGCGACGGCTTCCCTGGTACGGGTCGCTACGCCGCCTCGCCGATCCATGTGATCGTCACACCGGCCTGCTCCCGGAGCCACCGTGCCGTAGACGCGCAATCGGCGGCCTGCGGATCATCGAGGTGGAGATCGTCCACGATGGGAAAGAGCTGGGCCCGGATCGCGCCCGCGGCCTCTTCCTCACTTGGCTTCTCATCCGCCCTCATCCACACCGACACCGGCTCGTCCCCGCCATCGGTGAAGACGACCTCCCACTGCCTCATCAAGTCCTCCCGCACACGCCCGCCGCTCCGTACCCATCGGATCCTGCCGAGCCTGCCCCGCATCCGCGGGCCCAAGCGCAGCAGTCCGGCATCCGCCCCGTTGGTCGCGGACGGGACCCTGTGCCTGAACCCGGGGCGGGTTCACATGATCGGGACTGGTCGGGCACCGGGGCGCGGGGAACGCGGTGGGGACAGCGGGAAGGTGCCTTCTCCCGAGGGTTCGGGTTCGCGGCCGCGCAGGCGAGCGCGTCGCTGGCAGCTGCGGTTGGCGGCCACGGCCGGAGCCCTGACGCTCGTCTCGACGGCCCCCGCCGGGGTACCGGCCCTGGCTGCCGGGACGGTGGGCGAAGAGATCCACGGACACGATGTGATCACCGGTGCGGGCGTTCACGAATGGCACCGTCCCGCCGGCCTGGCCGCGGGGGCCGAGGTGACGGTGCACATCTGGTCGGCCGGTGGCGGAGGCAGCGGCGGCGGGGCCGGCGGCGGCGGAGGCGCGGGTGGTGGCACCGGCGTCTACCTGCGGTGCGTGTTCACCGCCGACTATCCGAAGGCGCGCATCACGCTGGGTGCGTCCGGAGAGGGCGGGTCCGGTGGTGCGAGCGCGTGGGGCGGCGTGGCCGGGAGCGACGTCCTGGGCCTGCCGGGCGGTTCCGGCCTGCCCGGATCCGACGGTGCCACCGGCGGTGACGCCGAGTACACGTACCTGCACGTCCCGGACAGCAAGGGCCGTTACGGCCAGGCGGCCCGCCTGTGGGGCGGTGCCCCCGGCGCGGGTGGCGGAGGTGGTGGCGGGGGCCGGGGCGGCTTCACCCGCAACGACTTCGGGGTCCCGGGCGGAGACGCGGCCGACGCCACCCGGGGCGGCTCGGCCGGGATCGTCGCCAACTACGATGCCGCGGCGTGCCGGGAGGTACCGCCCCGTCTGAGCCCGTTCAACGGAGCGGGAGGCACCCGCGCTGCCGCCGGAGGCTTCGGGACCAGGCCGGGCGGCGGTGGGGCCGGCTCCGGGGCGGCCGGCGGGGCCGGGGGACAGCTGGCTCCGCTGACCATCCCGCTGCCGGGCTCCGCCAACGGGAGCGGCGGCCGCGGCGGCACCTTCAAGGACGGCTCCGCGGGCGGCGGCACGAGCGGGCACGGCGCCGCGGGGAGCGCCGGCGGCGAGGCCATGGCGGTCATCACCTACTGAACCCGGGCATCCGGGCATCCGGGACACCGGCCCGCCGATCCGACCAGGGACGGGGGACTCCGGGCCGTTCCAGATCTCCCGGCGGCCCGCCGCCCGGCGCGTACGGGGTTCGGCCGACCCTGCCGCGCCGGCGGACGCCGGTCGGCACCGGTGGACGCCGGTGGAGAAGCCGGCCTCGGCGATGTTCCGCACCCCGCCGCCCGCGAGCTCAGTCGTGCCGGGCGAGTTTGACGGCGGAGGCGAGCAGGACGACGGCCAGCACGGGAATGAGCACCACGTCGGGGAAGGCGCCGAGGAGGAGTCCGCCGAGGATGGCGCCGGCGATGGACCCTGCGGCCATGGTGGCGGTGAAGCGGAGGTTGGCGCCGAGGACGGCGAAGCTGCCGTCGAGGCTGTAGCGGGCGAACGCGACGAGCATGGTCGGCAGGGAGACCAGCAGGGACAGGCTCCCGGCGGTCTTGATGTCCTGGCCGAACAGCAACACGATCGTCGGGATCAGCAGCTCGCCGCCGGCCACGCCCATGATCGCGGCGACGACGCCTATGCCGAACCCGGCCGCGACCCCGGCGGGGATCTGGGCCGCGAGCGGCAGGTCGAGGGCGCCCAGGGCGGTGGTGTGGGTGAGGACGAGCGCGGCCGCCATGAGGACCATCAGGGCCGCGAGCACCCGGTAGAGGGTCGTGCTGCGCATGCGGACGGCCCAGGACGCCCCTGCCCAGGCGCCCAGGAGGCTGCCGGCCAGCAGGTTGAGGGCGACGGGCCAGCGGGCGGCGACCTCGGCGGCCGGAACCGCCGCGAGGCGGGCGGGCAGCGCGACCAGGACCACGACCAGGCTCATCGCCTTGTTCAGGATCACCGCGGAGAGCGCGGCGAACCCGAACAGGCCGATCAGCAGCGGCAGTCGGAACTCCGCGCCGCCCAGCCCGATCATTGCGCCCGGCACACCGATGGCCGCTCCCGCACCGAACACCACCGGGGACGAGTGCGCCGGACGGAGGGGCGGGAAGGCCCGGGCAGTGCTCATGCCCGGCATCCTCGCTGGTGGAGAGGCCGTCCGGCTACTGAATTCGAAGCAGCCGGACATCCGCTTCCGGCGTGAGGGTCGTCCCCGGTATGAGGGCGAACCCCGTGCATCACCCGCAGAACGTCCGGAGCCGTTCCGTGCCGGGTCCCGGACGGGCTCCGCCGCCGACCCGCCCCCGGGGGCAGCACGGCGGCCGCCGTCGTACGGCGTGGCGTCGGCAGAGCCCCCTTCAGCGCTCAGCGCGGGAGGGGGTGCCCCGCGGGCCATGGGGAACGCTCCCCGCCCCGGTCACGCACCCGCGGCAGGTGGTAGGAAGCACCTCGTCGGCGGTGGTGGTCCCTCTCGCCTCGGACATGCGGACGGGCCGCCCCCTCGGGGAGGGGCGGCCCGCCGTCGCGCCATCGGTTACGCGCCGCAGAACTGGATCTCGCCCAGGTTCTTCGCGTAGCGGGCGGCGATCAAGCCGCGCCCGTCTTCGAGGCGGTACCAGAGGTTGTTGTCGCCGACCTGCTCGCCCTTGACCTTGCAGATGACCGGGACGACCGTGCCGGGCTTGAGGGTGCCGACGGTCTTGCTGGAGCGGCTGCTGCCGGCGTGGATGGGCAGCGGTCCCTGCGAGATGACCTTCGCCTTGGCGTGGTGGTGGTCCCCGCAGCTCTGGCAGGTGCCGTTCTCGCCCCGGTCACCCTTCTCACCCTTCTCACCCTTCGGCCCGGCAGGGCCTACCGGGCCGGTCTCGCCGCGCTCGCCCCGGGCTCCGGCCGGCCCGGTGTCGCCCTGCGGACCCTGGACGCCCGGGGCGCCGTCTGCACCCTGGGGGCCGGTCTCGCCGCGCTCGCCCGGGTCGCCCTTCGGGCCGGGCGCGCCGGTGGCGCCGTTCTCGCCCTGCTCGCCTCGTGTGCCGGGCTGCCCCTGCTCGCCCTTCGGACCGACCGGGCCCTGCGCACCGGCCGGACCCTGCGGGCCCGCGTCCCCGCGCTCGCCCCGGTCGCCCTTCATACCCGGGGTGCCCTGCTCGCCCTTGGCCCCGGCGGGACCCGCCGGACCGGCCGGACCCTGAACGCCGGGCTCGCCGTCATCGCCCTTCGTCCCGGCCGGGCCGCGCTGACCGGCGGGCCCCTGCGGACCTGCCGGGCCCTGCGCACCGGCTGCGCCCTGCTCGCCCTGCGCGCCGTCGTCGCCCTTCGCACCGGCCGGGCCACGGACCCCGTCGGCGCCCTGCGGGCCCCGGGCGCCTTCCGGGCCCCGGATGCCCGGCGCGCCGTCGTCGCCCTTGGGACCGGCCGGGCCTCGGACGCCGTCGGAGCCCTGCGGACCCGCCGGGCCCTGCACACCTTCCTGGCCCTGGACGCCCTGCTCGCCGGGGTCGCCCTTGGCACCGGGCGCACCGGGGTCGCCCTGCTCGCCCTTCGCCCCGGCGGCGCCGGTACGGCCCGCGGGGCCGTCGTCGCCGCGCGGCCCGGCGATGCCCTGCGGTCCGGCGGCGCCCTGCTCGCCACGCGGCCCGGCGGGCCCGGCCACACCCTGCTCGCCGTCGGCACCCTGGACGCCCTGGGCGCCGGCGTCGCCCTTCGCCCCGGGCGTGCCGGTGTCGCCCTTCATGCCCTGCGCGCCGGTCATACCGGTGTCGCCCCGGTCGCCCTTCACGCCCTGACTGCCCGTCGCACCGGTCGGGCCGGTGATGCCGCGCTCGCCCTGGATGCCGGTCATGCCCGTGTCGCCCTTGGCGCCCTGCGGGCCGACGGCCCCTGCTGCTCCGGTGTCACCCTTCGCCCCCTGGGCGCCGGGTGCTCCCGGTTCACCCTTCACGCCGGGCGCGCCGGTGTCGCCCTTCTCGCCGGGCGTCCCGGGCCGGCCCTGCGCGCCGGTCTCGCCCTTCTCACCACGAGCGCCAGTCGCCCCGGCCGCGCCCGTCATGCCGGTGTCGCCCTTGGCTCCAGCCGTGCCCGGCGCTCCCGTGTCGCCCTTGGCTCCGGCCGCGCCCGGTGCTCCGGTGTCGCCCTTGGCTCCGGTCGCCCCCGGTGCTCCGGGGTCCCCCTTTGCCCCGGCCGCCCCGGGTGCTCCGGTGTCACCCTTGGCCCCGACCGCGCCCGTGGCCCCGGTGTCGCCCTTCGCTCCGGCGGCGCCGGTCGCGCCGTCCGCGCCCCGGTCACCCTTCGTACCCGGGTCGCCCTTGGCGCCCTGGGCTCCGGTATCCCCCTTCGCTCCGGCGTCGCCCTTGTCGCCCTTGTCGCCCTTGATCGGGGTGTTCACCGCGAACAGGCCCGGGGAGCCCGGATATCCGGCTTCCACGACCCACCGGCCGCCCTCAAGGGTGGTGCCCTGCGGTGCGTCCTCATCGACCCGCAGGACCACCGCCAGACGGGTTCGGGTGTTCGCCATGAACAGCGGTCCCGCCCCGACCGCCGGGATGCACGTCAGGAGCCGCTGATCGGCCGAGGCCGTACACGCGATCGTGCCCGGCCCGTCGTTGAAGTAGTACCGGCTCTCCGCGAACGTGGTCCGGTCCGGGGCCGTGATCCGGAACGCGCTGATAGCCGCCGCTCCGTTTCCGTTGACCGCGACGACCGTGGCCCGCCCGGTGGCGCCCGGTGCGATGGTGGGCACGTACGGCTGCGAGAACGTCATCGTCGCCGCGTCCGCGTACGCCAACGAAGACAGCGGGGACATGATCGTGCCGGTGGCGAGCGCGGCGATCAGCACGGAGCGCAGGTGTCTACGAGACATCGGGGTTCCTCATCTGGGGCAGGGCGGGGTGCCGTCAACATGAGGCGACGGTGGTCTGATGATCGGCACACGCGGTCCCACTACAGGGCCGCCACGCCATCGGCCACCCCGAGCTGCGCCACCCGGCCCAAGCTCGCGTCCTGCCGCGCCGGCCGCGCCGGCCGCGCCCGCCTGCGGCGACCGCAACGCCCGGGCCCTCACCCGCCGGTGGAGGTCCAGCGACACCGGGTCCTCCCACGAGGGCCTCGGTGTCCCCGGGGGGGGGCTATCCCGGCGACGGTACGAGGGACCATGTGGCCCGCTGGAGGCGTTCTCCCTCCATGACGGCACCCGCAACGAGGAGAACCCGGCGGCGGAGATCAACGTCCTGCACACCGGTGGACCGGCGGCCTGCCGGAATGACCACCGCCGCGTTACCCGTCGACGTGACGCTGATCAGCGAGGCGGCCTCCCCGGTCGGGGAGCGGCGCGACGCTGCGGTGCGCAGGGCGGCTCGCCGCGGCGGGAGCCCGCACGCAGCGCCCGCGGTGGGCCTCCACCGGCGTCGAGGACCCGAACCTGCCCGACACGACGTACGTCCGCGGGCTGGTGATCGCGGGCACGGTCAACACCATGCCCGGCAGCACACCGGCCGCCTTCGCCGATCACGGCACCCTTCCCGCGCACGCGCCCGCCGTGGCGGACTTCACGGCGGCCAGGGACCACTTCGCCGCGCTGGAACGGGTCGGCGTCGACTTCACCGACGTCACCGACGCGCTGGAGCACGAGGGGCTGAGGAAGTTCGAGGACAACCGGAGCGAGCTCGGAGAGTCGGTCGCCCGCGCAATGCACGCGCAGCCCGGAGCGGCGGACGCCGGCTCCGGGGACGGCGGGCTCCTGGCGATCTACCTGGGCGACCACTGCGCCGCCGCCGCCGGCGGCTTGGAGCTGTTCAGGCGGGCTGCGGACGCCCGCGAGGACGAACGGGACGGCCACACGCTCGCCGAGCTCGCGGAGCAGGTCGAGGAGGACCGCACCGCCCTGGCCCGGCTCATGACGGACCTGGGCGTGTCGACCAGCCCGTCCGAGACGGCCGCGGGCCGGCCGGCGGAGACGGCGGGCCGCCTGAAGACCAACGGGCACCTGTTCTCCCGCTCCCCGCTCAGCGACGTCCTGGAGGCGGAGGCGATGCTGACGGGCGTCCAGGGCGCGCAGCCTGCCGGCGCACCCTGCGCGCCGACGACCTCGACGTGCTGCTGGAACGCGCCGAGCGGCAGAGCACGACGCTGGAGGAGGTGCGCTCCGTCGCGGCGGCCCGGACCCCGGGGTCCCGGCCGCGGACCGCGCGGTGACAGCGCCGAGGACAGCGGCGGGTGCCGGACGGCACGGCCGCGATGGCGCATCCACGGGCGGGCGGTCCGGAGGGCCACCCGTACGCTCGACGAAGGGACAGCATGGTGAGCGAGTTCGATGCGGTGTGGGGCGACAGGTCCCTGGTGTGTCCGGTGGCCGGGCGTGCCGGGTGGGACGGAGTGGACGTACGTGCGGTGGACACCGTGCGGCTGCTGGCGGCCGACGCGGTGCAGAAGGCCGGCAACGGGCATCCCGGGACGGCGATGAGTCTGGCTCCGCTGGCGTACCTGTTGTTCCAGAACGTCATGAAGCACGACCCCGCCGACGACCGGTGGCTGGGCCGGGACCGGTTCGTCCTGTCCTGCGGGCACTCCAGCCTCACCCTCTACATCCAGCTGTACCTGGCCGGCTACGGCCTGGAGCTCGCGGACCTGGAGGCGTACCGGACCTGGGGCTCGGCGACCCCCGGCCATCCCGAGCACCGTCACACGCGCGGGGTGGAGATCACCACCGGACCGCTGGGGCAGGGCCTGGCCAGTGCGGTCGGCATGGCGATGGCAGCGCACCGCGAACGCGGGCTGCTGGACCCGGACGCGGAGCCGGGGACCAGCCCCTTCGACCACCACGTCTACGTCATCGCCTCCGACGGCGACCTGATGGAAGGCGTCACCGCCGAGGCCGCCTCCCTGGCCGGCCATCAGGAACTGGGCGACCTGACCGTCTTCTACGACTCGAACCACATCTCGATCGAAGACGACACCGACGTGTCCTTCAGCGAGGACGTGCCCGCGCGCTTCGCCGCCTACGGCTGGCACGTGCAGAGCGTCGACTGGACCGCCACCGGTGAGTACGTCGAGGACGTCGACGCCCTGCTCGCCGCGACCCGCGCCGCCCGGGCCGAGACCGGACGCCCCTCGCTGATCATGCTGCGGACCCTGATCGGCTGGCCCGCCCCGACCAAACAGAACACCGGAAAGGCCCACGGCTCCGCGCTGGGCGAGGACGAAGTCGCCGCCACCAAGCAGCTCCTCGGCTTCGACCCCGCATCACACTTCACCGTCGAGGACCGGGTCCTGACCCGTACACGGAAGGCGGCGGAGCGCGGCCGCGCTGCCCACGCCGCATGGGACGAGGCGTTCACGGCCTGGCGCACCGCGCATCCCGAGCGGGCCGCGCTGCTGGACCGGCTCCGGGCCCAGCGGCTCCCGGACGGCTGGGCCGACGTCCTGCCCGCCTTCCCCGCCGATGCCGAGGGGGGCGATGCCGAGGGGATGGCGACGCGCGCCGCGTCGGGCGCGATCCTCACCGCCTTGGCCCCGGTGCTGCCGGAGCTGTGGGGCGGCTCGGCCGACCTCGCCGGGAGCAACAACACCACCATGGACGGCGCGCCGTCGTTCGTGCCGGCCGACCGGCAGACCAAGGACTGGAAGGGCGGACCCTACGGACGGACCCTGCACTTCGGGATCCGTGAGCACGCCATGGGCGCCATCCTGAACGGCATCGCCCTGCAGAGCCTCACGCGCCCCTACGGCGGCACCTTCCTCACCTTCTCCGACTACATGCGCCCCGCCGTCCGGCTCGCCGCCCTCATGCGGCTGCCCGCCATCTACATCTGGACCCACGACTCCATCGGCCTGGGCGAGGACGGGCCCACCCACCAGCCCGTCGAACACCTCGCCGCACTGCGCGCCATCCCCGGCCTGGACGTGGTGCGCCCCGCCGACGCGAACGAGACCGCCGCCTGCTGGCAGACGATCCTGGAACACACCGACCGGCCCGCCGGCCTGATCCTTTCCCGCCAGAACCTGCCCGTCCTCGACCGCGACACGTACGCCCCGGCCCGGGAAGCGGCCCGCGGGGCCTATGTCCTCGCCGACGCGCGCGACGGCGCGGTGCCCGAGGTGATCCTGGTCGCCACCGGGTCGGAGGTCCACATCGCCCTGGACGCGCGCGACGTGCTGACCGGCGAAGGCCTGGCGGTACGGGTGGTGTCGATGCCGTGTCACGAATGGTTCGCCGCCCAGCCCCGGTCCTACCGGGACACCGTCCTGCCGCCGAGTGTGCGCGCCCGTGTGAGCGTCGAGGCCGCCGTCGGCCAGGGCTGGCGTGACGTGGTGGGGGACGCGGGACGCATCGTCAGCCTGGAACACTACGGGGCCTCCGCCGACTACCAGCGTCTCTACACGGAGTTCGGCATCACGCCCGAGGCCGTGGCCGCGGCCGCCCGCGACAGCATCCACGACGCCGCCCGGGCTCCCTTCCCCGGCGGACACCAGCACGCCTCAGCACCAACGGAGGGGGGCACCGGCGACCACCCCTGATCGACTGCCAGCGCGGGTCCACGAGCAGTCGTTCGTAGGCCTGGAGCGCGAGGCGCGCGTCGGCGACCGCGGTCCTGCCCTTGAGCGCCGGAGCCTCCCCGCTGCCGATCGCGTCCGGACGCCGGTCGACCTCGACGTCGACGCGGGAGACGAAGAACGAGGCCACCGAGTGGATGTCCGCCAGATCGCGGCCGTCCGCCTCCCAGAGCTTGCGGGCCGTCGCGACGGTGGCACCGGCGTCCTGCGCCAGCCGCGGGTCGACCTCGATGGACACCCGGCCATCGATGCCCGCCCTCCGCTCGTACACCGGGCCCAGCACGTCACAGGCACTGCGCACGTCATCGGTGGTCAGGGCGAAGACCGCGTCGTCGACGCTGCCACCCGCATCGCCCACGCCGCGTAGCTGCTCGGTGTAGCGGTCACCCCTCGACGGGACCGAAGCGAAGATCGTGGGATTCGTCGTGACCCCCACGACGTGCTTCTCCGCGATCAGCTGCTCCAGCTCTCCGCCCGCGAGCAGCTCCCGGGACAGATCATCGAGCCACACCGCGACACCGGCCTCCGACAGGGCGGCGAGCGGGCTGGATCCGGCGGGGACGGACATGTGAGACCTCCCTAGCGGTACGGCGCCGCGCACGCCGGGACGCTGCCGCCCGAAGGGCGAACGGACGGCGGCGGCGCTGGTAGGTGGTTCCCTCCCCGCCTGCCCGGATCACCCCAAAGCAAGCGGAATACCCCGAAGGACCGACTCGCGTCCGCGGCGCCGCCCGCAGTGGGGACGTCCGCACGCAGGGTGGGGGAGGGGGCGCACACCGTGCGGCTGCCACCGCGTCCGGCGGACCGGGGCACCGCGGCGGCGGTGCGCCGACAGCGCCACCCGGGTCCAGAGCGGCGGCCCCGGCGTCACCGAGCCGCCTGCCCTGCCCGATCTCTACGCCTTCAGCCCCTCCCGCCGAGTGCGCGCCGAATTCCTCGCTGCGGTCATGGCCCCACGGTTCGACCGGACTCAGCACGTGTTCACCAACTACATCGTCGACCTCCGAGACGGCCAGGCCGCCTACCGCGCCAACGCGCAGATCACCCACCTCATGAGCGGTGTGGCGCCTGGGAGAAGGGCCCGGACCGGACAGGCGGGTGTGACGGGTGCCCCTGCGCGGCCCAGCGTCAGTCACACGCCGCTACGGCACCAAGCGGCCGTACGTCGGGAATTGCGGCTGTCCGCTGTCACCTCCGGGGTTCCGCGAACCCGCGCACTTCGGTGGACACGGCTGGGCGGCAACCACGACGCACGCGACCCCGATCGCGAACTCCCGGGCGGCCCAACGACCGGCAAGCGTCCGGCCGCGGGCTCCGGAAGTCCCTACGGTTCGGCCGGGGCGCGGGGCCGACCCGCTGCCTCGGTATACCCCGGTGCCCGGCTGCGCAGCAGGGCGATCGAGAACTCCATGCCTGCACGGATGCCGGTCCGGCTCGCTCGGGATGGTGCAGCAGATCCGCTCAGGGGGTGGACGGGCCGGGGGAGGTGGTGGCGGTCAGGACGAGGATTGCCTGGTCGTCGTCGATGTCGCCGGCGTCGGTGAAGGCGTGCAGGGCGGTGATGATGCCGTCGATGAGCTGCTGGGGGCGGGGCCGGCCGGGCAGGTGGGCCACGGTGTCGGCGAGGCGCTGGTCGCCGAACATGTCGCCGTCGGGGCGGCGGGCTTCGGTGATGCCGTCGGTGTACAGGACCAGGCTCTCGTGGGGTCGCAGGTGAAGACGGTGCGGTGTGACGAGCGCCTGGGGGGAGACACCGAGCAGGAGCCCGTTCGCATCGAGGGCGCGCACGGTGCGGTGGGCCTCCCGATGCAGGGGGGCGTTGTGGCCGGCGCGGACCAGTTCGATGTCGAGACCGGTGGGGGTGGGGGTGAGCTGGCCGTATACGAGGGTGACGAAGCCGGTGCCGTGGCTGCCGGGGCGGTCGATCAAAGCTTCGTTGACGGCTTGCACGACGTCGGCGGGGCCGGGGAGGCGGGAGGCGACGGCGCGGGCGGTGTGGCGGACGAGGGCGGTGGTGGTGGCGGCGGTGGCACCGCGGCCGCAGACGTCGCCGAGGAGGAAGGCCCAGCGGCCGTCCTTGAGGGGGAAGACGTCGTAGAAGTCGCCGCCGATGTCGAGGCCTTCGCCGGCGGGGTGGTAGTAGGTCGCGACCTCGGTGCCGGGTACGTCGGGCAGGTCGGGCAGGAGGAGTCCGGCCTGGAGATCGCGGGCGAGGGCGGCGCGGTGGGTGTACTGGAGGGCGTTGCGGGCGGCCGAGGCCGCGCGGCGGGCGAGCTCCTCGGCCAGTGCGACGGCGTGGCCGTCGAAGGCATGGTCGCCGGTGGAGAGCAGCGTCACGGCGCCGAACGCCTGGTCGCGGTCCATGAGGGGGACGCACAGGTAGCCGGTGACGTTCAGGTCGTGCCAGGGGCCCGGCCCGGTGGGGGTGCGGCGGGCCACCTCGCTGGTGCCCGAGGCCAGGACGCGGGCGACGGCGTCATCGACGGCGTCGTAGACGGGGATGTGGGAGGTGAGCCGGTCTCGTTCTTCCTGGGTCGGGGCGATCGCGGCGATCCGGCGCACCCGGCCGTTTTCGATGAGGTCGACTGTGCACAGCGGGGCCAGCTTCGGCACGCAGGAGCCGGCCAGCCGGGTGAGCACCTGGGTGGCGTCGAGGTCGGAGGTGAGCGCGCTGCCGGCTTCCAGGAGGAAGGTGAGGTCGTCGCGCACCGCCTTCTCCCGTGCCTCGGCGTCCGCGCGGGCCTGTTCGGCGTGGTGGCGTTCGATGGCCAGCGCGGCGGTGTCCGCGAAGACCCTCGCCAGCGCGAGGTCGGCCGACTGGGGGGTGCGCGGGGTGCGGTGGTACATCGCGAAGGTGCCCAGCAAGGCACCGTCGCGGGCCAGGATGGGGGTGGACCAGCAAGCGGCAAGGCCGGCTTGGTCGGCCAGCGCCCGGAAGTCGTCCCAGAACGGGTCGGTCGCGATGTCCGTGACGGTCACCGGCAGGCGGCGGTGGGCGGCGGTGCCGCAGGAGCCGACGCCCTCGCCGGTGGCGATGCCGTCGATGGCCCGGTTGTAGAAGTCGGGCAGGCTCGGAGCCGCTCCGTGCCGCAGGTGCCGGCCGTCGGGATCGGCGAGGAGCACCGACACCAGTACCTCCTCGGGCGCGAGAGCCTCGATGGCGCGCGCCATGCCCTCCAGCACCTCCGACAGTGGGGCTTGGCGGGCGATCTGCTCCAGCAGCACCCGGTGCTCCGCCGTCAGCCGCTGGGCATGCTTGACCTGGGTGATCTCCACCCCGACCACCCGCACCCCCATCACGTTGCCGCCGGCGTCCACGCGGGGCTCGTAGGTGAAGTCGAAGAAGCCCTCCCGGGCGTTCTCCCCTTCACCGAGCAGGACCCGGGCATCGCGGGCGGTGTGGGTCTCGCCCGTGCGGTAGACCCGGTCCAACAGCGTGATGAAGCCCTGCTCGACCAGTTCCGGCATCAGCTGCCCCAGCGGCAATCCGGTTTCGGTCCGCTCGCCGCCGATCGCGGTGAAGAACGCCGCGTTCGCCGTCTGCAGCATGTGAGCCGGCCCGGCCAGGTAGGCGAAGATGGCCGAGGACTCACCGAACAGCGCCCGCAGGTCATGATCCGCGCCTTCCTCGGCGACGGTGCGCGCTCCCGCCGCCCCGGCGGGTTGAGGGGCCTGCCGCCCCGGAACGCGCGTCATGAATCCTGCCTCTCCCTCGGCTGCGCCGACTCGTCACTGCCGGCAGCCACCCTGCCATGTCGATCGGCACCCGCAGCGAGAGCCTGCTCCCGGCCGGGGTACACCTCGAAGATCTGGTCCAAGCCGGTCACCGCGAGGAGCCGGGCCGCCGGCGCGGGCACGCCCGAGAGCCGCAGTACCCGCCCCTGCCCCGCGAGCTGCCGCATAAGCCGCAGCAAGGCACCGATCCCGGAGGAATCGCACAACGCCAGAGCGGCGCAGTCGACCACTACCGGCCCCGTCCCCGCTCCCCGGGCCAGTACTTCCTGACCGGCCTCGTCCAACTGGACGAGGCTGTCGAAGTCGAGCTCGCCGCGCAGGGCCAACACCACGCTCCGCTCTTCCTGCGCGACCTGCACCGAGAACACCCGCAGCTTCCTCCCATCGGCGACAACCGCTCCCATCGTAGAGACCGGACAGACCGGCTCCGCACCGTCCTGCGGACCGTGCCTCTCTGGACGTCGACCGCCCTCGGGCCCTGCGGGCTCCGGGTACGGCAATGGGGCGGGGCGGCAACGTGTGGTTGCCGCCCCGCCCCGTGCGCAGGTCTGAGAACGCAGGTCAGAGGCGGTTCTTGCCGTAGTAGCCGCCGACCTGGTTGTGGTACTCGGCGTTGCCGAGATGCTTGTCCCTGTCGAACTCGGGAGCGTCCTTGATCTGCTCCTTCGTACGGTCGACGAAGATCTTCTTGTCGTCCGCGTCGACGCGGACGATGGTGCCGGCGGGCAGGAGGACTTCCTTGCCGAAGATCCACGGACCGGTGTCGACGACGATGTAAGCGGAGCCGACCTCGTCGGAGTGCTTGTCGACCTTGCCGATGGAGCCATCGGTCGCCTCGACCTTGTAGCCCGTCAGGTCGCCACCGGCCAGTCGGCCGGACGTCTCACGGTAACCCCACACATTCTCGGTCATGCGAAAACAACTCCTCCGATAAACAGGAACCAGCGGAAACGGAATTTCCGGCTGGTCTTCCTTGTGTGTGCCACATCTGCGGCGGAACTCGCGTTCCGGCCTGAACTTCGCCTGCCCCACATCAACGCTGTTACACGCCTCGAATTTTGGTTCGGCCGACGAGGCCGCCGATCTTCGGAGGTGAGCTGGTCCGCTGCTGCGTCCGGGCGCCACCCCGACGCCCGGGCATACCCGCGCGACGTCCGCTCCGGACCACAGAACCGGGGTGGCGATGCCCCCACCCCCAGCATCCGCCGGGACACCACCCGGACGACGGTGGCGGGGACGCGGGCGGGCCGGAGCCGGTGGAGCTGGCCGGGTTCGTGGACATCGGCCGGCCGGTCCGGGCCGGGCGCGGCTGGCGGGTGTCGTGCGCCGGCTCGGGCCGCACGCTCGTCACACGCGGGCAGGCAGTGCGGGTGGGTCCTGGTGGTAACGGTCCCCGGGGTCGAGTTCTACGGCGAGCTTCTTCTCGGACGGCGCCTCGCGCAAGGGGAGCCGTCATGCCGCTGGGCGGTCACGGATTCCGGCCAGCGGATCGCGGCCGTGCTCCACGGCGTATTCACGCCGACGCGAGGCGGCCTTCGGGGGGTTCGCCAGGCAGCAGTAGTCCCAGAAGTCGACCAGCACCTGGAACGCGTCGTCGAGGGTGTATTCACCCTGCACGTGCTCGACGAAATGGTTCTCCACCCTGACGCCCTGCGGGCTGATGGTGACGGTGTGCGCGTTCCCGTCCAGGTCCTCCGGTGTGAAGGCCGGGTCGGCCTTGGCCTCGGTCACGAGGTCGATGGCCTCCAGAACGGACAGCGGCGAGAGCTGGACGTCGGCCGTCACCCACTGCCCGAGGATGTTCAGCTCGGCAGGCCCCGCAAAGTCCGGCGCGCCGAATGCACCCTCGACGTAATACCTGGTGCGCATCACCGCTCAGTTCTCCTTCCTTCCTGATTCGCCATGAGCAGATGACCTGGCTCGAATTGCGCTGTCGAATACGGTTTTCGCGGGCCCGGTCAGTATCCGCGATGACCGCCGGGGCGGTGGTCCCGGCCCGCACGGTGAACAGGGCGCCGCCCACTCCCCCTGCGTTCGGCGAGCGCTTCGAGCCGGCCGCCGCCGCGCCCGTCGCGCCGCTGGAGCCGTCAGGCGATTCGACACCGGCTCAGGTCCGGCAGCGGTGGCGCCCCTGCCCGGCCGCTCTCGCCGTGCCCGACCGCCCGCATCGACCGCTCGTCGGCGGGGCCGTGTGGGGCTCGGGCCGTGCGGGGCCGCACCGGTGACCCAGGAGCGGGCGCGGACCCGGACGACGTCCGTGATTGGTCTGTACCTGTTGGGGGAGCAGGTCGGAGACTGCGGGGATGGACCGGCCCGCGCACACCCGCCTCCCCGACCTGCCCCTCCACCGCCTTGACGTTCCCCTTCCCCACCTCCTGCCCTTCGCGATCGGGACCTTCGACAGCATCGGCCCGCTCTCGCGCGCCGCCTTCCCCCACCGGCACACCTTCTACGAGATCGTCCACGTGACCGGCGGCAGCGGCGCGCACGTGCTGGACCTGGTCCGCAGAACCGTGGAACCACCCCAGCTGTGCGTGATCACCCCCGGCCAGGTGCACCACTGGGCCGACGCGGAGGAACTCACCGGGAACGTGGTGCTCTTCGACGAGGACTTCCTCCTGCCCCACACCGACGACGCGGCCGCCCTGCGGCGCCTGGCCGGCCGGCCCGGCCACCCGGCCGGTGACCAGGCCGCACCGATCGCCGCGCTCCTGGCCGACATGGCCACCGAGGCCAGGGACCTGCCGCCCGGCCATCACGGCGTGCTACGGGCCTACCTGCACATCCTCATCGCCCGGGCAACGCGCGCCCTCGGCCCTACGGACGCGCCAGCGGACTCGCCCGCTCCGGCACACGACCGGGCCGCGGAAGCGGCCGCGGCCTTCGGCCGGCTGCTCTGCGAGCCCGGTGGGGTGAGCCGGCCGGTGGGCTGGTACGCACGTCAACTCGGCATGTCGGCCGGTCACTTCCAGACGCTCGTACGGCGGGCCACGGGGCTTTCGCCCGGCAGCCTGATCCGGCGGCAGCAGACCCTGGAGGCGAAGAGGCTGCTGTCCGGCACGAACATGACCGTCCGCCGGATAGCGAACGTGGCGGGCTTCTCGGACCCGGCCTACTTCTGCCGGTTCTTCAGGAGAGAGACGGGGATGTCGCCGGGCGAGTTCCGCACCTGGGCCGTTCGAATGCACCACGATCCCCGGACCGAGTCCATCGCGGGGCACCCGGACGGTCCGTAGGTTTGCTGCTGGCCGCGAACCGGCCGGGGCCCGCCGCCCCGGCCGGGACGGACTCCGACGGGGTCCGTCGTTCCCCTTCGCGCCCCCCACCCCCACCCCCCACCATTCGAGCGAGGAGATCTCGATGCCCTTACCGCAAGAGCCCACCTCAGCACCCGGACCCGCCGGGAACGGACGCCGGGTCAGCCGCAAGAGCGTGCTGCGCGCCGCCGCCGCACTCGGCGCCGCCCCGCTGCTGGTCGCAGGGCCGGTCGCGCTCGCTCGTGAGCAGCCGCTCACGGGCGGCGCCGGCCTCGCCCCGACCCCGGACTGCCACGACGGCGACGGGCAGACGGTGGAACAGATGGAGGGCCCGTACTTCAAGCCCAATTCCCCGCTGCGCGACTCGCTGGTCACCGCCGGCACGCCCGGCATCCGGCTCACCGTCACCGGCTACGTCTTCGACCGGGGCTGCCGCCCCGTCCCGAACGTGCTGCTGGACTTCTGGCAGGCGGACGACAACGGCGCGTACGACAACAGCGGCTATTCCTTCCGCGGACACCAGTTCAGCACGGCGCAAGGTGCGTTCAGCCTGACCACCATCGTTCCCGGGCTCTACCCCGGGCGCACCCGCCACCTGCACGTCAAGCTCCAGGCGCCCGGGCGCCGGGTGGTCACCACCCAGCTGTACTTCCCGGGCGAGCCGCGCAACAGCACGGACACCCTCTTCGACAGCCGTCTGGTCATGAACGTGCGCCAGGCCGGGCCCGGCCGGGAGGGCACCTTCGACTTCGTCCTGGACGTTCCCCAGGACCCGACCACCCCGCCGACCACCCCGCCGACCACCCCGCCGACCACTCCGCCCACGGGCACCTGGGCTGCCGGCCGGGCCTACCGGGCCGGGGACGGGGTCACGTACGCGGGGACCGCCTACCGCTGCCTGCAGGCGCACACCGCGGTCACCGGCTGGGAGCCGCCGAACGTCCCGGCCCTCTGGCAGCGCCTCTGAGAGAGGGGGCGGCCGCGCAGGAGGGCGGGCGGGGCCTCTCCGTCCCCGAAGCGTCCCCGGCCGTCCCGCGCCCCCCGTCAGGACACCGGTCCGCCCTCCAGGGCCGGGTCCGACCTCGGCGGGCGGACGCCCCTGACAGCACCCTCAGCGCGGCGATCGCGTCGCTTGCAGGAGGCCGGTCCGCGCGCTGCTTCGTCAGGAGCTGTTCGATCAGCACGGTCAGCGCGCCCGCGTTCCGCAACGGCGGATGCGGCTCGAAGGCCACTGCCGCCATGATCGCCGAGGCCGACGTCCTGTTGGCGGCCGGCGTGATGTTGGCCGGCTTGACGTCCCGGTGCACGATGCCGAGCCGGTGCGCGGCCCTGAGAGCCGTCGGCACACCGAGCGCGATCTCAGAGGCCCGTTCGGGACCGAGGCGAGTGCGTCGCTTGAGTTCCTGCGCAAGGGACACACCCTCGACGAGACGCATCACCCCCCACGGCAGACCGTCCTCGGTGGGCACGTCGTACACGGCGAGCACCTTCGCTCCGAGTCGCCACGCGCGCGCCATCCACGGCCCCACGCCAACGGCGCGCTCGCGGCGCTCTGGAGAACGGCCGGGCACTTCGAAGCCTCGGGGCCGGACCGAACGACATGGGGCGGCTCGGACGGTCTGGTGGGGCCACACGGAGCGCGTCCCGCTCACGCACGACCGGGTCCGCGCGTACGGCCCCCCGGCGACCCGGCAGCTGCCGGTCCGCCTGGGCCGCCTCACCCCGTACACCCGACCGCCGGGGCCGATCCGATCCGGGCCGCACCCTGACCGTCGGCCAGGGCGAAGCCCCGGACCGGTCACCGGTCCGGGGCTTCGCCGCCCGCACGGCCTCCTCGACCGGTCAGCAGGTGATGGTGCCCTTGCGCAGGGCGTGGCCGCCGTCGTTGGTGTCGTCGGACCAGTAGACGGGCTTGGAGCCGGCCACGCACTCGTCGGCGCCGGCGAGGGAGAAGCCCTCGTTGTTGTAGTTCGGCATGCCGGTCGGGCGGTTGTAGACGGCGGCGGTGGCGAACGCGCCGCTGGTGTCGATCTTCAGCGTGCGGTGCTGGCCGTCACAGGTGTCGTCGCACACCGCCCACAGGCGCGACGCCTGGGGCTCCCACTGGAGTTCCATCACGCCGGACATGCCGCTGCTGAACGAGGCCACGCGGGTGTACGTGCCCGCGTCGGCCAGGACGTAGCCGTAGATCATGCCGGTGCCCTCGACGCCGACGAAGAACACGCCGCCGCTGTGGGCGCTGTAGCGGGCCGGGTCGTAGGCGGCGCCCGTCGAGGCGTCCTTGAACCCGGCGCCGGTCAGCGCGGTGTCCGGGATCCAGGTGATCCCTTCGAGACCGAGGTTGGATCCGGTCGAGGGCAGGTCGGAGGTGAGGTTCCACTCCTTGGCGGCGGTCAGCGCCGAACCCGAGCCGCTCACGTCGTACTTCAGCACCGACAGCCGGCTCGTCCCGGAGGCGTCGCCGTTGCGCTCGCTGGCGACGAACGCCCCGCCGGCCGAACCGGCGCCGGTCAGGGTGACCCCCTCGCTGTCGGGGCTGCCCGAGCCGCCGGGGAAGCGCAGGGCCTTCCCGGAGGCCCAGCCGCTGGCGGTGTCGGGCTTCCAGCCGCCGGACCCGTCGCGTACCAGGCGCCACAGCTTCCCGCTGTTCTGCGCGCCCCACAGGACGTTGCCCTCCTGGTAGAGGCCGCTGAGGTCCTGGCCGAACACGTTGGAACCGTCCGCGGTCGTCACGCCGCTGCCGCCGGGCCAGGCCACGGGCGTCGTCGAACCGCCGCCCCCACCACCGGTCCCGCAGCTGTTGGCGCTGCCGAGGGTGACCGTGCCCACCTGCTTGAAGGCGCCGGTGCCGTCCCCGCAGCGGGACCAGGAGGCGTCGGAGTGCTCGCTCCAGCCGAAGCTGTCGACCAGGGTCTTGCCGTCGGCGAGGTAGAGCCGGGCCTCGTCCGCGGAGCCCAGCCCGAACTTGCCGCTGACGTCGAACGCCCGGAAGGCGCCCGGAGCCAGCGTGGTCCCCGAAGCGATCTTGTAGGAGTGGCTCTTGTCGTCGTCCCTGAGGATCCAGCCCGAGACGTCGACCGCGGTCGTGCCCTTGTTGTAGAGCTCGATCGAATCGTTGACGTCACCGGTGGTGACGACCTCGTTGACCCGTACGTCGTCCGCCGCGGCCGCGTGAGCCACGGGTACGCCGGTCAGCGCGCCCGCGGCGAGGAGCGGAACGGCGACGAGGAGACGGGAAAGAGCACGACGCCGACGGTGAGCGGTCGATGCAGTCACTGATGTCCATCCTGGAGATGTCGGGGCAAGGCGGCCTGCCCGACGGTCCCGGACCCAGCCGAACCGAACTCCTGCGCCCAGGCGGACGGCTCGCGAACGCGCGGCGAAATCCCCCCTCGACCGGCCACCTCGCCGGCGGGCCCGGACACCTCCTGAAACGTCGGCTGCGGGGACCTCAAGGGCAGACGGGGTTTTTGATCGTGTTCAAATGGCGATGCGCGGTCGCAGGGCCGTACACCGACCTGGTGGGGGAGAGGTCTGTGAGCATGCGTGCCCAGCTCTACCCGAGCGGAACGGAAGGGCGGGGCAGGGCGGGGCGGGGCAGGGCGGGGCGGGCGGAGTTCCTCCGCGCGAGCGGAGGTGCCCGGAGCCTGTGCGGCTCCGGGCACCTCGGGGTCAGGTCGTGGCCGGCAGGCCGGTCAGAAGGTGAGCTTGAAGTCGGTCACCGTGCCGGTGTCGGAGGCCCCCTTGTCCTGGACCTTCAGCTTCCAGGTGCCGTTGGCCGCCACGGCCGAGGCGTTGACCGTGAAGGTCTTGTCCAGGTTCGCCGTGGAGTCGGACGAGGAGTTCTGCAGCCGGAACGAGGTCCCGTTGGGGGCCACCAGGTCGATCTGGAGGTCACCGATGTAGGTGTGGGTGATCTTCACGCCGACCTTGAGGGAGCTCGGCGCGTTGCCGGTGACCCCGCTGACGGCGACGGACGAGGTGACCGCCGGGCCCGGGGAGTCCGGAATGGCGACCCGGGCCGTGCTCTCGAAGACCTTCCCGGGGGTGGTGCCGCCGCCCGAACGGGCGCCCACGTTGACGGCGGCCCAGGCGTCGGTGATGTTCTTGACCTCGGCGCTGCCGGCCCCGTACAGCTCGGTCGCGGCCGCGATCGTGCCCGCGCGGGCACCGGCGTAGTCCGTGCTGGAGTTGAACTTGGTCGTGAGCGCCTTGTACCAGATGAGCTGGGCCTTGTCCCGGCCGATGCCGGTGACGGGCAGGCCGTCGGAGGTCGGCGAGTCGTACTTCACGCCGTTGACGGTCTTGGCGCCGGAGCCCTCGGAGGCCAGGTAGAACCAGTGGTTGGCCGGGCCCGAGGAGTAGTGCACGTCGAGGTTGCCGAGGCCGGAGTACCACGAGTCCTTGGACCCGCCGTCCTTGCTCGGCTTGTCCATGTAGCGCAGCGGGGTGCCGTCCCCGTTGATGTTGATCTTCTCGCCGATGAGGTAGTCGCCCGGGTCGCTGGGGTTGTTCGCGTAGAACTCGACGGACGTGCCCATGATGTCGGAGGTCGCCTCGTTGAGGCCACCCGACTCGTCGCTGTACTCGAGGCCGGCGGTGGCGGCGGTGACGCCGTGGGACATCTCGTGGCCGGCGACGTCCAGCGAGGTCAGCGGGTCGTTGTTGGCCGTCCCGTCGCCGTAGGTCATGCAGAAGCAGGAGTCGTCCCAGAACGCGTTGACGTACGCGTTCCCGTAGTGGACCCGGGAGTAGGCGGCGACGCCGTCGCCGCGGATCCCGGAGCGGCCCAGGACGTTCTTGTAGAAGTCCCAGGTGACCCCGGCGCCGTAGGCGGCGTCGGCGCCCGCGGTGGCGGCGTTGGAGTTGGCGCCGTTGCCCCAGGTGTCGGAGGACTGGGTGAAGAGCGAGCCGGTGCCGGAGGTCCCGCGGTTCAGGTTGTACGTCTTGTGGCCACCGCGGCCGGCGTCGTTCAGGGTGAAGTTCGAACCGGACGCCGAGGTGCCGAGGGTGACCTGGCCGCTGTAGTGCGTGTTGCCGACACCGGTCTCGATGCCCTGCCACTGGTGGAGCTTGGCACCGGTCTTGGCGTCGGTGATGACGTGGAGCTGATTGGGGGTGCCGTCGTCCTGGAGCCCGCCGACGACGGTCTCGTAGGCCAGGGTCGGCACGCCCTGCGCCATCCACACGACCTTGCGGGGCGCGGCGTCGGCCTTGTCGGCCGTGGAGCCGACCGCCTTCGCGGCGTCGAGGGCCTTCGCGGAGGCGGCCGCCGGGGCGTCGGCGGGGGCGGAGGTGGAGACGCCCTGCAACTGCGCGTCGGAGGCCTTGCTCACGCTCTGGGTCCGGTCGGCGGCGGTGCGGCTGACGACCAGGTCGCCGCCGAGGACGGGGAGGCCCTCGTACGTGCGCTCGTACCGGGTGTGGGTGGTACCGTCCTGGTCCTTGACCACGTCGTGGACGAGGAGCTTCTCCTGGGAGCCGAGGCCGAGCTCCTTGGCCGTGGCGGCCGTGGTGCTCTGGGCCTTGGCTATGAGCTCGGCGCGCTGGGAGGGGGAGAGCTGCGCGGGCAGCGCGCCCGGGTTGGCGACGGGCCGGCCCTGGGGGGCGGCCGCGTTCGCGGATCCCTCGGGCTGCGCGCTGGCGCTGCCCGCCTGGACGCCGACGGTGAGCAGGGCGGCGGCGGCGAGCAGGGCGCCGGTGGCGGTGGCGTTCCGCCGGTGCGTGGACTTCACGCGGACTCCTTCTGCGTTCGTGGGGGGTGGAACCGGCGGCAGGTAAAGAGCCGGCCGGGCCGAGCGTGTGGTGCTGGACGGCCCGGTGGCGCCGGCGGTGCCGCTGGAGATGGGGAGAGGTTGCCAGCGAACTTCATGATCGCCATGGACACGTCAGGTATTGGCCGAAACCTGTCCGGATTCCACTAGGACGTGTCCGTTGAACGGACGTCCAGGGGTGGAATGAAAAGCTCACACACCCACTAAGTGACGTATCTCGGACGGGACTTGACCAGATCCTGGTACTCGGCGTCATCTTGCTTATTCAGGTAAAACGTTCGGCATCAAGCGTCAAACAGCCTTGTTCTGCACACGAATTGACGGATGTGATCGCGGAAGCCGCTCCGTGCGGCGCCACCCCCCGAGGGAGTCCGCAATGAACTCAGTTCGTCGTACGTGGCCGCGCGCCGCGGCCACCACGGCCGCCGTCGCCGGCCTCGCGCTCACCGCGGTGGCAGCCGCCCCGGTGGCCGCGACCGCCTCCGCGACCGCCTCCGCGCGGACCACCGCTGTGCCGCGCACCGCGGCCCGCCCGGCCGTCGCCGGGCACCAGCTGGTCCGCGCCGTGGGCAGCCCGCTCTCCACCGAGGAGTGCCGGACCAAGTGGAAGATCGCGTGCTACACCCCGCTGCAGTACCGCCAGGCGTACGACCTGAACCCGCTCTACAAGGCGGGCATCACCGGCAAGGGCCGCACGATCGTCATCGTGGACTCCTTCGGCTCGCCGACCGTGCAGCACGACCTGGACGTCTACAGCAGGCAGTTCGGGATACCCGGCACCAAGGTGCAGGTGGTCAAGTGGGGCGACGTCCCGAAGTGGGACCCGAAGAACGACGACATGCTGGGCTGGGCCGGCGAGACGACGCTCGACGTGGAGATGGCGCACGCGGTCGCACCCGAAGCCAAGATCGTCCTGGTGGAGACGGGGGTCGCGGAGACCGAGGGCACCACCGGGCTGCCGGAGATGATGGACGCCGAGAAGGCCATGATCGACCACGGCGTCGGTGACGTGATCACGCAGAGCTTCGGCGCGACCGAGAACACCTTCCCGGGCTTCGACAAGGGCGACTTCTCCAGCATCGGGAAACTGCGCTACGCCTTCGAGGCCGCCGCCCGCAACCACGTCACCGTCCTCGCCTCGTCCGGCGACGGAGGCGCCACCGACAACACGGCCGACGGCACGGGCTACTACCACGAGCGCGTCAACTCCTGGCCCTCCTCCGATCCGCTGGTCACCTCCGTCGGCGGCACCCAGCTGCACCTGGACGACGCGGGCAGGCGCACCGCCCCCGAGAGCGTCTACAACGACAACGGCGCGGGCGGCGGCGGCCAGTCCCACGTCTTCGCCCGCCCGGCCTTCCAGAACGGCGTCGCGAACGCCGTCGGCGGACGGCGCGGCACCCCGGACATCTCGATGGCCGCCGCGGTGGACGGCGGCGCGTGGCTGTACTCCAGCTACGATCCGGCGGCCACGGGCTGGGACGTCTCCGGCGGCACCAGCGAGTCCAGCCCGCTGTTCTCCGGCATCGTGGCCCTCGCCGACCAGGCCGCGGGCAAGCGCCTGGGCGACATCCACGAGGCGCTGTACCGGCTGTACGGGCGCTCCGGGTACGACCGCTCCACCGGCATCGTCGACGTCAACGACGGCACGGACAACAGCTACCAGGGGGTCACCGGCTACACCGCGGTGAACGGCTACGACATGGCCACCGGCGTCGGCACGCTGGACGCGGCCCGCTTCGTCCCCGCCCTCGCCCGCGAAGGCCGCCGGGGCTGACGGCCCACCACCCCCGGGGAGCCTCTCGCGGATCGCCCGATCAACGGCCGGGCACACCTGACCGTCCCCGCGGGTCGCGGACGCGCCCGGCGGGGATTCAGGGGGATCTCGGGTCAGGTCCGGGGGTGGCCGCGGCGGCCGCGGCGGCCCGCAGGAGCTTCTTGTCGGGCTTGCCCGCGTCGGTGAGCGGCAGTGCGTCGGTGAAGGTGACGTGGTCGGGTTCGTACATCGGGCCCCGCCCTTCCCGCACCCAGGTGCGGATTTCGTCCGCGCTGACGGATGCGGCGGGGGCGACGACGACCGTGGCGTGGATGCGCTCGTGGCCGCCCTCCCCCCTGACCCCGTAGACGGCCGACTGCCGGACGCCGGGGTGGGTGTTGAGGTGGTCTTCCAGTTCGGTGGTGTAGACGTGGCCGCCGACCACCGGGATCATGTCCTTGATCCGGTCGACGACGCTCAGGTACCCGTCTTCGTCGAGGTGGCCGAGGTCTCCGGTGTGGACCCAGCCGTCGCGCAGGACCTCTGCGGTCAGCCCGGGGTTCTTCCAGTAGCCCTCGAAGACCGCGTCGGAGCGGACGCAGATCTCCCCGATCGCGCCGGTGGGCAGGGGCCGTCCGTTCGTGCCGCGGATCTCGACCTCGACGCCCGGCACGGGTCGCCCGACCGTACGCAGGATGCCGGGCCGGTCGAGGTCGTGTTCTGCGGCGCCGAGGATGCTGACGGCGCCGGCCTCGAACTGTCCGTATCCCTGTTGGAGGACGGGCCCGAGGAGGCGTACGGCCTCGGCGATGCGGGCCGGGGACGAGGGGGTGCCGCCGTAGGTGATCTGCCGGAGGCTGGAGGTGTCGGTGTGCGCGGCGTCGGGGTGGTCCAGGACCTGGTAGAGCAGCGGTGGCAGCAGCATCATGTTGGTGATGCGTTCGCGGGCGATCGTGGCGAGGACGTCGGCCGGGTCGAAGGCGTAGTGGAGCACGACCGTTCCCCCGGAGGCGAGGGTGCCGTCCGCGATGAAGCCCGCGGCATGGGACAGGGGCGTGCAGACCAGGTCCCGCCGCTGCGTGCCGGAGAAGAGCCGCCGGGTGCGGGCGATGCCGTCCTGCATCCTGGCGAAGGTGGACCGGACCCCCTTGGGGTGCCCGGTCGTGCCGCCCGAGTGGCGGATGAAGCACAGGTCCTGCGGGCGGGCGGCGCTCGGCAGCGGGGAGCCGGACTGTTGCTCGGCGAGCGCCAGGAGATCCTCGCCGATCCCGTCCGCCGCGCCGCCGCGCGGCGACCGGCTGTCGTCGGGGACCCGGCCGAGGGCCAGGACGTGCTGCACCGGCGGTACGACCCGCAGCAGTTCGGCGGCCCGGCCCGCCAGACGGGGGTCGACGACGAACACGTACGTCTCGACGTCGGCCGTCATCAACGCCTGCACGTCCACGGCGAGGCGGTTGTAGAGGTGGTTGAAGTGCGCGCCCAGCAGATTGACCGCGTACCGCACGGCGATCGTCTCCGGGAGGTTCCCGCACAGCAGGGTCACGGTCCGACCGGGCCCCACGCCGTGCTCCCGCAGCACCCTGGCCATCCGGTGCACCAGCGAGCGGAACTCGTCGGCGCCCAGGCGCCGCTCGCCGCTGACCAGTACCGGGCGGCCCGGGTCGGCCGAGAGCCCGTCGAGGACGATCTCGACGTAGTTGCGGAACTGGGGTGATGCGGACACGTCCACCAGCCCCTTTCTTCTGTGACGGAAACGGCTGCTTCGGCGGGGTCGCACCGGGCCGAGTGGGTGACGCTCCCACCATGATCGGTCAGGGCTTCGGGCCGGGTGGGATGAGGACCCCGACGGTGATACGAAAGGTCTCCTGTCGTTCACAGGGGCAGGAACCCCGACCGGATGCGCGGGGGCGGAGCTCCGTTCTCCTCGTTCGTCGCCGCCGCGCGGGCGGCTGTCGCATGATCCGCATCCTCACCCGGATGAAGGGCACGGACACCCCTGTTCCGGAAGACGCCGAGGGCTGCCGCCGGTATCAAGCCATGCGGCGAGCGCATCCGGATCGGTGACGGGCAGACGAGCGGTGCGGTTGACGGAGGCTGCGGCCTCACGCAGCCAGGCGGGGTGGGGCTCGGCTCCGGCGAAGGCCGCGAGGCGGGCGACGTGGTGTTCCGGCTGGTCGAGGACGTCCTCGTAGGAGAGGGCCGTCCACCGGTCGGAGGGGAGCCGGGTGAGCTGGTCCACGCCCCGGGTGATGAGGTGGGACCAGAAATGGCCGAATGCGGCGAGGGGGAGGGGCGAGCGCATCACGAGCTCGCAGTCCACGTCGCCGGCCAGATGGGCCAAATGGTCCGGCAGGAGCGGGATGTGCTCGGGGCCCAGCTGGAAGGGAGAGGACAGTCCGAGCAGGTTCATGGCCTCCGTCCTGAGCAGCAGCGTACGGAACCCGATGTGCCGACTCATCGACAGGGCGCAGGCGGGCCCCGAGCGGGCCAGGTGGGCGAACCGGGCCTCGGGGAACAGGGCACGCAGCGCGGGAAGGAAGGCGAGCGAGGCACCGGAGCGCTCCACGACCACGGAGCTGCCCTCCCGTCGCGCGAGGTCGGCGAAGAGCTCGCGGTAGTGATCGGCCACCGGACGGCGGGGCCAGCCGGGCACCCGGGCGGCGAGCTCGTCGTGCAGCGCGTCGGGGTCCTCGGACAGGGCCGGCAACGCCATGTGCGCGACAGCCGGAACACCCGTCTCGGGACGGAACCGCCCGCGGGCATAGGGGTAGAGCAGCTCCGGCATCGAGAAGCCGGACGCGGCGATCGCATCGAGCGGACGGGCCGGCCCGCTCAGGATCGACCAGAAGGCGCGCCCCTCGACGTCCTGGTCCTCGAACACCACCGGGTGACGGTACGTCATCATGGCGTGCCGAAACGCCGGCCGGCGGCGGGCTCGGCCCCGGTGTCCCGACCTCGGCGCGGCCCGGGGCGCGCACGGCCCGGACTGCCACTGCCCGTGTTCGCCGTGCGCGTACGATGGCCGCCACCACGGGCACGCGCAAGCCGCACCCGGTCCGCACCACCTTCGAGGGGGCAGGCATGGACGGTCGTTCGCCGTCGGAGGTGAACCGCGGAGCCCGGGAAGGTACGGCGCGGACCGCGCCCGGAGTCGCCCCGCAGCCGGCCGCACCGGAGTCGTTGTCGGCGGTGATGGACGATCTCGTGGGTCGTGCCGAGGCCGCGGGAGTTCCCTTCGCCGCCGCGCTCGTGGACACCCGGGACCACACGGTGGCCGCGGTGGCGCTCAACACCGCCGCCGCCGGAGACCCGACCGCGCACGCCGAGCTGAACGTGATCCGCGAGGGAGCGGCCCGCGGGCTGGACCTGAGCCGGCACCTCCTGGTGAGCACCGCGGAAAGCTGCCCGATGTGCGCTGCGGCGGCGGTCTGGGCGAACGTGCCCGCCATCGCCTTCGGCAGCGCCGCCTCCACACTGGACGCCCTCGGGATCCGGGGTTTCCCGCAAGGGGTGCGCGAGGTGCTCACCGGGCCGGGACTCGATCAGATCGACGTCACCGGCAAGGTGCGCGAGGAACTGTGCGACCGGCTCTTCGCACAGTGGGCCGCGGCACGCGCGCCCGGGACCGCAGCCGGGACCGCGGCCGGAGTCGCCGATGCGCAAGCAGCGTCGAGGGGCGTGGCGTGGCGGCCTCCGGGTTTCCGCTCGGTGACTCCGTACCTGGCGGCCGAGGACAGCACCGCGGCTCTCGCCTTCTACGAGGCGGCCTTCGGTGCCCGCGTGATCGACCTCGTCCGCACCGCCGACGGGACCGTCACGCACGCCGAGGTCCTCATCGGCGACAGCATCGTGCAGATCCACGACGTCCTGCCCGTCATGCGCGGACGGACCCCGAGGTCCCTGGGGGGCACCAGCGTCACCCTCACCCTCTACACCGACGACCTCGACGGCGTACTCCAGCGGGCGCTGGCCGCAGGCGCGGCCCTGGACTCCGCGCCGCGGCAGTCGTACTGGGGCGACCGGTACGCGCGCGTCACCGACCCCGCCGGACACGGCTGGACGCTCGCGACCCGCCTGCGCACCACCTCCCGGGCCGAGCAACTGCACGGCGCCGAAGGCGTCGTCGCCGAGGCCGGCCGGCACGCCCCCCGACAGAGCTGAACGCCGCTGGGCGCGCCGGGCCCGATCCCGGACGCCTCCCACCCCGTACGAGGAGCCCTCGATGGCCGATACGACCAGCGCACGGAGCAGCGGTCACCGCCCCCGTGTCGCGCCCCTCGACCCCCTCGGCCCCGCCTACGCACGGGCCTTCACCACCCTCCTCGCCCACACGACCCGCCCCGGCCCGGCTACCGACCCACTCGCGGCCACGCTCGCGGGCCTGAGCCGACACCGCGTCCTCATCGACGCGGGGGCCGGGACCGGCCGGCTCACCGCATCCGTCGGCAACCGCTTCGACCAGGTCATCGCCGTCGAGCCCAGTCCCCACCTGCGCCCCCACCTGGCCCGAGCCTGCCCCGGGGCCCGGGTGCTCGCCGGGACCATCGCCGACGCCGACCCCGGGGAGCCGGCCGACCTGGTGCTGTGCGCGCACGTCCTCTACCACGTGCCCGTCGGCCAATGGGACGTCACCATCGACCGCCTGGCCTCCTGGACCGGCCCCGGCGGCAGCGTGGTCCTCATCCTGCAGAACCCGGACGGCGACTGCATGCGGATGCTCACCCACTTCACCGGACACCGCTACGACCTGCGCAGCGCCATGGCACCGTTCACCGCCCGCCACCCCGGCTCTGCATGGACCCCGGCCCTGACCACCGCGTCCGGCGCCGTCGAGGCCCCCGACCTCGACACGGCGCTCACCATCGCCCAGTTCCTCCTCAACGACGCACCCCTACCCGAGCCGCCCCACACCGATGAACTCGCCGACTACCTCGACGAGCACCACCGCACCTCCTGCGGCGGCTACCGCCTCACCTGCCCGCAGGACTACCTCGTGCTCACCCGCACCGACGGATGACACCCGGCGGCCGCGCCGCCCGGCCCCGGCCCCGACCCCGGCCGGGCCCGGAGCGCCGCGACGCTCGCCCAGCTCGTCCAGGTTCGCCGGGGGCATCGTCGTGCAGGCTGCCGCAGACCGCAGCCGCGAGGACCCGCGACGGGTTCGCGGAACTCGCTCCGCGGGGGCTGTTCGGCGGCCCGGTACAGCGTGCGTCGCCGCGCCCGGTTCAGTCGGTCCGCGCGGTGGCCTGGAGGCGGAGGCCGGCCAGGGTGAGGTCGAGCGCGGCGCGGAACTGGTCGATGTCCTGGTGGCCTTCGAACTCGTCCACGATCTCGTGGACGAAGGGGAATTCCGCCGGGTCCAGTTCCCGCCACGTCTGGGCGAAGCGGCCCAGGTAGTCGTCGCGGTCCACTTCTCCGTCGAGGACTTCCTTGGGCGGTTCCTGTCCGAGGTCGATCGCCGAGCCGACGACGACTCCGGTGATGGCGGACACGGCGTGGAAGCGCTGGCGGGCGGTGAGGTCCAGGCGCATGGTCTGCCTGCCCAGCAGTTCGTACAGGCGCAGGGTGTTGCTCTGGATGTCGGTGTTGCGCATGAAGTACGCGCCGAGCCAGGGGCGGTCGACGATGGCGTCGAAAAGGGTGAGGGCCATCGCGCGGAGGTCGTCGACGGGGTCCTCGGTGCCGGGGATCTTCTCCACCTCGGCCAGGATCGTGCCGATCACGTGGTCGGTGGCGAGGTCGAGGAGCTCGTCCTTGTTCTCCACGTACCAGTAGATGCTCGCGACGCCGCCGCCGAGCCGCTGGGCGAGCGCCCGGAACGTCAGCGCCGTAGCCCCGGCCTCGTCGAGCAGCGCGACCGCCTCGGCCAGCACCGACTCCATGGAGTGCGATGCCCGGCGACGGGTCTTGCCGGTGCCGTTCCGTGGACGTGGCATGTCGGATTCCCCTACTCGCTTGCATCGTATCGAACGCTGTTCTACCTTACCGTATGGAACACCGTTCGATACTCGATCGGTGTTCGATGCTCGTACCTCGTTCTATCGGAAGGGGTCGCCATGACCACCACCACGACGCACACGCCCGCCCCGCGCACCCATGCCTCCCTACGGGCGGCGTGGATACCCATGGCCGCCCTCTGCCTGGCCTTCTTCGTCGAGATGGTCGACAACACGCTGCTGTCGATCGCGCTCCCCACCATCGGCCGCGATCTCGGCGGCGGCACGACCGCACTGCAATGGGTCACCGGCGCCTACTCCCTCACCTTCGGCGGCCTGCTCCTCACCGCCGGATCGATGGCCGACCGGCTCGGCCGCCGCCGTGTACTGCTCGTCGGGCTGGCCGTCTTCGGCTCCCTCAGCCTGGCGGTGGTGCTGGTCACGACCACGGGGGAACTGATCGTCCTGCGGGCCGCCCTCGGCATCGCCGCGGCCGCCATGGCGCCGATCACGAACTCCCTGGTCTTCCGCCTCTTCGACGACCAGGCCCTGCGGATGCGCGCCATGACGGTGATGATCGTCGTCGGCATGTCCGGCTTCGTCCTGGGGCCCCTGCTGGGCGGCACCGTGCTCGCCCACGTCGGATGGCAGTGGCTGCTGATCGTCAACGCGCCCATCGCGTTGATCGCCTGCATCGGAGTCCGGCTCGGCGTCCCGGCGGACCGCCCCGAGGACCTCACCCGGGACGCCCTCGACCTGCCGGGCGCCGCCCTGAGCATCGCCGCCATCGGGCTCGCCTGCTACACCCTGACCAGCGGCGTCGAGCACGGCTGGGGCTCCGCGATCACCCTCGCCTCGATCGCCGGCGCGGTGGCTTCCGCGATCGCCTTCGTCCGGCACGAACGCCGCACGGCCGCCCCCATGCTCGACCTGAGCCTCTTCTCCCGGGGCACCGTCCGGGGCGCGGCCATCGCCCAGATCGGCACGTCCGTCGCCATGGCGAGCGTGATGTTCGGACTCATCCTGCACTTCCAGTACGCGTACGGCTGGAGCCCGATGCGCGCCGGCCTCGCCAACCTGCCGATCATCGTCACCATGCTCGCCGCGACCCCCCTCTCCGAGTGGCTCGCGCACCGCTTCGGCCACCGCGTCGCCTGCCTGGTCGGCGCCGCGTGCATGGCCGGCGCGCTCGCCGGCCTCTCCTGGGGCGTCGGGCACGGCTACGCGGCCATCGCGGCCTGCATGGTTGTCATGACCATCGGCCTGCGCACCGTCATGACGATCTGCGCGGTCGCCCTCGTCGAGGCGATGCCCGCCAACCGCACCTCCCTGGGCGCCGCCCTGAACGACACCGCTCAGGAAGTCGGCTCCAGCCTCGGTACCGCCCTCGTGGGCACCCTGATCGCCGTCCTCGTCACCACGCAGCTGCCCGCCGGCACCTGGAGCGACGGGCTCGTCGCCTCCTTCTTCCACGGCGAACGCATCGCCTACGGCATCCTCGCGATCGTCGTCGGACTCATCTCCGCGGGCGGGGCCCTGGCCCTCACCAACTCCCGTACCACCGATGAACACTGACTGCCTGGGGAGCGGGGGCACGATGCGTTCGCGGTGCGGTGACCGTGACCGTTCTGCGAGCGGGTCGTTCAGTTGCGGTCGCTGCTGGGGGAGCCCTTCCCGGCGCTGACTTCTCGCCGTCGCGCCCACGCCGGGCCTTGCTGCGAAGCTCCAGGTTCGCCACGGCCGGAGGGCTGAGGGCGTACGCGGGCTCGCCCCCGATCACGCGCGCCTCCGGCGTCGTCGGGCAGGCGGGGACCGGCAAATGCAGGCTCTGCGGCACCTGCCACGGCCTTCATGCGCGCAGTCTGTTCGACGCTACGGGGTCACTTTCGGGACGGCCTTCTCCGGCACGGCCTTGACGAGACCCGAGCTGACAGGACGTTCGTCATTGACGAGAATGAGGCGGTTGCCGGCCCAGGTATCGAGCCGGTGGCACGCCCAGGCGGGGTCGTACGCTGCCGTGGGCAGCTGGGGTATCTGCTTTCGGCCGGTGTCGTCGAGCCGATAGGGGACGTCGAAGGCCCTGTTCCAGCCGTCCAGGTATGCGGTAAACCGCTCCTCCGCCTCGGCTGGACTGATGCCCAGGTACTGAGCGATCTCTGCCCAGGAGCTGCCTCGCTCGTGCTCGTAGATGACGGCCGAGGCCAGAGCGCGCTCCGCGAGTTCGACGAGCTGGAATGCCTGGCTCACCCGGCCGCCGGGACCGGTGTCAGGGTCGTTCCCGGTGGCGATCAGACCGATGGCGCCGTCCGCGACGTCCGCGGCCTGATCGCACAGAACCAGGCGGGCCAGTGCCTGGCGGGTGAACCGGGCGCGGTCGGCGTCATACGGGGTCGTCTCGGTCACCCCCGGCCGGAGCTGCGGCGAGTACCCGATTTCCGCGGACCGACCTCCGCTTGACGGCATGACTGCATGAGGCGTCTTTGTACGCGTCAGCCGGACAAGGAGGGGCTGACCCAGCACGGCTGCCGCGCCGCCACGCCAGGGCCGGGCGCCCTGCCCGGGCCCTGCCCGAAACCGGCGAGGACGAGGCGTGACATTTGCCGCCGTCCACCCCATGACTCGGGTGGGGCTGGCTCGCGCCTGCCTGCGATCCGGTCCGCATTCCAGCCCCCGGACAATGGCAACTGTGCAGCTCAGAGCATTGAATGCGGTGTCCGGACATCTCAGGTCGGAGGAGTTGCGGGCCTCGCCCCGGCCGCATCGTGGCCGCCCGATGAACCGCTCCGCGCCCCGGCCCAGGTACCGGGGCCTCCCGTGCAGGCGGGGTGGCCTCGGCGCTGACCGCCGCCTCCGGTACGGCGCTCGTGCTGCGCCGACGGTGACCTCGGGGGCACCCACCGCACGGCGGACCGGCCCGGGGCCGGCTCGGCTGCCGCCGCCGCGATACGACCGGACTGCACCGGACGGGCAGGCGGCTGGGTTCCGGTGCCGTGTGGCAGTGCGTGGTGGGGTCCGGGCCCGTACCGGGCTGGCGGCGGCCGGGGCACGGGGCGCTACGGGCTCCGGGGCCGACGGCTGTCACTGGGCTGCGGCCCGATTGCGCAGGCTTCTACGATGTGGGTGACGAGATGTACGTGGGTGGGCTGGCGGGAGGGGGTGGCCGTGGTGTGGATCGGTGTGGCGTACCGGGTTGATCAGGTGACGGTGGTGGAGCGCGGTACACGCTCCGCGTTCGCCGCTGCGGGCGGGGGCCGGCAGGCACAGGGGCGGCCGGCGGTCGGCGAGAGACGCTCGGCGTGACCCGGCCCGCTGGCCGGAATGCGGCCGGTACCGAACGGCCGGTGGGCGCCACGGTCCCGGGTGAAGCAGACCTGCGGGCCCTGTTCGGCGAGTCGACGGCGGTGTTCGCGTCGATGGCCGGGCCGGCGCATCTGCTGGAGACGGCGAACCCGGCGTTCTACGCCGCGGTCGGCCACGGCGGGAACGAGCACACCGGGCTGCCCGTCGGCCAGCTCCTGCCGGAGCTGGCCGACCAGGGCTTCGTCACGCTGCTGGATCAGGTCTACCGCACCGGGCAGCCCCACACGGGCCGCAGCGCGCGGGTCGTCCTCGGCGAGGGGGCCCGTGCCCGGGAGGCGTTCTTCGACTTCACCTACGAGCCGCGCCGGGACGGGGGCGGCAATGTCATCGGGGTGCGGATGCTCGGGGTGGAGACCACCCAGATCATCCACGCCCAGCAGCTGACCGCCGAGCACCGGGCCCTGCTGGAGCAGATCGCCCGCCAGGCACCGCTGCACGATGTCCTCGGGGGAATGGCGCAGGCCATCGAGGACCTCAGCCCCGGTGTCATGGTGTCGGTGCTGCTGGCCGACGAGGACGGCCGTCACCTGCGTCACGGAGCTGCGCCGAGCCTGCCCGTCTTCTACAACGAGGCCATCGACGGCATCCCCACCGGCGAGGGGATCGGCTCCTGCGGGACCGCCGCCCACCGCCGCGAGCCGGTGATCGTCTCCGACATCGCAACCGATCCGTTCTGGGACGACTTCCGCGACCTTGCCGACCGGGCCGGTGTCGGCTGCTCGGCACCTTCGCGATGTACCACCGCACACCGCGCTCCCCGTCCCCGGCCGACATCGCCCTGGCCGGGGTCTTCGCCGGCACCGCCGCACTGGCTGTCGAGCGCCATCAGATCGAGCAGGCACGGCTGGCCGCGGAAGCACGCGAGAAGGCTGCCCGTGACGACCTCGCCTTCCTCCTGCAAGCCAGCTCCGCGCTGAGCGCCGACCTCGACTTCGCCCAGGTCCTGGAGCGCCTGGCCGCTCTGTGCGCGCCGGCTCTGGCACCGCTGTGCGCCGTCGACGTCGTCGAACACGGCCGCGTCCGCCGCATCGCGGTCAGCGCCCCCACCGAGGACGAAGACCAACTCCTCGCCGCGGACATGCCCCTGTACGAGGCCGACGACGACGCGGTGGCCCGTGTCCTGGCGTCCCATGCCAGCGAAGTCGCCCGCCGTGCTCCCACCGGTCCCGGGCCCTGGCAGGACCTCAAGGTCACCGGGTACCTCTGCGTGCCGCTGACCGACCGCGGCCGCACCTTCGCCACGCTCACCCTGCTCACCACCGGCGACCGGGTGATTGACGGACACACCGTGGCGCTGGCCGAGGAACTCGCCCGCCGGGCCGCTTCCGCGGCCCGCAACGCACGCCAGTACGCCCAGCGCGTCACCCTCGCCCGCGACCTGCAAGCCGGCCTCCTGCTGACCGAGCCGCCCACCGTACCCGGCGTCGAGCTGGCCACTTCCTACCACCCGGCCGGAGAAGGCCTCGACATCGGGGGCGACTTCTACGACGTCTTCCCCCTCGACGACGGACGCTGGGCCTTCCTCCTCGGCGACGTCAGCGGACGCGGCGCCCTCGCCGCCACCACCACCGCCCTCGTCCGCCACACCGCCCGCACCGCTGCCGCCCTGCTGCCCGACCCCGAAACCGTCTTGCAAGCGGTCAACCGAGCCCTCCTCCAGCGCCCCGGATCCGGTTTCGTCACCCTGGTCTACGGCCACTTCACCACCGCCCACGGCGGGATCGACATCGAGTACGTCCGTGCCGGCCACCCCCAGCCCGTCCACCTGGCCCCGGCTGGGGCACGCTTCGTGTCCAGCCAGGGCCACCTGCTCGGCATCATGGACCACCCCCGCCTGGCTACGCACCGCATGCACCTGGCCGAAGGCGACAGCCTGGTCCTCTACACCGACGGCATCACCGAGGCCCGCGGTGCGGACGGCGACCTCTTCGGCGACGCCCGACTCCTCGACACCTTCACCTCCTGCCCGCCCCGGGCGCAGGCCGTACTGGAACTCCTCGCCCGGGGCCTGGGCGACTTCACCGCTGGCAGCGAGAAAGCGGACGACGAGGCGATCCTCATCCTGACCGCTGCCGCACCGCCGCGGTCACCGGCGGAACCGTCATGAACACGGCGGGCGCCGACATCGGCGCGGGCGCTGTGCATGGGGGAAGGCCGGCTCCGCGCTCCGGACGCGCAGTGCGTCACCCCGGCCTCCTGGGCGCGGACGAATGGGCGGTCTCCCGCGGGCAAGGTGGTCTGGGTAGCCTTCACGCAGGTCGTCCCTGCAGAGAAGAGACAGGAATTCATGGATCAGCGCGTGACGGTGGCGGCAGATGCCGGGGGCGTGCGGGTGATCACGTGTGCCGGCGAGTTCGACCAGGACACCCTGGACAGCTTCCGGCAGGCGGCCGCGCAGGCCGTCGCCGATGCCGGCGTGGCACGGATCGTTGTGGATGTGAGCGCCGTGGCCTTCGCGGACTCGTCCATGCTCAACGCGCTGGTCCAGCTCCGGCGCTCCGGCCGTCTGGTGCTGGCCGGTCCGCTGCCGGCGCAGATGGACCGGCTTTTCGAGCTGGTTTCGGCCCACCAGATTTTCACCATCGTGGGCAGCGTGGAGGCCGCGCGCGCTCTCTAGCGTGCAGGCCAGTCGCAGGAGGATGGCGCAGGACCGCCGACGACCTCCGCGGAGAGGCCCACTGGCGGGTGGCGGGTGGCGGATGGCGGGTGTGGCCTGGCTGGGCCCGCATGATCGGATATGAGGAGGGTTCGTGGGGCCGACGGTGACGGTGGCGCCGATACGAGACGGGCTGTGGGTGGTGCGCCCCGTCGGGGAGTTCGACGCGCAGACCCTGGAAGGGCTGAAGGAAGCGTGCCGTCAGGCCGTCGCCGAGCCCGGGCTGGAGCGGCTGGTCCTGGACCTGCGGGGGGTGTCCTTCGCCGATTCCTCGTTCCTGAATCTGCTGCTCACGCTGCGGATCCAGTGCGATCTGCTGCTGTGGGGCCCCCTGCCTCCCCGGCTGACCCGCCTGCTGAAGATCACCGGCGCCAGGGAGCTGTTCGCCGTCGAGGACGGGCCCGACGAACCCTCTGCCGACTGACACCCGGGATGCGGAACACAGACGGGCAACCCGCTTCACCTGGTGTTCCACCGATGAGGACATCGGGACAGGACGTTGCGGCCCGAAAACAGCAAAGGGAACCAGTCCGGGGCGGGTTTCGTGGAGAACAAGGGGAAGAAGAGGAAAGTGAAGGGAGAGGCGATGGCGGACACGGCACCACAGGACCCCGGCCTGAAATGCGAGGACGCCCGGCTGATCGCCCGCGACTCCTTGGAGAAGGCCCCCGTGGGGGAGCACCTCCTGGACGATGTCCTGCTGGTCGTCTCGGAACTCGTCTCCAACGCGGTGCGCCACGCCGGCGGGGTGACCGACTTCCACGTCCGGTACGACGCCGGCCGGATCGAGGTCGCGGTATCGGACGCCTCCCGCACCACCCCGCAGAGCCCCGGAACACCAGCGCATGTTCCAGGCGGTTTCGGCTGGCTCCTGGTCAACCGGATCGCCGAGCGCATCGAGATCCTCCCGACGATCGCGGGCAAGACCATCACCGCCTCCATTCCCCTCCCCGCCACCACCTGAGCTTGGCCCCGCACCCTCCTCGAGCAGACGCCCGCCGCCCTCGCCGCACCCCGGCGAGGCCGCCGACGGTGTCTCAAGCACCCCGAGAACCGACCACACCAGCCCTTGACGTACACGCCTTCACGTGGGCAGAGGCTCACTGAGGCGCTGTGCGGGGCGGAGCTCAGCGGTGTGCGATGAGGACGGCGGCGGTGTCGTCGTCGAGCCCGTGGCGGCTGTACCGGTGAAGCGCGCCCGAAAGCAGGGCGGGAATCTTTTCGTTTGGTTCGCGTACCCAGGCGGCGAGGCGCTCCTCGAGCGGGAAGAACGTGCCGTTGTCGTCGCGGGTCTCGCTGACTCCGTCCGTGTAGAGGAGCAGACGGTCACCGGTCGTGAAGGCCACTTCCTCGACCACGTGCTCCTCTTCCACGGTCACGGGAAGGTTGACCGGGAGCGACGGTTCGCGGAAGGACACGTACTCGGTGTGCCCGTTGTGCTGGCGCACCGGCGGCGGATGGCCGCAGCTGAGAAGCCGAACCACGGGGCTGTCGTCGGGGATCTCTGCGAGCAGGACGGTGGCGAACCGGTCCTCGACAGCAGTGTCCCCGCGCCCGGCGTAGCGCTCCATGCTGGTCTGCAGACGCCGGGCGACCTCCGGCAGGTCGGCCGCGGAGTACGCCGATTCTCGGAACGACGCCAGCAGCACCGCTGCCGTTTCCACCGCGCCCAGCCCCTTGCCCTGCACATCGCCGATCATCACGCGCACCATGCCCGGCACCTTGAGCGCCTTGTAGAAATCCCCGCCCACATGCGCACCGGCGACGGACGTCTCGTACAGCAGGTACAGATCCAGGCTGCCCAGACGGTCGGGCAGCGGATGCTGCATCGCGCGCTGGGTCACCGCGGCGACTTCCCGCATCCGCCGCGCCTCCCGCTCGTGCCGCTGGCGCTCCGTACTGCTCCAGGCCGCGACGGCGCTGAACACCATCATCAGTACCAGCCCGGCCAGCCCAGTCGGAAGGAAGGGCTCGCCACGGGCCGCGTCCAGGCCCGTGTTCACCAGCCCTCCGGCCACCCCGAACGCCATGGTCGCCACCCCGCCCCAGGCCACGGCGGCCAGACCCGGCACGATGAAGAGGAAGGCGTCGAAACGGTCCTTGGCGGGCGTACACACATCGGTCACCGCAGCCGCAGCGATCAGCAGCACCGGCAGAGCACGCACCAGACGATATCGACCACTGACAGAACGGGGCGGAGTCATATCGATCATCTTTACTCCCCGTAGCCGCCCTGGGCCGGCTGCAACCCGGCGGTTTCATTCCGTTCCTCACCGCGACGGTCCGGCGGGGCACGCCCCCAGCACCCGCCGGGGGACCTGACAGCTGGCGGCCCCGAACCCCGCCGTGAGCCGGCTTCCGTTGGCGCCCGTCCCGGTCCCCGGGCCCAGCCGACGCCGAGTTCGGCAGGTCGGAGGGCGGTGGCCAGGGGAGGTTGAAGGCATGCCCGAGTGTGGCGAGCTCACGCGGTGCCGTACCGCGGCTGTGTCCGCATGCTCGGCCGGGGTCATGTCCTCGAAGAGCCAGCCGACGATGACGCCGCGGGCGTGCAGGAGCGGGTGGACGTCGTCGGTGTCGGTGGAGATGGCGGGTATGGGTGGGGGGTGCGGTGGATGTGTCGGGCGAGGAGGAGCCCGAGTGAGGTGGCGGTGAGGGTCCAGCCGACGAGGACGGTGAAGAGGGTGACCCATAGAGACATGAGAGTGCTAACCGTTCGTCGGGGACCGCGTTGACGTCTTCGCATTCGCATGCCCTTTCCTGAGGGTGGCATGCGTGTGGGTTTGTTCATAAGATCTGAACCTTCTCGGGGTGAACCGCCGTGGATTCCCGACGGAGAAGATGTATCCTCCTTGGATCCGACGCCGAAGCGCCTAAAAACACGCCGCGTGACTCTATGTCAGCTTTGTCTCTGCGGGTGATAGGCCGCCGGAACCTGTCATTCCATGGGGGGTGGGGGTTGAGGATGAGCTCTCCGGGCATCGGGCCGGTATCTGCTCGTATGGCGGATTCCACGTCCCATTCAGACGTCAGGCAATGCTGGTCCCGTTCCGTTACCGAGGCCGGGCGGCAGCGCCGGTCACCGTGTGGTGTGCGGGTCCCTCACGGCGGCGCCCGGCGCGTTGTCGCAGTTGGTGGCGTTGACGGAAGGGACGTAGCTGGTCCTGACGGCGAAAACCGGACCCGGCGCAGGCTAGGTCACGGTCAGGCTCCGGAGCCATGGTGCCCACCCTATTGCGGGAGGATCTGAAATGCTGAATGACCGTGCGCTCTCGCCCCAGGCCAGGGGTGAATGGATTCCGGACGGCTGGCATCTACCCATACTCGTGGTGTGCGTGATCGCGATATCGGCTGTTATCTGGGTGGCGCGACGCAAACAGGGGAAATGAATGACCGGTGAAGAATGAGACCGATATTGACGGAAAAGGTATTCATGCAATGCAGAAATGCGCCCTGGCGTTCACCGTCTTGGCAATCTGTATCGGCGTGGCGGGTATTTTCGCCTCCGGCGGCAGCGCTCCCGTATGCGCCATGCTCGGAGCGCTCATCATTATGACGGTGGTGTCCGTCGCGGCTCTCCGAAGCAAAAGTGAGGATGGTTCGGGGGGATCTCCCTAAAGGGTGTTGCAAAATGCCCAGAACTGAGCCTTCTGCAACACCCTTTAGGCGTGGGTCTGCCAGCTGGCGGCGAAGTCCGGGCTTGCGCAGGCGGCTTGTGCCCTGTCCTGGAGGAGTCGGCGGAAGCCGGGGGCCGGGTAGCGGTCTGTGGTGGGGGAGCCGGGATCCCGGGGAGCTCGGCGAGGTACCGCTGGGGCTGGGTTTACCGGCCGGTGACCAGCATGCGCAGGCCCAGGATTTCCGCCTGACGGTGGACCTCCAGGAGAGCGAGGAGTCCTTCGGCGTTCATGGAGCGGACGGCGCGCAGGTCCACGAGCAGGTCCCGCACGCCCAGAGGGATACCGTCCAGCACCTCGCCGAGGACCTGTCCGCCGTGTTCGTCGAGTTCGCCGCTCGCGGTGATCAGGGCGGAGTGTGCATACGGCTGCACGCCGACAGTGATCAAGGACCCCTCCCGGAGCCGTCCGTACACGGCGGTGCACGTTCCCCATCCGGGCGTACTCCGTCCCGGTGCCGGGCCATGCTCGCTGAAGGGCGGGTGCGCAGGCAGCCTCTCGTGATCTTGGCGGGTCAGACTCCTGCGTGGTTCCGCTGGAGATGACCGGGGCGTTAGCCCTCTTCGAGGTCCGCGAAGCCCCCGCCGCCGGGCCTGACCGCCGCCGATGACCGGCACTGGCTCCTCCCGGGGGTCATCTGGCGAGGAGTGGGGTGGGGGTGTCGAGGACGAGGAGCCATTCCTCGTCGCGGGTCTCGACGGCGAAGCCGGCGGCGCGGAGGGTGAGGGACAGGGCGAGGGGGAAGACGTGCCGCAGCGCGGCCGGCTCACCCGGAACCGTGCGTGCTCGCGCGGGAGCCCGTCGCCGTAGGCGGGTTGGGTGATCTCTTCGGCTTCGGGCAGCCAGCCGACGAGGACGCCGCGGGCGTGTGCCGGATGAGGCGGACTCCTGCACCGCCGGTGGAGGTCTCCTGGAACCCGGCTTCGGTCAGGATCTGCCGCGGGACCGCCCAGGTTCGCGTGCGGGGTACGGCGGTGGGGGCGGCCAGGCGCCGGGGTGGTTCGGGGGAGCGGATGCCGACCGCCTTCGTGATGCCCAGCTCGGCCTACCGCTCCGCCGGGGCCGTGGCGGGCACCCGCGCGGCCCACGGGACGGCCGCTGAGCACCGTGCGACTTAACAACATGTGCATGTTTCCCACTCGTATAGTGACTGGCATGCAATTGGATTTGAACCTGCTCACGGCCCTGGACGCGCTGTTGGAAGAGGGCAGCGTGACCGGAGCCGCAGCCCGGCTCCATGTCACCTCGCCGGCGATGAGCCGATCACTGGGCCGTATCCGCAAAGCCACCGGTGACCAGATCCTGGTTCGCACCGGACGCCACATGACGCCCACGCCTCGTGCACTGGCCATGCGCACGGAGGTCCATATCCTGGTGCAGCAAGCTCACCAGTTGTTGTCCTCCCGTACGGACCTCGACCTGGCCGGCCTGGAGCGGGTGTTCACCGTTCGCTTGCACGACGCTCTCACCACCGCCTGCGGAACCGCCCTTGTCGCCGCGGTGCACCGGGAAGCCCCGAAGGTGAAAATGCGTCTCACGGTCGAGCCGGGCCACGACAGTCCTGAGCTGCGTCGCGGCGAGGTCGATCTCGCCTCCAGTGCCGGACCGCCGCCCCAGCCCGACATCCGTCACCGCCTCATCGGCCAGGACAGGATCATCCTTGCCCTCCGAGCGGGCCATCCGCTCACCGAAGGGCCGGTGACCATCGAGAGATATGCGGCCGTCGATCACGTGACCGTTTCCCGGCGTGGAGCGCTGCGCGACCGGGTCGACGAAGTCGTCGCCGCCCTCGGCCACGAGCGCCGTGTCATCGTCTCCGCCCCCGCGACGGACACTGCGCTGCAACTCGCCCGTGACACCGACGTCGTGGTCACGCTCCCCGAAGCGGTCACCCGCTCCGCCCGCGATCAACTGGGCCTGACCATGCTGCCGTTGCCGTTCGAGATGCCACCCGTACCTCTCTATTTGCTCTGGCACCAGCGATACGACGACGACCCAGCCCACACCTGGCTGCTCAACCTGGCGACCCAGACCCTCCAGGGCCTGTTCGCCACTCCGGACGCTTTTGATCAGTAGCGTTCCCTCAGGGCGTTGGCACCGGTCACCACGAACGCGACGACCACGGCGATGGCCGGCGGCGTGTTCTCGTGTGACACGACAGCGTCCTCCTGACCGACGAGTACCTGGGCGAGCCGCTCGGCGTCGGACTCTTCGTCCATCGATCCGTCCGGCCACACGACGTGTACGACCACCGTCGCCGGCCCGCTTCATGGGCTGAACCCGTAGATCGCCGACCACCCTTGCCCGCCGCATCCGGCCCGCTGCGTTTGTTCGGTTCCGGGGACGCGGGCAGGAGCTGAACACGGACGCCGTGCGCGCCGCCCCTGGGCGGTTCACAGGCTGGGCAGCCGGACTGCGCACGTGGCTGGACGATCAGCCGAATCGCCGACCGCCTGGCCGGGACCCCAAGACCGTCCGCCACTACCTCACCACAGACCTCGACCAGATCCTCGCCTCGGCCCGCGAACGCCGCCCCAACGGCCACATCAACCGCCTCAAGCCCTACCTGCAACACCGCTTCCGCGGCGGCGCCACCAACGCCGCTGCCCTCTTCCGCGAGATCCAGGAACGCGGCTACCGCGGCAGCCGAGTCGTGGTCACCAAGTACATCGCGACCCTCCGCGCCAACACCGCCGTCTCCGAATCCGCACGCCCGATCCCCAGCCCCCGCCGGATCACCACCTGGATCATGCGCCGGCCCGAGTCCCTCACCGACAGCCAGCGCGAGTAGCTCAGCAGGCACGAGCTCTGGGCCAGGGGCCGCCACCGGTCCAGGGCTTTGCCGCGTCCCTGCAAAACGACTGGGACGCCGTGATCAACGGCCTCACCCTGCACTGGAGCTCGGGCGCTGTCGAAGGGCAGGTCACACGGATCAAACGCCGGTCATACGGACGCGCCTCATTCGCCCTGTTGCGGACCTTCGTCCTCGCACAGCCACCGTGATGTCCCACCTCAGCTGATCCGCGCGTCTCAGAAATCCGCATCAACGCCGTGGGTACGCACGGCGAGCACACGATCAATGGGATTCACCAGCTCCTGGTGAGTGATGGCCAGGAGCTGAGGTGGTAGTTCGCCTGCGAGCAGCCCGGTTACGTATGCGAGGGCATGCGTCGGGGAGAGTCCGGCCACCTTTCGGCGAAGGGCACGGACAGCGGCCATGCGCCCGCCCGCCGCTTCAGCTGTCGTCCGTAGCTCGTCGTGGAGATCATCTACTGGAGTACGGACCGGCAGTCCTCGGATACGACCACGGTAGTCGTCCTCCCACGCCCCCTCGATCTCGGAGAGGATCCCAATCGAGTGCAGCCCGCCGTCGATGCGGTCGACCAGATATGGACCGTGTCCTACCAGCATCGCGGCTGTGTTGCGCGTTCTCGCATACTCCTCGGATTGGACGTAGACCTTCCAGACAAGCTCGTGCTCGTCTACGTTCACGACCACGCTGCGAGGGAACTGCTCGACCCCAGCGGCAACCCACGCCTGATGGCTACGCTCCAGCTCTTCCTCAACGATGCGTACTGCCTCATCCTGTTCGATCACGATCGCAGCATCACTTAGTACGTCACCTCGCCACCAGCGGATTTTCCCCCACCAGGCTCTCTCACGTGCAAGGCCGAGAACGAGTCTGTGCTGACCGTCACGAAATATTCGGCACAGCCCAAATCGTCGATCCGCATCACCGGCCTTGGCCATCCGCAGGGCCTGGATGAAGTGCCGCTGTGCGACGTGGTGGTGACCGGAGTCGACCGCGCTCCACCCAGCCACACGGGCGAGCTCGGCGGTGACCTCGAACAACCCCCGCCCGACCTCGTCGGTGTACGAGCCGTGCAGGAGCGGGACGGCCCGACGGGTGAGGCAGTGGGTGACCGAGGAAGCTCGCCAGGTCCCGCCGCCGCACTGCGAGTTCCACCGCTGCGCTTCGTCGGCGGCCCGCCACAGCTCCGCCAGGTCCTGGTGCCCCACCTGCCTGCTGCCGTGGTGCCCGGCGCCCGGGTAGACGGGAACGCCGAGCCAGCGGGCGACGGGGGTCGCGTACGCGCCCACGGCGAAGGCCTTGTTCAGAAGGCGCGGCGGTCCAGGTGTTCCACGGTGCTCCAGAAACTCACGGCGTGTCGAACTGCTTCGGCGGCGGTGTCCCGAGGGGTACGAGCCGATCGGTGTGAAGGGGGGATTGGGCCCGTTGCGCAGGTACAGGCCGTCGAGGGAGGCCGGGATCTCGCCCGTCACCTCCAGACCGGCGACATCGACCTCCTCGGTCACCGGCCCGAACGAGCCGAGCAGGTGGGGGACCCGGGTCGGGTCGAAGGGGGCTGGGGTGTGCGTGTTCACCAGGACCTCCCGCCCGGATGCAGGGCCGCCGGGGCGCAGTGCGACCCTTCCAGTGAAGCGCCGGGCGGGGGGGGGGCTGCCAGGCGGCCCCGGAATGCGCCGCAGCCCGGGCCGTGCGCAGGATGGAACGAGGCGGGCGAAGGCTCCCGGCCCGAAGGGAAGCCCGCTCCGAGCCCCGCCGTGGAGGCACGATGGCCGCGGACCTCGGCGACGACGCCGGCACGACCCGGAAGCCGGCCACGCGCCGCACCGGCATCTTCCTTGGCTTCGCGCCGTGGATCATTTTCGACGTGGTGGCGGGCCCGAGCACCTGGAAGCTCGCCGCGTTCACCGCACTGATCGCCTCCGTGGTGCTGAACCTGCCGGACCTGCGGCGCGGCAGCCTCAAGGTACTGGAGATCACCGGACTGGTGTTCTTCGCCGTGGTCTCCGTCCTGGCCCTGGTGCTCGACCGCGGCGACCTGCTGTGGCTGGAGACGTACGCGCAGCCGCTGTCCAGCGGGGTCATCGCGCTGGTGGCGCTGGGGTCGCTGGCCTTCACGCCGTTCACCGAGCAGTACGCCCGCGCGGGCGTGCCCCGCGAGCTCTGGGGGTCCCCGCTGTTCCGCCGGACCAACCGGGTGCTGACGGCCGTGTGGGGCGTCGTGTTCGTGCTCATCGCGATCGCGGGCCTGATCGCCGCGGAGTCCGGGCACCACGGGGACTGGCTCAACTGGGTCATCCCCGTGGTCCTGCTGGTGCTGGCGATCAGGATCACCGCCTGGTACCCCGACCACGTACGCGCCGCCGCCCGGAGCACCTGACGGGCGGGACCGGGCGCACGGCAGGGCCGGTCAGAGCGCGGCGACACGTCCTCGAGGCGTCACCGAGGCCGCCGTGGCCCAAGTCCTGCCGCCCAGCGCGCCGGAATGCGCCGCCGCCCGCGTATCCGCTGCCGCGCACGGCGCACCGGACCTCCGCACCTGGAAGGGAAGCGTCGCCTTGGCCGCGACGGGCCGTCTCGTGGACGCAACCCTGAACGCCCTGACGACCCCGCCCTCCGCCCTGCCGCGCCCGCCTCCCGCACCCAGATCTCCCAGCGGCGGACCGCTCCTCCTCCACCACCCCGGCCGTGGTCACGCCGGTGAGCTGGTCCGGGCGGAGGCCGCGGTCCCCGTGCACCGGCAGCAGGCGCCGCCGACCAAGAGCGCTCATGCGACGCCGAGAGTGGCAGCCCGGCAAGCCGCACCGGGTGTCCGCGCTGGGACTCGTACGCGGACACTCCACCGGCCGGTCCATGATTGGAGAGCGGCCGTGTGCGGTGGTTCGTCCAGTACACCCCGCGCGTGAGCGGCACGGCGAGGGCCTCGGGCAGGGTGACGCACAGTTGGCCGGTCAGCCCCGAACCCTGGCCCGGGCCGGTTCCGCTTGCCCGAGCTGCTGCCCCTGCCCGGGCCCGGACTCGGGCTCGGTCACCGGGGCCCTGACCCGCCCGCAACGCCTGGTCCTGCTCCTGGTCGCTACGACGGTACGGGCCGGCCGCGCCCGGTGGGCCCGTACCACCGGGCTCCGCCCGACGCAGCCCGGCCGGCTCGCCGGACAGCTGACCGCCGTCGGCCCCGGGCATCCGTGGACGGGCGCGCCTCTCGGCCACGTTCTGTGCCACGGCTGGCCGTGGCCTTTCGGATCGGCAGTGTGCTGTGCGTGCCGATGACGGGCGTGTGGCAGCTGGTGGCCTGCGGCTCGGCAGCTGCGCGCGGGGACTCTTCGGCGCAGCTCTATCTCCAATCTGTGTTGTTTCTAGAATGGTGGGGTGAAGGACATTGATGTGATCGCGGTGTTGCAGGACCCGGTGCGGCGTCGGCTGTACGAGTACGTGGCGGCTCAAGGGCGTGAGGTCGGGCGTAACGAGGCGGCCGAAGCGGCCGGGGTGGCGCGGACGCTGGCTGCGCACCACCTGGAGCGTCTGGTCGAGGCGGGGCTGCTGGACAGCGCGAGCCGTCGTCTGAGCGGGCGTTCGGGACCGGGAGCCGGCCGTCCGGCCAAGGTGTACACCAGAGCGCTCGTCGAGCGGTCCGTGTCGCTGCCCGCCCGTGACTACCGCATGGCGGCCGAGCTGCTCGCCGAGGCCGCGGAGGAAGCCGGGCTCGACGCCGGGCTCTACGCGGCCGCGCGCCGCCGGGGAGAGGCCCTGCGCGCCGGGGCGGAGCCCTGCGACGGCCTTGAGGAGGCCGTGGAGGTGCTGGCCGCCCGCGGCTACGAACCGCACCTGGAAGGCAGCGGTGACGAGGGGAAGGCCGGCCCGGAGGCGGTCGTCCGCATGCGCAACTGCCCGTTCCACGCCGTTGCCGAGCGGTTTCCCCCACTCGTTTGCGGCATGAACCTCGCACTGCTCGAAGGGCTTCTGGGCACCGACGGTCCGCTCCGCGCACGCATGGATGCCCGGCCGGGGGAGTGCTGCGTCGCAATCTCTAAAAACAATCATCATTGACATAGAAATGTAGTGCGTGCTGGGATGAGGCCATGACCGAACCCGCGCATGCCTTCCACCTCGCCCAGCTCAACGTCGCTACGCTCCTGCACCCCCTCGACGACCCGCGCACCGCCGCGTTCGTCGAGCTGCTCGACCCGGTCAACTCCACCGCCGACGCGGCACCCGGCTTCGTGTGGCGGCTCGTGGGCGAGGGCGAAGCCGACGCCACCGGACTGCGCCCGGCGGGTGAAGGCGTCATCGTCAACCTGTCGGTGTGGCAGACCCTGGAGTCCTTGTGGGACTTCGCCTATCGCAGCGGGCACTTGGAGGCGATGCGACGGCGCCGCGAATGGTTCGAGCGGCATGTTGAGGCGCACCTGGTTCTCTGGTGGGTCCCCGCCGGCCACCTGCCGACCGTCGGCGAGGCGCTGGAGCGGCTCGGCGACCTGCGCGCCCACGGCCCGTCGCCACGCGCGTTCACCTTCGCTTCCTCGTACACCGCCGCCGAGGCCGTGGCCGCGGCCGGGACGGAGACGCCGGCAGTGGACCCGGCGACGCGGACAGCGAGGGTCTGAAGCGAACGGCGAGGCCGTGCGTTCGGGGCAGCCCGCGGGTGGTGGGGCCGCTCTCTGGAGACGACACGGCGCATCATGTGATGCAGAACCTGATACGCCTCCCCCTCCCCACTCTGACGGGTGGGGCGCTCGTGGCTCGACGGACCGACTGACCCCGAGGTACGGCCCCTTCTGCTGCCGTCGCCCGCGAAGCGGGCCGGTCCTGGAGGCGAAGCCGGAAGAACCCGGGGCGGGAGAGCGAACCGGACCCACCCAACGGGCTGCAGGCCGGACCCCGCGAAACGGGGTTACCCCATCTCGCGCAGAGGGCTGTTCGGGCGGAGCCCCGAACCAGATGAGGCCGCTGTTCGAGCTGGGTTGCCAGGGTGCCGTCGGTCAACCAAAGGGTGTTGGAGGTCTGCTTTGGGCAGGCTGGTGGAGTGTTTGACCTGCTGTTCCACCGTGTCATGTCGCGGTTGTGGAGGGTGGCGCTGGCCTGGACGGCGTGGTGGAGGCCGTTTCCCTTCTGGCGGCAGTCGCGGAGGATCTTCCAGTGCTTCATGCGGGCGAGGGTGTGCTCGACGCGGGCGCGGACCCGGCGGTGTTCGGCGTTGTCCTCCTCCTGCCCGCGCAGAGGGGGCGGCCGGCTCGTCTGCGGTGCGGGACGATCAGCCCGGTGCCGAGGTGGGCGCCGTCCGCGATGACCGTCGTCCCGGCCGCCACGGTCGGCAGGTCCGATTCCCGCCAGACGTGGGCGTCGGCCTTGTTGCCCGGCGCCGGCCGGGCCGAGGCGACGACCAGGCGGGTGTCGGCGTCGATGATGACCTGCACGTTCGCCGAAAACCGGTAGTTCTTGACGAGGCGCCCGGTTTCCGGTCGCGGACCGGGATGAGGGTGCCGTCCACGATCCACAGCCGGTCGGTGTCTGCTATCGGCCGCGGACGCGGGGGGTACGCCCACGAGCCCAGCGTCGCCTGACGTCCGAGCGGCATCAGGCGACCAGGCAGGTGGGTCCTGCCCGGCCGCCTGGCTATTCCCATGGCTTCAGCGCGTGCCACAGGACCCTGAGCCAGTCGGGAGGGTTGGTGAGGAACTTGTCCACCAGCCGGGCCGTGAGCGGCACTTTGGGCTATTGAGGAGGTCAGGCTGGCGCCGACAGCGGCCTGCTGCGGGACGCGGGCCGGGTCGGACGGCCGGACGGGCGCGGGGGCGCTGCCCCGGGACAGGCTGCTGCACGTCTGGTGGGTGGTCATCGGTACTGCCTCCAGCGCGAGTTCGCCATGGCGAGCGAACAGTGACAGGACTCAGGTGACGGTCGGAAGCGCGCCGGTCACCGACCCGGTGTCGGGCCGGTGCCGGGTGGCGGCCGAGCGGTGTGCCTCCTGCGATTTCCGCCCCGGCAACGCCCGGAACCCGGCCTCCGGCCGGCTTGCCGCCCTTGTCTGGGACTGCGTGGAGAGCGAGGGCACATCGTCCGCCACGAGACCGGCCCCGGCCGAGACCGTCCCTGGGTCGTTCGCGCCGGCTTCGCCGCGCACCCCGACGCAGACCGCTCCCTGGCCCTGCGCATCGCCGCGTCCGGCGGGCTCTCGCTTCAGCAGCCACGGCCACCCGGCTGAGGGCCGCCGGCACAAGGGACTCCCCGGCCGGACGTCGCACCCGGGTCCCACACCCGGGCTGAACCCTGCCTTCGGGTTCGGGTCGGAGTCCGTGCCCCGCGCGGGCTGGATACGGGGCTCCGACTGGATCGCGTACGCAGGCTGGAGCCTGGGCTCGTGCTCCGGCCGGAGCCGGTGCGGGCTGGGAGCGGTGCTGGTGCTGGTGCTCGGCGAGGTCGGCGCGCGGGCTGGAGTTCGTACGCCCCCCGGAGTCCGTGTTGCGCTGGTCGAGGCCAGCGCCGGCGTCTTGAGTCGTGCATCCATGGCGTCGGGCCAGGTGTCCGGCCGGGCGGCGGTCGCGCTAGGCCTGGACGAGCGGGCGGTGCGGCACCTGCTGGCACGCCCCCCACCACGGCCGCGCCCACGCCGGGGGGCCCTGTTTCCCCGGCGGCCGCCCGCTTCCGTTCCACCACGAGACCCGACGCCGCGGCGCCCGGACGGCAGGCCCGGGCGGAAGTCGCGGTCCCTGCCCGCCGGCAGCAGGTGACGCCGGCCAAGGGCGCGGGGCCAGAGAGCGTGGGCGTGGGGCTGGCACGCTGCATCCCGCCTGTGCGGCGATGTGGTGGCCTGACGACCCTTCCGGTGCCTGGGATTCCGGCGGCCGGGTTTGGGCGGGCCTTTCGGGGCAGGCGTACGTGCGATGGTGGCGCGGGCCGTGGCATCGGGGGCTCGCGCGCCGACAGCCGATGTGGAGGAAGGTTGCTATGACCGAGAGTGTGTGGGGTTACCGCGAGACGTCCGGCCGTACGGTCGGAGGTGACCTGACGGGTTACAAGGTCGAGGCGGCCGACGGTTCCATCGGAAAGATCGACAAGCATTCCGACGAGGTCGGCTCGTCGTACGTCGTGGTCGACACCGGCCCGTGGATCTTCGGCAAGGAGGTCCTTCTGCCGGCGGGCACGATCGACCGGGTCGACGCGCAGGAGAAGAAGATCTATGTCGGCTGGACGAAGGACCAGATCAAGGCCGCTCCGGAGTTCGAGAAGGAAAAGCACCTTGGCAACGAGGACTATCACCGTGAGGTCGGCGGCTACTACGGCAACCTTTCGAACCGCCTCTGAACATTGAGATGACAGCCGCCCAGGCGGCGCAAGTGGGGGGCGGCAGCCACCGGGCTGCCGCCCCCACACGCATGCCGCCACACCCTTCCTCGCGCCCGTCGGCTTCGGCCGAGCTCGACCGCCGAGAGCGGCATTCACCCGCCGCCCAAGCCGCAGTGCGGCGAAGGGCCGGGTTGTGGGGCGGAGGTGTGGATTCATGCGCCGGCTTGGCTCGGGAGCGGGGAGCGGGGAGCGGGGAGCGGCGGCGGGGTGCACCGGCTCTGCGCACCGTCGCGGCACAGCCGGAAGGTGGCGGTCATCCCCAGGCCGGTGAACAGCGTCAGCGGTAGGACGCAGACCCGCAACCGGCGGCTCCCCGGCTGCGGCCATCCGGCGCCCGGGCCGGGGACGCGGTCCAGAGCTGGGCTCCGGCGTTGTACAGGGAGTTGCGGACCGGGCGCATACACACTTCCGGGCATGACAACATCACTGTAGTTCTGTTCTGATCGTAGGGATCGACGGAGGCTGTCCAGTCTCCCGAAAATGAGGGGCGTGCCGAATGACCGGCGAAAGCGTTACCGACCGTCTGATCGGCCTGCTCTCCGTGCGCGGTGAAGACCTCGGTGCCGAGTGGGCCGACAAGGTCACCGGGTCTTTGAGCGGGCGGGTGACCCGCGCCGAGGTGCAGCGCGAACTCCACGAGCTGTACAACGCGCTGGTGGACGCGCTCGGCGGCGGCAGCCTGGACGCCCGGGGCGAGGAATTCGGCGAGGTCCGCGCGCTCCTCACCGAGCTGTCGCGCAATCGCGCCCGCCAGGGGTTCAGCCCCAGCGAGACCGCGGTGAGCGTGTTCGCCCTCAAGGAGGTCCTGGAGTCGACGCTGGTCGGCAAGGACGCCGACGTGGAGGCGTACCTCCACTTCGCCGGACTGCTCGACAAGCTGGGCCTGTTCACCATCGAGGTCTACACCCGCACCCGCGAGGAGCTCATCGCCGCGCAGGCCGAGCAGCTTCTGGAGCTGTCCACTCCTGTGGTGAAGCTGTGGGACGGGGTGATCGGCGTTCCCCTGGTGGGCACCCTGGACTCGGCGCGCACCATGGTCGTGATGGAGAAGATGCTTCAGGCGTTGATCGACACTGGCTCCGAGCAGGCCATCATCGACATCACCGGTGTCCCGGCCGTCGACACCGAGGTCGCCCAGCACCTCCTGAAGACCGTCGTGGCCGCCCGCCTGATGGGTGCCGAATGCACCATCTCCGGCATCCGGCCGCAAATCGCGCAGACCATCGTGGCGCTCGGCATCGACTTCGGCGACATCGTCACCAAGGCCACCCTCGCCGACGCACTGCGGCACGCCCTCCACAACTCGGGCGTCGCCCTTTCCCGCTCGGCCGGTGGCCGATGAGCGAACGCGTTCCGGTCCTGCGGATCGGACAGGTACTGCTCGTCTCCATCCAGACCGACCTCGACGACCAGGCGGTCATGCTGCTGCAGGACGACCTCTCGGCGGCCGTCGTCGCCTCCGGCGCCCACGGAGTGGTCATCGACATCACCGCCGTGGAGATCGTCGACTCCTTCGTCGGACGCATGCTGGCCACCATCGCTGCCATATCCCGCCTCCTTGACGCTCGGACGGTCGTGGTCGGCATGCGCCCGGCCGTCGCGATCACCCTCGTCGAACTGGGCCTGTCCCTCGGCGGCGTCAAAACCGCGCTCACTCTGGACAAAGGCCTGCGCATGCTGGAACGGGCCCGGGCGGTGCCTTTCGACCAGGACCGGAGCGGCACCGGCGCAGCACCCCAGAGCGGCATCCCGGACACCGCGGCAGGACTGTGAGCACCCGCGCCCCCCAGGTACTGGAGATCACGGGCAATGCCAATGTGGTGCAGGCCCGTCAACTGGCGCGAGCCCTGGCCCAGGAGTGCCGCCTGTCCCTGGTAGAGCAGACAAAACTGGTCACCGCCGCCAGCGAACTGGCCCGCAACACCCTCATCTACGGCGGTGGCGGCACCATGACCGCAGCCCTCGTCGACGAACGAGGCCGCCGCGGGGTACGCCTCGCTTTCGCCGACCAGGGCCCGGGCATCCCCGATACCGACCTCGCGATGACGGACGGCTGGACCTCGGGCAGCGGGATGGGTCTGGGCCTGTCCGGCTCCAAGCGGCTCGTCGACGACTTCGTCCTGGACACCGCCGCGGGCAGCGGCACCACCGTCACCATCACCAAGTGGGCCCGATGAACGCCCCCCACCACCTGAGGCCGCTTCTGACGGACTGCGAGGACATCACCTGGTTCCGCGACCAGCCCGAGGCCGCCCGAGGCGCCGCGGCCGCCCTGGGACGCCGCATAGCCCTGGGCGAACATCGCACCGGCCAACTCGTCCTGGCCGTCGCCGAGCTCGCCACCAACACGGCCAAACACGCCGTCGACGGTTCCCTGCTCCTGCGGGTGCTGCGTACGCCCGACGTCGCGGGAGTGGAAGTGCTTGCCGTCGACAACGGCCCGGGCATGCCCGACGTCACGGACGCGCTGCGCGACGGCATGTCCACGAAGGGCACGCTCGGCATCGGCCTGGGCGCCGTCCAGCGGCTTGCCGACACCTTCGCCATCCACTCCCAGCCAGGGATCGGAACGGTGCAACTGGCACGATTCTGGCCCCACCCACCGCCAGAGGCGGCAAAGGCCGAACCTGCGGTCGCGGGCATCACCCGCGCCCTGGGGGGACAGGACGTCTGCGGTGACGCGTGGGCGGTACGTGCCGACACCGGCGAGGACTCCGCTGCGGAACCGGCCGGCGACAGACGACGCGAACGCTCCGACGATCTTTCCGGAGCCCCTCTCAGCTGGTCGGCCCTGACCGCCACCAGGCCCGCCACACCACGCCCGCCTTCACCCGAGCCGACAGGTGTCAGCAGGCGCATCCCGCTCGTCCGGGCCGCAACGCTGGGACCGGGCCGGAGCATCCTGGTGATGGCCTGCGACGGCCTGGGCCACGGCCCGATGGCCGCCCTCGCCGCCCAGGCCGCGGTCCAGGCCTTCCGCACCGGCGCAGCACGCTCCCCCGAACAGGCCATGGAGCAGATCCACCGGAGCCTGCGCGGAACCCGCGGCGCCGCCGTTGCCGTCGCCCGCATCGAACCCGACGGCCGCGTCTTGTTCTGCGGCGTCGGCAACATCACCGCGGCCCTGGTCACCGCGACGAACCGAACCACCCTCTTCTCCCACCCCGGAATCGTCGGCCACCAGATGAGCCGGCTGCGCACCCTCGAGAACCATCTGCCCGCGCGGGGAGCGCTCGTCATGCACTCCGACGGACTGAGCGAACGCTGGACCGCCGCAGACCTCGCCCCCCTCCTCCATCACCCACCCGCCCTCATCGCGGCCGGGCTGCTCCGCCATGCGGGGACCCGCCGGGACGACGCCAGCGTGGTGATCGCCAAGGGGGGATGGTGACCGCACCGGCCGCCCGCACCGGCCGGGACATCCCCGTTCTCACCGCGACCCTCACCACCGAGCGCGACGTCTTCACGCTGCGCCGCAGCGCCAAATCCATCGCCCAGGCGGCCGGTCTCGACAGCCGCGACCAGGTCCGCCTGGCCACCGCGCTCAGCGAACTGGGACGCGACCTCCTGCGCCCCGCCGCCATGACCGTCTCCTTCGCCGTCCAGGACCAACCGGCCGCGCTCCAGGTCTCCCTGCGGTGGCTCGACGACCGGACCCCCGGCACCCAGTCGCTCGCCGCCGTCACCCGCCTGCTTCCACAGACCCGCTACGAACCCGCCGACGACACCCCGACCCCGTCCGGCGGTCGCATCGACATCACCTGTCTCCTGACCCAGCCCGCCGCCCCCCAGCAGACGACGGTGGACCGGATCCGGGAGCTCGTCGCGGGAGCCGCACCGTCGAGCGCGATCGACGACCTCCAGGCCCAGACCCACGACCTCCTCGCAGCACTGCAGGAATCCCACGCCCAGCGCGACGAACTCGCCCGCCTCAACGAGGAACTCACCGAGACGAATGCCGGCGTCATGGCCCTGTACGCCGACCTGACCGTCGAACACAACGACGTCGTCGAACGCTTCAGCCAGGAGCATGAACTCGCCCTCACCCTCCAGCGGTCATTCCTTCCGGCCACCCTCCCCGAGACGCCCGGCGTGGACCTGTCCGTCCGCTACCAGGCCTCCACCTCCACCACCGAGATCGGCGGCGACTTCTACGAAGCCGTCCAAACTCCCGACGGTCTTCTCCTCGCGGTCGGCGACGTCGTGGGCCACTCCCTGCAAGCAGCCCTCGTCATGGGTGAACTCCGCCACGCCCTGCGCGCCTACGCAGCCCTAGGGCACCCCCCGCACACCCTGCTCCACCACCTCGACCACCTGCTGGCCCTGCACCACCCGGGATGGACGGTCACCCTGTGCATCGTCCTGATCGATGCCGACAACAAGGTCATGCACATGGCCAACGCCGGCCACCTGCCACCCCTGCTGCTGCCTTGCGACGGCCCGCCTCGCTACCTGCGCGAGCACGGCCCGCTCCTAGGCCTGCGCCTGCCGCACCCTCCGGCCACGAGCCACGACATCACCCCCGGAGCCAGGCTGCTGATGATCACCGACGGCCTTATCGAGACCAGGGACAGCGACCTCGACGAGCGCCTGCAACTCCTGAGCACCTCCGCCGTGGTCGGCCCGTTCGAACCGGACGCCCTGTGCACCACACTCCTCGAAGCCTTCGCCACCGCCCCCGCGGACGACATCGTCGTCCTCGCCGCCGCCCTGCTCCCGCCCGGCAGCCACACCGGCCGGCGCGGACACCGCGACGACGGTGCCGCGGCGCCGCAGGTCCCCGGGCTCCCCTCCCGCGACACAGGCTCCCTCGTCCGCCCGTACCTCCCCGGTCCCGGCCACGGAGCACTGCCGTGACGGGTAGCGGCCCGCCCACACACCTGGACGTCGGCGACCGCAAGATGGCCTTGAACTGCCCGGTGTCGATCTCGTCGGGCACGCCACGATCGTCGGGCTGGTCAGGGACGTGCCCGCAATAGAGGCCGGCCTCCTGGTCGGCTCCCGCCTCTCCCGCATGGACCGGATCCGTGGCCAGGGCGGCCCGTACTCCTCGCCGCGCTCTCGGCTCGCCTCGCCGCCGACACCTCGTGGAAGGAAGTGGGCTGCAGGGGAGAGGCTGCGGCTCGGCCGCGGCGGGTCCTCTTGTGGACGCGACCCTGAACACCCCCACGACCTCGGCCTCCGCCCCGGCCGCGCTCGCTTCCCGCCCCCGGGTCTCCTCGGCGACGGCCCGCTCCCCCTTCACGACGATCCCGGCCACTGCGGCCCCCGGGCAGCCGACACGGGTGGAAGCCGCGGTTCCCGCTCGCCGGCAGCGAGCGCGCGCGTACCGCGGCGATGGCCTTCCGGCTGATGATGACCATCACCAATGCCGTGCGCCACGCCACCCAGAAGCGCCTGACGGGCCGGGAGGAGGAACTCGGTGAGGACGCGGCCAAGATGGCCCCGGGCTGGTCGGCGGACCAGCTGCGCGGTGTCCTCGGGGACGTCCTCGCCGAGCTGATGCAGGGCGTGGACTGGCCGGTGATGGCCCGCCAGCTCGTCGGTCTCCAGCAGGCCGGTGTGGACCTCTCCACGTTTCTGCCGCAGCTGGGCCGGATGACCGCCGGAGTCCACCAGGCCGTCGCCGCGAACATCGCGCGGACGAAGGCGGAGGGCACCGACCGGTGGGCGGGCCTCCTGAAGAAGTCGCTGCCCGAGGGCGTGGTCCGCGACGCGATCCTCTCTTCCCCCCCCGGCCTGGCCGGACATCGCGGCCCAGATGGGCTGGCTCGACGAGCGCGGCATCGACGTCGCCCGGATCCACGGAGCAGCTCGGGGTGAACCTGTTCGGGCACGCCGCGATCGTCGGGCTCGTCAAGGACGTGCTGCCCGAGACACAGGCCGGTCTCCTGGTCGCCTCGCGCCCGTGGCCGCTGCTCGCGGCCCGCATGAACCAGATCCGCGAACAGGGCGGCCCCGCACTCCTCGCCGTGCATCTGGCCCGCCTCACCACCGACACCGGGAAGGGCGGGGCTTGGAAGGGAATCGGCTGCGGCTCGGCGGCGGCCGGCCGTCTCGTGGACGCGACCCTGCACGCCCTGACGACCCCGCCCTCCGTCCCGCCCGCGCCCGCGTCCCCGGTACGGATCCGGGTCTCCGCGGCGGCGGCCCGCACCCGCTCCACCACCACCCCGGCCACCGGCGCGCCCGGGCAGCCGGCCCGGGCGGAGGCTGCGGTCCCCGCGCACCGGCAGCAGGCCGTACCGGGTAAGGGGGCGGGGCGTTCGCGGTGAGCTCGGCTGCGGCTGCGGACCTTGCCCGTCCGGCACAGAGCCCGGCCCGCGCGCGGCTGTTCGGCGTCCTCGCCGATCGATCCAGGGCCGGCGCCTGCGTCTGCCGGGCGGCATCGAACGGTGCGGGAAGACGGAATGCGCCCCGGTGACGAGCGGGTCCGCGCTCGTGCCCGTTCTGGCGGCGGCTGGGGAGCGGGGTGAGGGCCCAAGTCCCCGAGCCCGTTCCTGCTGCGTCTGTGGTGTCGCCGGACCGGCCGGGCCCGTGCCCGGGCTGGGGCTCGGGCCCGGGGTAGTGCTCGTGGTTGAGCTGGAGCTCGTAAGCGGGTTGATGCTCGGGCCCGGTCTGGAGCCCGAGCCTGCGCCCGCGCCTGGGCTCGGGCGAGGGTTGGGGCCCAGTCCTGTCGGGCCCGCTCCGCCCGGCTGATGGCCCCGGGCGGAGCGGCCTGCCCCCGCACGGGTTGCGGCTGCGCCGCGGTGACGAGGGGGCAGCGCGCGGTCGGGTCCGGGCTTGGCGGCGGTCGGGGGAGCGGGGTGAGGACTCCAGGCCCCCGTGCCCCTTCGACGGTTCCGGCTGCCTCCGCCTAGCGCCCGGGTTGGAGTCTGTGCTCGCGCCCGGGCTGGTGACGCACAGCGGGCCGGTCAGCCCCGCACCCTGGCCGGGGCCAAATCCCGCCGAGCGTCTGTCCGCCCGGGGGAGCGCCCGCGGGGACCGGCTCTCACTCGCGCTAGGAGCCCGGCCGCTTCCAGCTGGGCATTTAGGGCGGGGGCGAGTTGCCGCCAGCGGGTGATCCGGTGGCGGCTTTCCTCCCGCAGGTAGGGACGTCCGCGGTGGCTTCGGCGCTGGCCTGCCAGCGCAGTTCGTTATCCTGCTGGGCGGTGACGAGCGCGTCGAGCTGGTCGAGGTCGGCGGGCTCGACCGTGACGACCATCATGTGTCCCATCCCCGCTCGGCCCGGGCGCCCGGGCTGTTCCCAGTGGGGGAGCCGATCCGCGCGGAGCCGGTCTCTCTATCTATCTTGTCGCTGGTCAGTGAAACTGAGTAGTCGTCACGCTTCTCACCTGGGATTGTGCAGGTTGGCTGAGCGAAGACCGACTGTGGTGGCTCACCGAATCTGCGCAGAATCTGGGGCGTGCAGCTGTCTGACCTGCTTAGTTCCTAGCTTGGGGCCTGGCTGCGCGGGTTGGTTGAATACTGCGCAGTTTCACCGATCGCCGACATTTGGTGCGGGCCTTTTTCCAGGGTATGCAGTGGTGAGGGCTTCGGGATCCTACACACTTATATTCGTGGTGTGATGCGCTTTGAGTCTGCCGGGTGGCAGCAGCCGTGCAGGCGGCTTTCCGGCTTCCTCCCGCTTTCGGGTGACAGTCCCACAACCCCACCGGCTGGAAGGGTCCGGGTTGGGGTTGTGGGCTGTTGAGGTGAGGGGGAATCGTTTCTGTGAGATACCTGGAGGTGTGGGAGGTGTGAATGTAAGGGAGGAGGTCAGTGTGAAGACGTCAAGCAGTAACTGTCTTCATCAGGGAGCTTCCCATGCGTGTTCGTAATGCGGCGATCGCCGCGTTCGGTGCGATGAGCCTTGTCCTGACGATTCCGACGTCGGCGTCCGCCGCTATCGGCGAGTTCCAGTACCGCTACACCGACGCCAACGGTCACCACCACATCCGCGCCCTGCTGGATCCGGCTGGCCAGCAGTGCATCACGCTGCCGGAGGTAGCGGATCCGGCCACGATGCCGGCGGACTCGCCGCGCAACCGGACGACCGCGTCGGCCACCGTGTTCGCCGAGGCGGACTGCGAGGGAGACACGTACTACACCCTGCGGCCGTTGACGGGTTATGGCACGACGAAGATGAAGATCCGTTCGGTTGCCTTCTCGGAGTAATCTGCGACTGGGTCGTGCGGGTGGCAACCCGGCCACACGATCCAGTCCGGCCCCGGTGAATTGGGGTCAGCTTTCAGACGTCGTACGGGAGCTGACGGCCCGGCGAAGCTGGGCCGTTTCGGGGTGGAGCGCAGCGGAGCCCCAGCCCCGTGAAACGGGGCCAGTTCCGGGGGAGCGAAGCGACCCCGGAACAGTCCGCAGCGAAGCGAAGGACTCCGGCCCGAAGGGGCGTCCATAGCTCGAAGCGAAGCGGAGAGCTCGGCCCGGAAGGACCCCGGGCCTCGCTACGCTCGGCCCTTCTGGGCCGAGCGTAGCGAGGCCGTTCAGTCCTGAGTGCGCAGCACTCAGGTACCCGGAGCGAAGCGGAGGGTCTGGCCCCGAAGGGGCCACCACCACCGCGAAGCGGTGGTGGTTCTCTCCCAGGCGCGCAGCGCCTG
>NZ_JBICWZ010000019.1:0-111599 GCF_043199995.1 Streptomyces sp. NPDC048507 | reverse complement strand
CATCGCGAAGCGACGCGACGAAGGAGCGCCCTTGACGGGCCGGCCCGACGCGGAAGGACGATGAGACTGACGGGAGACCACCAAACCCTCCCTGACACCGCTCCCGTGGACCCCGCCCTCCCCCGACCCCGCCCCCCCCTCAGCCCCCCTCTGGCGCCTGGCTCGTTGAGCCGCGTACCACCAGTTCCGGCTGGAAGACGTACTCCGTGCGCTGGACCGGGGTGCCCGCGACCGCCTCCAGGAGGGCGCCCACCGCCGCCGTGGCCATCGCGCGTACCGGCTGGCGGACGGTGGTCAGGGGCGGGTCGGTGAAGGCGATGAGCGGGGAGTCGTCGAAGCCGACCACCGAGACGTCCTCCGGGACCCGCAGCCCCCGTTCGCGGGCCGCGCGGACGACGCCGAGCGCCATCATGTCGCTCGCGCAGACCACCCCCGTGCAGCCCCGGTCCAGCAGGGCGCCGCCCGCCGCGTGGCCGCCCTCGACGGTGAACAGCGTGCGCTGCACCAGCCCTTCGGCGGCGGCCCCGGGCCGGGCCGCGAGGAAGCCCTGCTCCTTGCGCGCCGACGGGACGTAGCGCGTGGGCCCGATCGCCAGGCCGATCCGGCGGTGGCCCAGCTCCTCCAGGTGCCGTACGGCCATCTCCGCGGCCGCCCGGTCGTCCGGGGACACGAAGGGCGCGCTGATCCCCTCGTTGAACCCGTTGATCAGCACGAACGGCACTCCCCGCGCCGCCAGCCGCTGGTAGCGGGCCGGGTCGGCCGAGGCGTCCGCGTGCAGCCCCGACAGGAAGACGATCCCCGTGACCCCCCGCTCCTCCAGCTGCTCGACCAGTTCGTCCTCGGTGGCGCCGCCCGGGGTCTGCGTGCACAGCACCGGCGTGTAGCCGTGCCCGGCGAGGGCCTGCTCGATGACCTGGGCGAACGCCGGGAAGATCGGGTTGGTGAGCTCCGGGATGAGCAGCCCGACCAGCCCGTTGCTGCGCCGTTTGAGCCGGACCGGCCGCTCGTAGCCCAGCAGGTCCATGGCGGCCAGCACCTTGTGCCGGGTCCCGGCCGCCACGCCCGCCTTGCCGTTGAGCACGCGGCTGACGGTCGCCTCGCTGACCGCGGCCTGCGCGGCGATGTCCGTCAGCCTGAGGGGGGAGGTCACCCCTGCCACCACACCGCCGTGTCGGCCGGGAGCAGGTCGGGGTCCCCGGCCAGGGGCCCGCTGGCCAGCAGTACGGTCCCCGGCGCGGGCAGCCGTACGGGCTCCCCCGTCGTGTTGACCGTGCAGACGAAGCCGCCCCGGCGGAAGGCCAGCACCCCGGCCGGCGCGGGCAGCCACTGCACCGCGTCGCCCGCGCCCAGCTCGGCCCGCTCGCGCCGGATCCGCAGGGCGGTGCGGTACAGCTCCAGCGTGGATCCGGGCTCTCCCGTCTGCGCGGCCACGCTCAGCGCCGCCCAGCCCTCGGGCTGCGGCAGCCAGCTGCCGCCCGCGCCGAAGCCGTACGGAGCCTCGGTACCGGACCACGGGATCGGTACGCGGCAGCCGTCGCGCAGTCCGTCCTGGCCGGTGGCGCGGTGGAAGGCGGGGTCCTGGCGGACCTCGTCCGGCAGGTCGGTGACCTCGGGCAGTCCGAGTTCCTCGCCCTGGTAGACGTACGCGGACCCGGGCAGGGCCAGCATCAGCAGCGCCGCCGCCCGCGCCCGGGCCAGCCCCCGGGCGCCGCCGCCGTAGCGGGTGACGTGCCGCACCACGTCGTGGTTGGACAGCACCCAGGTGCTGGTCGCGCCGACGGGCCGCATCGCGTCGAGGGACTCGTCGATGGCGCCGCGCAGCGCTTCGGCGTCCCAGCCGGTGCCCAGGTAGTGGAAGTTGAAGGCCTGGTGGAGCTCGTCGGGGCGCAGGTAGAGCGCGGTGCGCTCGGCGCTGGGGGTCCAGGCTTCGGCGACGCCGATGCGGTCTCCGGCGTACTCGTCGAGGACGGTGCGCCAGGAGCGGTAGATCGCGTGGACGCCGTCCTGGTCGAAGAAGGGCAGGACCTGGTTGCCGAGGAGCTTGAGCTGTTCGCTGCGGCCGAGGTCGGGCAGGCCCGGGGCCTTGACGAGGCCGTGGGCGACGTCGATGCGGAAGCCGTCCACGCCCAGGTCCAGCCAGAAGCGCAGGACGGAGCGGAACTCGTCCTGGACGGCGGGGTGGTCCCAGTTGAAGTCGGGCTGTTCGGGGGCGAAGAGGTGGAGGTACCACTCGCCGTCGGCGACGCGGGTCCAGGAGGGTCCGCCGAAGAGGGACTCCCAGTCGTTGGGCGGCAGTTCGCCGTCCGCGCCCCGGCCGGGCCGGAAGTGGAAGCGTTCGCGCAGCGGGCTGCCGGGGCCTTCGCGGAGTGCCTGCTTGAACCATTCGTGCTGGTCGGAGCAGTGGTTGGGGACGAGGTCGACGATGATGCGCAGGTCCAGCGCGTGGGCTTCGCGGATCACGGCGTCGGCGTCGTGCAGGGTGCCGAACATGGGGTCGATGGCCCGGTAGTCGGCGACGTCGTAGCCGCCGTCGGCCTGCGGGGAGGCGTAGAAGGGGCTCAGCCAGACGGCGTCGACGCCGAGCTCCTTGAGGTAGGGCAGGCGGCTGCGGATGCCTTCGAGGTCCCCCATGCCGTCCCCGTCGGAGTCGGCGAAGCTGCGCGGATAGACCTGGTAGATCACCGCTTCTCTCCACCAGCCGGGCTGGGTGCCGGTGGGGGTGGAGAGCGTTTCGGCGAGGTGCTGGGTCATGTCGTCCTTGAAGAGATCGGGCCGGTCGAGCGGAAGGGGGCGGGCGCGGGTGGTCAGCCCTTGGTCGCGCCCGCCGTCATACCGGCGACGAGGTGCCGCTGGGCGAAGAGGAAGAAGACCGCCGCCGGGATCGCGATGAGCACGGAAGCCGCGCTCATGGCACCCCAGTTGGAGGTGTACTGGGTGACGAAGGTCTGGAGGCCGCCGGCCAGGGTGAGGTTCTCGTCGCCGACCATGAAGGCGGAGGCGTAGGCGACTTCGCCCCAGGCGGTGATGAAGGCGTAGAAGCCGGTGACGGCGAGGCCGGGCTTGGCGAGCGGGAGGATGAGCCGCCAGAAGGTGCCGAAGGGGTTGAGTCCGTCGACGCGGCCGGATTCGTCGATCTCGATCGGGATCGTGTCGAAGAAGCCCTTCATCATCCAGGCGCAGAACGGCACGGCGATGGTGAGGTACGTGATGATCAGGCCGAGGGGCTGGTTGAGCAGTCCGAGGTCGCCCATCAGGTTGTAGAGCGGGACGATGAGGATGGCCATCGGGAACATCTGCGTGATGAGCAGGGTCCACATGAGCGGCTTCATGCCGGGGAACTTGAAGCGGCTGACGGCGTATCCGGTGGTGGCGGCGATGAACACGCCGAGGACGGTGGTGACGCCGGCGACGAGGACGGAGTTGGCGAACCAGCTGAGGAAGTGGCTGTCCTCCAGCAGGTAGCGGTAGTTCCCGAGGTTGGGTTCCTTCACGAAGTCCGTGGTGATGGCGTACTTCGCGGGCTTGAGGGAGGTCAGCAGGATCCACAGCACCGGGAAGACGGCGATGACGGAGGCGGCCAGCAGCGTGACGTGCAGTGCGGCCGAGGCGAGCGGGGAGCGGTGGCCGCGGGCGCGGACGGGCTTGGTGGTCACGGTCACCACACCTCTCCCTGCTTGCGCAGCGAGCGCCGGTAGACCAGCGCGAAGATCATGAGCAGGGCGAGGATGAGGACGCCCCAGGTCGCGGAGCCGGCGAAGTCGCGGGGGCTCGCGATGAAGGCCTCGCGGAAGGCCTGGGTCACCAGGATCTCGGTGGAGTCGCCGGGGCCGCCCCGCGTCAGCAGGAAGATCACCGGGAACATGTTGAAGGTCCAGATGGTGGAGAGCAGGACCACCGTCATGCTGACGGCGCGCAGTCCGGGCAGCGTGATGTGCCGGAAGCGCTGCCAGGGGCCGGCCCCGTCCATCTCGGCGGCCTCGTAGAGCTCGCCGGGGATGGACTGCAGTCCGCCGAGCAGGGCGACCATCATGAAGGGGATGCCGAGCCAGACGTTGACGGCGATGACGGAGAACTTGGCCCAGGTGGGGTCGTCGAGCCAGGGCACGGCGGAGATGCCGCCGCCGTCGAGGACCTTGTTGAGGATGCCGTTGTCGCGGTTGAAGAGAAACCGCCAGGCGAAGACGGAGACGAAGCCGGGGACGGCCCAGGGCAGGATGAGCGCCATCCGGTAGGCGGCGCGGCCCCGGAACCGCCGGTTGAGCATGGTGGCCAGGCCGAGGCCGAGGGCGAAGGTGATCGAGACGCAGGCGACGGTCCACACCACGGTCCACACCAGCCGCTGCCAGAAGACCGGGTCGCCGAGCACGGCGGTGTAGTTGTCCAGCCCGACGAACGCGTACGTCGCCTCGATGTGGCGGACGCCGATGGTGCGCGAGACGTTGCGCTCGTTGGCGTCGGTGAGCGACAGGTAGACGCCCCGGACGAGCGGCCACCCGATGATCACGCCGAGGACGAGGACGACCGGGGCGATCATCGTCCAGGCGTACCAGTGCGTGGCGAGGGCCCGGGCGAGGCCGCGGCCCGCCCGGGGAGGTGCGGTGGCGGTCGGGCGGCTGGGGCCGCGGGCGGCGCCGGAGGTCTCCCCGGCGTCCGCGCCCGCGGCCTTCGCCACCGACCGGCTGGTGTCGGCAGCCATCGTCGTCGTTACTTCCAGCCCTTGAGGATCTTGCGGAACTCGGTGCCCGCCGCCTTGGCCGCGTCCTCGGGGCTCGACGCTCCGGTGACGGCCTTGGTGTACTCGACCTTCAGCGGCTCGAAGAGGGAGCCGTTCTCCGGGATCCAGGCGCGCTCGACGGCCTTGTCGACGGCCGGCTTGAAGAACTGGACCATCTCGCTGGCCTTGACGTCGGGCTGCTCGTAGGCGGCCGTGCGCGTGGGGAGCAGGCTGAGCTCCTTGGCGGACTGCACCTGGACCTCCTGCGAGGTCATGTACTCGACGAAGGCGTGCGCGGCGGCGGTGTTCTTGGAGCCGGCGTAGACGGCGAGGTCGTGGCCGCCCTGCGGGGCGCCGGCCTTGGCGGAGCCGGCCGGGACCGGGGCGACGCCGAGGTTGGCCTTGTCCTTGAACTGGTCGCCCGCGTAGCTGTCGGCCACGGCCCAGGGGCCGTTGATCATCATGGCGGCCTCCCCGGACTTGAAGGCGGTCTGCATGTTGGTCCAGCCGTCGGTGGCGTTGGTGACCGCCGCGCCGGAGGTGACCAGGTCGCGGGCGGCCTTGAAGGCCTTGACCCCGGCGGCGTTGTCGACGGTGACCGTCTTGGTCTTGGCGTCGACCAGGTCGCCGCCCTCGCCGTAGATGAAGGGGAGGAACCAGTACGAGTCGTCGCCGCGCAGGTAGAGGCCGGTCTTGCCGGTCTTCGCCTTGATGGCGGCGGCGGCGGTCTTCAGCTCCTCCAGGGTCTTGGGGGGCTGGACTCCGGCGTCGGCCAGCATCTTCTTGTTGTAGAAGAGGCCGAGGGTGTCGATGACCTGCGGGACGGCGTAGGTCTTGCCCTCGTACTTGCCGCTGGCGGCGGCCTGCGGCAGGAACTCCGCGTCGACCTTCTTCGCGGTGTCGGCCGGGACCTCGTCGAGGTAGCCGAGCGAGGCGAAGTCGGCGACCCAGCCGACGTCGGCGCGGATGACGTCCGGGGCCTCGGAGCCGCTGCTGAAGGCGTTCTTGACCTTGTTCTGGGCGTCGCCGTACGGCACGTTGACGTACTTGACGCTGACCTTCGGGTGCTTCGCCGTGAAGGCCTCGGCGATCTTCTGGAAGCTCGCCTTCTCGGCGTCGTTCGAGGTGTCCCACCAGGTGACCGTGCCGGAGAGCTCGCCGCCGGCCTGGGTGTTCCCGTCGTCGCCCTTGGTGTCACCGCCGCAGGCCGTCGCCGCGAGCGCCAGGGTCGCGACCAGCGCGGTGGCCGCTATGCCACGCCGCATATGAACTCCTTCGATGATCCCGGACGCGCCCTCGCGGTCCCGAGTTGCCAGGAACGTAACAAGCCTGAAAGCCGACCGAAAGACCTTGCGGCAATTTTCTGCAAGCGGAGCTGATCGTTACATCCGTGTGTCCGTACGGTTGCCGCGGTTTGCCGTCAGTTCGAGTCCCCTTCGATGCCCCGGGCCCGCAACCAGGGGGCGTGTGCTCGCGTTGACCCCGATATGACCCACGAGTTGACGGCCGACCCGCTTGCAAGCTCTTCCAGCAACTCCACCGCGAGCGGCGGCTGGTGGCGCGATGCCGTCATCTACCAGGTGTACGTGCGCTCCTTCGCCGACAGCGACGGCGACGGCGTCGGAGACCTGCGCGGGGTGCGCGAGCGCCTCCCCCACCTGGCCCGCCTCGGCGTGGACGCCGTGTGGCTGACCCCCTTCTACGTCTCCCCGCAGGCGGACGGCGGCTACGACGTCGCCGACTACCGGGCCGTCGACCCCCTCTTCGGAGACCTCGCCGACGCCGACGACCTCGTCCGGGCCGCGCACGAGCTGAACCTGCGGGTCATCGTCGACGTGGTCCCCAACCACACCTCCGAGCGGCACCCCTGGTTCCGCGCGGCCCTCGCCGACGAGCCGGGCGCCCGTGCGCGCTACCTCTTCCGCCCCGGCCGGGGCGCGGCCGGCGCCCAGCCGCCCAACGACTGGGAGTCCGTCTTCGGGGGCCCGGCCTGGACGCGCGTCCCGGACGGCTCCTGGTACCTGCACCTGTTCGCCCCCGAACAGCCCGACCTGGACTGGGACCACCCCGAGGTGGCGGAGGAGTTCTCCTCCGTCCTGCGGTTCTGGCTGGACCTGGGCGTGGACGGCTTCCGCGTCGACGTCGCCCACGGCATGGTCAAGGCCCCCGGCCTGCCCGACATCGGCCGGGGCGCGCAGGCCACCCTGATCGGCACCGAGCCGCTCCCCTTCTTCGACCAGGACGGCGTCCACGCCATCCACCGCTCCTGGCGCCGCCTCCTCGATTCCTACGGGGGTGGGCGCATCGGCGTCGCCGAGGCCTGGGCGCCCACCTCGGAGCGGCTCGCGCTGTACGTCCGGCCCGACGAACTCCACCAGGCCTTCAACTTCCGCTTCCTGAACTGCCCGTGGGACCCGGCCGCGATGCGCACCGTCATCGACGAGTCCCTCGCCGCCACCGCCTCCGTCGGGGCCCCCACCACCTGGGTGCTGTCCAACCACGACGTGGTGCGGCACGTCACCCGCTACGGCGGCGGCGCCCGGGGGCTGGCCCGGGCGCGGGCGGCGGCGCTGCTGATGCTGGCCCTGCCCGGGTCCGCGTACGTCTACCAGGGCGAGGAACTCGGGCTGCCCGAGGTCACCGACCTGCCGGACGAGGTCCGCCAGGACCCCGCCTTCCACCGCACCACCGGCCAGGAGGGGCTTCGCGACGGCTGCCGGATCCCGCTGCCCTGGACCGGCGACCGGCCCCCGTACGGGTTCGGGCCGGGCGGCAGCTGGCTGCCGCAGCCGGCCGACTGGGCCCCCCTGAGCGTGGCCGCGCAGACCGGCGACCCGCACTCCACGCTGGAGCTGTACCGGGCCGCGCTGGAGCTGCGCCGCGCCCTGCCCGGCCTCGGCTCCCCGGACGCGGGCCCGATGACCTGGCTCCCCTCCCCCGAGGGCACGCTCCTGTTCACCCGGCCCCACTTCGCCTGCACCGTCAACACCCGGCCCACCGCCCTCGACATGCCCGCGCCCGGCCGTCCGGTCCTTTCCAGCTCCCCCGTGGAGACGGACGGCCGCACCGTGCTGCTGCCCGCGGATTCGTGCACGTGGTGGGCTTTGTGAGCCGGGGACCGGTACAGTCCAATCCCGTGACCGCACGGCTAGCCGACATCGCAGCCCAGGCGGGGGTCAGCGAAGCCACAGTCAGCCGCGTGCTCAACGGCAAGCCCGGTGTGGCCGCGGGCACCCGTGAATCCGTGCTGGCCGCGCTCGACGTGCTCGGCTACGAGCGGCCCGTGCGGCTGCGCCAGCGCAGCGCGGGGCTCGTCGGACTGATAACCCCCGAACTGGACAACCCCATCTTCCCGGCGCTCGCGCAGGTCATCGGGCAGGCGCTGACCCGGCAGGGGTACACCCCCGTACTGGCCACGCAGACGCCCGGCGGGTCCACCGAGGACGAGCTGACGGAGATGCTGGTCGACCGCGGGGTCTCCGGGATCATCTTCGTCTCCGGGCTGCACGCCGACACCACCGCCGACATGGGCCGCTACGACCAACTGCGCGGCCAGGGCGTCCCGTACGTCCTCATCAACGGCTTCTCCGACAAGGTGCGCGCCCCCTTCGTCTCCCCCGACGACCGGGCCGCCATGCAGCTCGCCGTCACCCACCTGACGGCGCTGGGGCACACCCGCATCGGCCTCGCCGTCGGGCCCAAGCGGTTCGTGCCGGTGCTGCGCAAGATCGAGGGCTTCCGGCTCGGGATGAAGGAACGGCTCGGGCTCGACGAGGCCGGGACCGAGGAGCTGATCCAGCACTCCCTGTACACGCTGGAGGGCGGGCAGGCCGCCGCGGCCGCGCTCATCGCCCGGGGCTGCACGGCCGTCGTGTGCGCGAGCGACATGATGGCCCTCGGCGCGATCCGGGCCGCCCGCCAGCAGGGCCTCGCGGTCCCCCGGGACGTGTCGGTGGTCGGCTTCGACGACTCCCCGCTCATAGCGTTCACCGATCCGCCGCTCACCACCATCCGCCAGCCCGTGCAGGCCATGGGGCAGGCGGCGGTGCGCACGCTGCTGGAGGAGATCGGCGGTACGCCGGCCCCGCACAGCGAGTTCGTCTTCCTCCCGGAGCTGGTGGTCCGCGGGTCCACCGCCTCCGGCCCGGGGCAGCGCCGCGGCGCGTAGCCCGCTCCCCCGGGACCGCGCGTAGTCCGCAGGGCGGAGGGCGGGCGCCGAAGACCGTCCCGAGGGATGATCGGAGGCGAGAACGCATCTGGCAGACTCTCTCCCCATGGGTGAATCGAGCGTGAAGACACTGGAAACCCGGACGGACCTCTCGTCACCCCCCGTGACCGAGGGCGAGGCCCGTCCGGAGTCCCGGCGCACCCTCCTCACCCGGCTGCGGCTGCCGCGCCGGCCGCGCATCTGGTTCGAGGTCCTGCTGATCGCGGTCAGCTACTGGACGTACTCGCTGATCCGCAACGCGGTCCCGGAGCAGAAGGCGGCCGCCCTCGCGAACGCCGACTGGATCTGGAGCGTCGAGCGCGCGCTGGGCATCGCGGTGGAGCACTCCGTCAACCACGCCGTGAACTCGGTGACGTGGCTGATCGTGGGGATGAACTACTACTACGCCACGCTGCACTTCGTCGTGACGATCGGCGTGCTGGTGTGGATCTACCGGTTCCATCCGGGGCGTTACGCGGCGACCCGGCTGGTCCTCTTCGCCACCACGGGCGTGGCCCTGGTCGGCTACTACTTCTACCCGCTCGCGCCGCCCCGGCTGATGAACGGCGGCGGGTTCGTCGACACCGTGCTGGTCCACCACACCTGGGGTTCGATGGCCTCGGGCAACCTCAAGCACATGTCGAACCAGTACGCCGCGATGCCGTCCATGCACATAGGGTGGTCGCTCTGGTGCGGGCTGACGATCTTCGCGGTGGCGTCGGCGCCGTGGGCGCGGATCCTGGGCCTGCTCTACCCGGCGGCGACCCTCGTCGTCATCGTCTCCACCGCGAACCACTTCTGGCTGGACGCGGTGGGCGGCATGATGTGCCTGGCCTTCGGGTACGCCGTCTCGCGCCTGTGGTACGGCTCGCTGCCGCACCGGCTGCCGCGCCGGCCGGTGGACACCGAGCCGCATCCCGCGGCGGCCCTGCTGAACCGTTTCCGGCGGTAGCTCCCCGCCTCAGCCCTCCCCGTGGGTGATCCGGCCGCCCGAGACGGTCAGGCGTACGGGGGCCTCGGCCAGCTCGTCCGGGTCCGCGGTGACCGGGTCGACGGTGAAGGCCGTGAGGTCCGCGCGCGCCCCGGGCGCGATCCGGCCCGCCACCGCCTCCTCCCCCGCCGCGAGCGCCGCGTGCGAGGTCATGCCCTCCAGGGCCATCAGCCCGGTCAGGAAGCGGCCGCCGGATGCCGCGCCGCGGGGGCGCAGGGCGGTGGCGAGTACCTGACGGGCGTCGTGGTGGGCGATGGGCCAGTCCGAGCCGAGGGCCAGGACGGCTCCCGCGTCGCGCAGGTCCCGGCAGCGCCAGGCCCGTCCGGCGCGTTCGCCGCCGAGCCGCTTGGACCACTCGTCGGTGTGGTCGGCCCGGGTGTAGGCGGTGTGCGGGGGCTGCATGGAGGCGATCACCCCCAGCTGCGCGAACCGTCCGAGCTGGTCGTCGGGGACGGTCTCGATGTGTTCGATCCGGTGCCGCATGCGGGCCCGGGGCCCCAGGGCGGCGACGGTGTCGAGGACGTGGCGGACGGCGGCGTCGCCGATGGCGTGGGTGGCGGTGCGCACCCCGGCCGCGTCGAGGACGGCGACGGCCCGGGAGTAGGCGCGCGGGTCCGGCCAGAAGGCCTCGGTGCCCTGGCCGTGGCAGTCGGCGTGTTCCAGCCAGGCGGTGCCGCCCTCGACGGTGCCGTCCATGAAGAACTTGACGCCGCCGACCCGCCAGTGGCGCCCGGCGGTCTCCTGGAGGGCGATCAGGGCGGCGAGCTCGTCGTCGTCGGCTCCCGGCATGCACCAGGGGGCCAGGCGCAGCCGCAGCGGGAGGTCGTGCTCGTACTCCAGGCCGGCGAGGAGCGCGGGGACGTCGCCGTCGCCGAGGTCCATGACGTGGGCTCCGGTGAGGCCGGTGGCGGCCATGTCGGCGAGCAGGGCCAGCAGCCGGCCGCGGCGCTGGGCGGGGCCGGGCTTGGGGGCGAGGGCGGAGACCAGGGCCATGGCGGCGTGCTCGACGAGGTGCCCGGTGGGGCGGCCGTCGTCGTCGCAGACGATCTCGGAGCGCTGGGTGAACGTACGGGGGCCGGTGATGCCCGCGGCGGCGAGGGCCGGGCCGCTGGCGAGGGCGGAGTGGCCGTCGTAGAGGCGCAGGAAGGCGGGGGCGCCGGCGAGGGCGTCCTCGATCGCGGTCCGGTCGACGGGGTGGCCGCCGAAGGCGTTGTGGTCGAGGCCGTGGCCCAGTACCCAGCCGCCGGTGCGCTCGGCGGTGCGCAGGGCGGTGCGCAGCCCGTCGAGGTCGCGGACGGCGGAGAGGTCGGTTCCGGTGGCCATCTCGATGCCCCAGACCGGGTGGCTGTGGGCGTCGGTGAGGCCGGGGGTGAGGGTGGCGCCGGCCAGGTCGACGACGCGGGTGCCGGGTCCGCGCCAGTCGCGTACGTCGCGGTCGTGGCCGACGGCGACGACGTGCCCGTCGGCGATGGCTACCGCGCCGGCCTCGGGGCGGGCGGGGTCGAGGGTGCGGACGCGGGCTCCGGTGAGGACGGTGTCGGCAGCGGGCACGGTGCTTCTCCTTGGCGGGGTGCGGGGCGGTCTTCGGCGGGGCGGTCTTCCGCGAAGCGGGCGTAGACCTCGGGGCGGCGGGACTTCAGCCGTCCGGCGAGGAGGAGCCCGGCGAGGAAGACGGCGGGGACGAGGGCGACGAGGACGGTGTTGACGGTCGGGGAGGCCTGGGTGAACAGGCCGACCTTGGAGACGACGAGGCAGATCGCGACGGCGAGCAGCACGGCGGCGGTGACGGGCGCGATCACGGTCCGCCACGGCCCCTCGGAGTGGGCGGTGCGCCGGAAGTAGACGGGTACGGCGACGGCCGCGAGCAGCATGAGCGCCATGAGGCCGATCATGCCGGGTGTGTTCACCCAGAGCAGCAGCTGCTGGTACGGGTCGGCGCCGGCGAGCGCGAAGCCGAGGACGATGACGGCGCCGAGGGCGGTCTGGACGGCTCCGGCCAGGTACGGGGAGCGGTGGCGGGGGTGGACGCGGCCGAGGGCGGCGGGCAGCACGCCCTCCTCGGAGAGGGCGAGCACGTAGCGGTTGATGGCGTTGTGGAAGGCGAGGAGGGAGGCGATGACGCTGGTGACGATGAAGAGGTGCATCAGGTCCGCCGCCCACGGGCCGACGTAGGTGCCGATGGCGGTGAAGAAGAGGCCGCCCGGGTCCTGGGCGGCGGCCGCGGTGACTTCCTCGGCGCCGTAGGCCTGGATGACGGTCCAGACGACGAAGGCGTAGAAGAGGCCGAGGAAGGCGACGGCGATGTAGGTGGCGCGGGGGACGGTGCGGTCGGGGTCGCGGGCCTCGCGGCGGTAGATGACGGTGGACTCGAAGCCGGTGAAGGCGGCGAACGCGAAGGCCAGGACGGCGGCGGTGCCGGGGACGAGGACGGCTCCGGGGGCGAAGGAGCCGGCGGACAGGCCGTGGGCGCCGCCCTTGATCAGGACCCCGCCCGCCAGGAGGACGAGTATCCCGGTCTCGGCGACGAGCAGCACGCCGAGCAGCTTGGCGCCGAAGTCGATGGAGCGGAAGCCGCCGTACCAGATGAGCAGGAGCCCGGCCAGGGAGACGGGCAGCCAGGGGATGTCGAGCCCGGCGAGGGCGCGGCCGGTGTCGGCGGTGGTGGTGCCGAGGAGGCCGTAGACGCCGATCTCCATGCCGTTGTAGCCGATGAGGGCGAGCAGGGCGGCGCCGATGCCGACGCGCTTGCCGAGGCCGCGGGCGATGAACGCGTAGAAGGCGCCGCCGCTGGTGACGTGGCGGCTCATGGTGGTGAAGCCGACGGCGAAGACGGTGAGGGTGAGCCCGGCGAGGAGGTATCCGGCGGGGGCGCCGATGCCGCCGAGGAGGATGGCGACGGGGGCGACGCCGGCCATGACGGTGAGGGGGGCGGCGGCGGAGACGACGAAGAAGGAGATGTCGGCGGTCCCGAGGGCGCCGGTGCGCAGCGGGTCGGAGCGCTGGGCGGCGGGGCGCCGGGCGGCGGGCGCCGGCGGTCTGTACTGCTCGGGCGTTTCGGGCATGCGGAGGCACCCTTCTGCGAACGGCAGGCGGCGGGGAAGCAAAAACCTAAAGGCTTTCGGTTCGCGGCAATGTAGCCTCCCGTTTGGGCGACGGGAAGACCTGGACGAGGGAGAACACCCATGGCACGGCCGCGCACCCCCCTGCTGGACCGGGAGCGGATCGCCACCACGGCCCTGCAACTGGTCGCCGAGCAAGGAGAGTTCAGCGTTCCGCAGATCGCCCGGGCACTCGGGGTGCAGACCGCTTCGCTGTATCACCACGTGGACGGCCGGGCCGGGGTGGTGGAGCTCGTACGCGAACGGGTGTGCGCCGCCATCGACGACGCGGCGCTGGAGCTGGAGCCCTGGGACCGGGCGCTGGAGGCCTGGGCCCGGTCCTACCGGGCCGCCTTCGCCGCCTACCCGCGCGCCATCCCGCTGCTGATGACGACCCCTGTGCGGGAGCCGAGGGTGCTCGCCCAGTACGAGCGGGCGGTGGCGCTGCTGCGCACGGCCGGGTTCCCCGAGGAGCGGGTGATGCCGCTGCTGACCGGCCTGGAGAACCTGATCCTGGGCTCGGCCCTGGACCTGGCGGCGCCCGAGGCCATGTGGGAGCCCTCGGAGCACACCCCGCTGCTGGCCGGGGCCCTGGCGGCGGGCGGCCCGGGCCGGGCCGACGCGGCGTTCGACCTGGCCCTGGCGGCGCTGCTGGCCTGCGCGGCCACCCTGCGCGGCGCCCCGGGGCCCGCGGACGGGCGGGCCCCGTAGGGGGTCGGGCCCGTGAGGGGTCAGGCCCCGTAGAACAGGTCGTCCACCACCGCGCGGGCGCGGCGCGTCGTACGGCGGTAGTCGTCCAGCATCTCGCCGACCCGGCCCTCCGGGTAGCCGAGGTAGCGCCCGACCGCCGCCAGTTCGCGGACCTCGGTCGGGAAGGTGTCCCCGGCCCGGCCGCGGACCAGCATGACCGCGTTGCGGACGCGGGTGGCGAGCACCCAGGCCTCGTCGAGGACCTGCGCCTCCTCCGTCGGGATCAGCCCGGCGGCGTGTGCGGCGGCCAGCGCCCGGCGGGTGCGGGTGGTGCGCAGGCCCGGTTCGGCCCAGGCGTGCCGCATCTGCATCAGCTGGACGGTCCACTCGACGTCGCTGAGGCCGCCGCGGCCGAGCTTGGTGTGCAGGGTGGGGTCGGCGCCGCGCGGCAGCCGTTCGGCCTCCATCCGGGCCTTGAGCCGGCGGATCTCCCGTACCGCGTCCTCGCCGAGGCCCTCGACGGGGTAGCGCAGCGGGTCGACCAGCTCGATGAAGCGCCGCCCCAGCTCCTCGTCCCCGGCGACGGGTTCGGCGCGCAGCAGCGCCTGGCTCTCCCAGGTCAGGGACCAGCGGCGGTAGTAGGCGGCGTAGGAGGACAGGGTGCGCACGAGCGGGCCGGAGCGGCCCTCGGGGCGCAGGTCGGCGTCGATGAGCAGCGGCGGGTCGGCGGTGGGCAGCTGGAGGAGCCTGCGCATTTCGGCGATGACGGACTGGGCGGCCTTGGCGGCCTCCTGTTCGTCGACGCCCTCGCGGGGTTCGTGGACGAACAGGACGTCGGCGTCGGAGCCGTAGCCGAGTTCGTGGCCGCCGAAGCGGCCGACGCCGATGACGGCGAAGCGGGTGGGCAGGGTCTCGCCCCACTGGTCGCGGACGGCCGCGCGCAGGGCTCCGGCGACGGTGGCGGCGGTGAGTTCGGAGACGGCGTCGCCGACCCGGTCGACGAGGGCTCCGGGGTCCTCTTCGGCCGGGCTGTCCTCCGTACCGTAGGAGGAGATGATGTCGGCCGCGGTGGTCCGGAACAGTTCGCGGCGGCGGACCCCGCGGGCGGCGGTGACGGCCGCCTCGCCGCTCTCGGCGCGGCCGACGGCGGCGAGCACCTCCTGTTCGAGCGCCTCGTGGGTACGCGGTTCCAGCCCGCCGGCGTCACCGAGCAGGGCGACGGCCTCGGGGGCCCGCATCAGCAGGTCGGGGGCGAGGCGCCCGGCGGACAGGACACGGGCCAGGTTCTCGGCGGCGGCGCCCTCGTCGCGCAGCAGCCGCAGGTACCAGGGGGTCTTGCCGAGGGCGTCGGAGACCTTGCGGAAGTTGAGGAGCCCGGCGTCGGGGTCGGCGGAGTCGGCGAACCAGCCGAGCATGACGGGCAGCAGGGTGCGCTGGATGGCGGCCTTGCGGCTGACGCCGGAGGCGAGGGCTTCGAGGTGGCGCAGGGCCGAGACGGGGTCGGCGTAGCCGAGGGCCTCCAGGCGCTGGCCGGCCGCGCGGGGGGAGAGCCGGGTCTCGCCGGGGGTGAGCTGGGCGACGGCGTCGAGCAGCGGCCGGTAGAAGAGCTTCTCGTGCAGGCGGCGGACGGCGGAGGCGTGCCGGCGCCAGGCCTTGTTGAGCTCGGCGACGGGTTCGGTGCGCAGGCCCAGGGAACGGCCCAGGCGCCGCAGGTCGGCCTCGTCCTCGGGGACGAGGTGGGTGCGGCGCAGCCGGTAGAGCTGGATGCGGTGCTCCATGGACCGCAGGAAGCGGTACGCGTCGTTGAGCTGGGCGGCGTCGGCGCGGCCGACGTAGCCCCCGGCGGCGAGGGCGTGCAGGGCGTCGAGGGTGCTGCCGGAGTGCAGGGTGGCGTCGCTGCGGCCGTGCACGAGCTGGAGCAGCTGGACGGCGAACTCCACGTCGCGCAGGCCGCCGGGGCCGAGTTTCAGCTCGCGGTCGATCTGTGCGGCGGGGATGTTGTCGACGACGCGGCGGCGCATCTTCTGGACGTCGGCGACGAAGTTCTCGCGTTCCGCGGCCTGCCAGACCAGCGGGCTTATGGCGGCGATGTACTCGGCGCCGAGCTCCTCGTCCCCGGCGACGGCGCGGGCCTTGAGCAGGGCCTGGAACTCCCAGGTCTTGGCCCAGCGCTGGTAGTAGGCGAGGTGGGAGGCGAGGGTGCGCACCAGGGGGCCGTTGCGGCCCTCGGGGCGCAGGTTGGCGTCGACGGGCCAGATGGTGCCCTCGACGGTGGTCTCGGAGCAGATCCGCATGAGGTGGGAGGCCAGGCGGGTGGCGGCCTGGACGCCCTTGCCCTCGTCGGTGCCGGGGGCCGCCTCGCCGACGAAGATGACGTCGACGTCGGAGACGTAGTTGAGCTCGTTGCCGCCGCACTTGCCCATGGCGATGACGGCGAGCCGGCACTGGCGCGCGTCCTGCGGGGCCGCGGCGGCGGCGATGCGCAGGGCCGCGCGGAGGGTGGCGGTGGCGAGGTCGGCGAGTTCGGCGGCGGCCTGGGCGACGTCGGTGGTGCCGCAGACGTCGCGCGCGGCGATGGAGAGCAGGCAGCGGCGGTAGGCGACGCGCAGGGCGACGGGATCGTCGGCGTCGGCGAGGCCCTGTTCGAACTCGGCCAGGCCGGGGTGCAGGTCGGCGGCCTCGTAGGTGACGAGGGCCTGCCAGTCGCGGGGGTGGCGGGCGAGGTGGTCGGCGAGGGCCTCGGACGCGCCGAGGACGCCGAGCAGGCGGTCGCGCAGCGGCTTGGCGCTGACGAGGGTGTCGAGGAGGCGGGGCAGTTCCTCGGGGGTCTGGGCCTCGGCGAGGCGGACCAGGCCGAGCAGGGCGAGGTCGGGGTCGGCGGTGGCGCCGAGGGCGTCGAGCAGGACCGGATCGGCGCGTACGGCGGCCAGCGCGTCGGCGTCGAGGAGCCGGGCCGCGGTGGAGGGATCGGTGAAACCGCTGCGCAGCAGCCGGATGAAGGTGCTGCTCCTGCGTCCCGGGACTGTCATCCCGCCGCCTCCCGAGTGCTCGCCGCCGGTGGTCGGCCGGCGCTGCCGGTGGTGGCCGGCCTGGGGCGAGCCTAGCCGGAGCAGGCGTTCGACTCACCGGCGTGTCGTGGCGAATATCATGAGGCGGATTATCAGATTTTCTGAATACTTATAGATCTATGCGTCAGGGGCCCGGTCCCCGTGCGACCGGTTGCGAGGAGCCCCATGTCCGAAGGACGCCCGTTCTCCGCTCCGACGCCGCCTTCCGTACCCGGCCCGCGCCGTCCCGCCACCCCGGTTCCCCAGCGGCACTCGACCGCCGCGGCACCACGGCCCGAGCCCGCGCCGCCCCTCACCCTCCCCGACGCGAGCGCACCGCACGGTGGTTCCGGTGGGGCGGCTGGTTCCGGTGGGGCGGCTGGTTCCGGTGGGGCGGCTCCGGTCCCCCGGCAGGCCGCGTACCCGCACCTCGGCGGGCGGGCCGCGCACCACCGTCCGGCGCACCACGCCCGCCACCGGGCCCGGACGGTCAAGGCCGTCGCCGCCTTCGCGGCCGCCGCCGCGGCCGGGATGCTCGTCCTGCGCGGCAACGAGGCCTTCGCCGCCCTGGAGGCCCCCACCGGCCCCGACTCCCGGCTCACCACCGCGACCACGGCCGGCGCCCCCGACCCCGGCCGGGTCCTGCAGATCGTCGCGCACCCCGACGACGACCTGTACTTCATGAACCCGGACCTCGGGTACTCCATCGCCACCGGCCACCCCGTGACCTCGGTCTACCTCACCTCCGGCGAGGCCGACGGCATCAACGCGGGCGTCGCCAAGGAGCACTCCACCCCGGCCGACAAGCCCGCGTACGCCGAGGCCCGCCAGAACGGCATCCGCGCCGCCTACGCGAAGATGGCCACCGGCGACCGCAGCAGCGCCTGGCGGCGCACCGTCGTCCCGACCGACGGCGGCGGCCACGCCGAGGTCGACGTCCTCGTCGCGAAGCCCGAGGTCAACCTCGTCTGGCTGCAGCTGCGCGAGGCCGGCAACGTCTACGGCGACGCGCCCGACAGCCTGCACGGCCTGTGGGACGGCCGGGTCCCGCACCTGGAGTCGATGCTCGCCTCCGGCACTCCCGTCAAGCAGCGGTTCACGTACACGAAGGACCAGGTCGTCCGGACCATCGAGGGGATCCTGACCCGGTACAAGCCGACGACGATCCGGATGCAGGACCCGACCCCCGGCCGCTTCCCGGACACCAAGCGCTACACCGACCACCAGGACCACTTCTACGGGGCCCGGTTCGTGCAGATGGCCTCCGACGCCTACGCCCGCGAGGTCCACGACCGCCCGCACTTCGGCGTGCAGAACTACATCGGCTACTTCAACGGCTCCCTGCCCAGCGCCCTGGACCCGGGCGAAGCCAGGGAGAAGCTGGACATCCTGGACACCTACGCCTGGCTCGACCGGACGAACCACTGCGGCAGCAGCGCCGGCTGCGGGGACCTCAAGGTCGCCGACCACCCCTCGGGCAACCGCTGGACCGACTCCATCAACTACGCCCGCGGCACCAGCACGTCCTGGCTCGCCTCCGACCGGGACCAGGGCCTGTGGGCCTTCAAGGTGCTCGACGGCCAGGTGGCCGTCTGGCACCGCACCGGCCTGATCGGCAGCTGGAGCGGCCCCGTCCTGCTCCCCGGGACCGGCATGGACCAGGGCATCTCCACGGTCACCCTGCCCGACGGCCGGATAGCCGCCTACGGCACCCGCACCTCCTTCGGCGCCCGGGCCGCCGACTACCGGCGCGAGGTCGTGTACGCCGTCCAGCGGGCCCCCGGCTCCGCCGAGTTCGGGGCGTGGGAGTCCCTCGGCACCCCCGAGGCCTCCGACGACACCTGGACCTCCGACATCAGCGCCCCCGCCGTGTCCGTCGACGGCACCGGGCTGGCCGCGGTGTACGTGCGCGACGGCGCCGCCGGCCTGCGCGGCCGCGTCCAGCGGGCCGACGGCGGCTGGGGGCCGTGGGAGAACCACGGCGGCGCCGACCTGCACGGCACCCCGGCCGCCGCGACCGACGGCGCCGGCCGGCGGATGGTCTTCGCCGCCACCACCCGGACCGTGACCGGCTGGGCGCAGCCCGGGCCCGGCGCCCCGCTGGGGCCGCCCACCGCCACCGGACTGCCCGAGACCACGCTCCCGCTGACGGCGGAGGGCCGCGAGGGCGGGGTGCGGCTGTGGTTCCGCAAGCCCGGCTCCGGCAACGTCCGCACCGCCCTGATCACCGGCGACGGCGGCCTGAAGGTCAACAACCTCACCGATCTGGGCGGACTCCAGGGCTTCGGCTCGGTGACGGCGAGCGGGCACGTGCTCGCGGGCCGCGCGGCGGGCGGGCAGCTCGGCTCGGACCTGGGCTCCGACCTGCCGTGGCGGCGCTCGCCGCTGCTGTTCGCCGGGGCCCCGTCCAGCACGATGACCGGGAAGAACATGGTCAGCCTGGCGGTGGTCGGGCTCGATGCCCGGCTGTACGTCACCTCCTCGGCGGACTCCGCCGACGCGCACCTGTCCCCCTGGCAGCCGGTGGGGCCGCGCAACTCGGCGCCGTAGGGCGGTCGCAGGGGGGCGCAGGAAGGTCGCAGGGGGGTCGCAGGGGGGCCGTACGCTCCCACACGCGCTCATTCACGCCATATCGCCCCTCAACACCCCTTCCCGGGGTGTTGTTTGCTTTCCGCTCCCCCTGTTTCACAACCGGTCATCTCCGCAAGAGATCCGTCATCCGCGGAAAGCGGTGAACCAACTGCCCCGATTCCGCCTCTCACTGACTGCACAGCGGTCCTTCCCGCCCGTCCGGTACGACCCGAGGCGTGACCCGATGCCCGTATCCCGCCGCCGTTTCCTGCTCGCGGCCGTGGTGCCCATGCTCACCGTGGGCGCCACCGGCGTACTCTCCATCGCTGCCGGCCGCCAGACCTCGGCCGAGGCCACCCAGGCCGACGGGGCCGGCGGGCCGGCCGCCGCCCTCCCCGTCAGCACCACCGCCGGCTCGGTGGTGCAGATCGTCGCGCACCCCGACGACGACCTGTTCTTCATGAACCCCGACCTCAGCCGGTCCCTGCTGGCCGGGCTCCCGCTCACCACCGCCTACCTCACCTCCGGCGAGGCCGACGGCCGCAACGAGGCGCACGGCGGCGAGGCCAGGGACCCGGCGCAGCCCGCCGACCGCGCCCGGTACGCGGAGGCCCGGCAGAACGGCATCCGTTCCGCCTACGCCCAGATGGCCACCGGCGACCGCACGAGCGCGTGGACCCGTACGGTCATACCCACGGCGGGCGGCGGGCAGGCGGAACTCGACGTCCTCGTGGCCCGGCCCCAGGTCCACCTCGTCTGGCTCCAGCTGCGCGAGGCCCGCAGCCCGGCCGGCGAGAACCCCGACAGCCTGCGCGGCCTGTGGAACGGCGCGATACCGGCGCTCGGCGCCCAGCTCACCACCGGCACCCCGGTCGGGCAGGCGTTCACGTACACCAGGGACCAGCTGGTCCGGTCCATAGCCGGGATCCTGGAGCGCTACCGGCCGACGACGATACGCATGCAGGACCCGACGCCGAACCGGTACGAGGACACCGGCAAGTACACCGACCACCAGGACCACATGTACGGCGCCCGCTTCGTGCAGGCCGCCACCGCGCAGTACGCGCAGGACGTCACGGACCGGCCGCGCTTCTGCGTCCAGAACTACCTCGGCTACCACAACGGCACCCTCCCCCACGCGCTCGATCCGCAGACGGCCGCCACGAAGATCGGCTTCCTGAGGACGTACGCCTGGCAGGACCGCACCGACTACTGCGGCAGCCCCTCGGGCTGCGGGGACCGCAAGGTGGCCGGCAGTCCCACCGGCCGCAACTGGGCGCAGTCGCTGCGCTACGCCCGCGCCGACACCACCTCCTGGCTCGCCGAGGGCACGCCCGGCCGGCTCTGGGCCTTCGCCGCGCTGGACGGCCGGATGGCGGTGTGGTCCCGGGATCCGGCCGGGGCCTGGACCGGGCCCGCGCTGCTGCCCGGCACCGGCATCGACTCCGGCGCCTGCGCCGCCCGCCTGCCCGACGGCCGCATCACCGTCCTCGCCACCCGCACCGTCCTCGGGTCCCGGCCGGCCGACTACCGGCGCGAGGTGGTGTACGCCGTCCAGTCCGCGCCCGACGGCCCGTTCGGGCCCTGGCAGTCGCTCGGCACCCCGGAGCCGGGCGACGAGGGCGGCACGTCCGCCATCAGCGCCCCCGTGGCCGTCGCCGACGCCGACGGCCGGCTCACCGTCTACCTCCGCGACACCCGGCGCACCCTGCGCGCCCGCGTCCAGCAGCCGTCGGGGGCCTGCGCCGACTGGGAGCGGCTGGGCGGCGGGGACCTGCAGAGCGACCCCGTCGCCCTCACGGACGCGGCCGGGCGGCGCCACGTCTACGCCACCACCACCCGCTCGGTGCTGGCCTGGACGCAGCCCGCCCCCGACGCCCCGCTCGCCGGTCCCTTCCCCACCGCGCTCCCCGCGACCACGGTCCCGCTGTCGGCGGCCCGGGAGGGCGCGGGCGTCCGCCTCTACTTCCGGCGCCCCGACTCGGGGGCGGTGCGCAGCGCGCTGGTCACGGCGGGTCCGGGCGCCCCGCGGGTCACCGCCCTCGCCGAGTCCGGCGGCCGGGCGGGTTACGGCGCGGTCGGCGTGGCGGGGCGCGTCCTGACGGGGCGGGCCGACTCCGGGACGGTCGCGGCGGCCGCGTTCGGCGGGCCGCCCGCCTGGGCGGAGTCCCGCATGCTCTACGCGGGCGCCCCGGCGGCGGTCCTCACCCCCGCGACCACCACCGTCACCGCCGTCCTGGGCCTCGACGCCCGCCTCCACACGACGACCTCCCGCCCCACGACCCCCACCCCCACCTGGCACCCGGCCGTCCCCCCACCCACCGGGTGAGCGGACCGCGTTGTCAGTGGTCTGTGCTCTGATACGACCGAGAGTTGACGAGTGAGGTGGTCCTGTGTCCGTGATCGAGAAGGAACTGATCAGACGGGTCGGCGAGCTGAAGCCCGCGGTCCGTGGGGGCGAGCAGGCCCTGCACCGGCCGCTCCTGATGCTGTGGGCCATCGGCCAGGTGGTAGGGGGCAGTCCGCGTGAACACCGCTGGTCCACTGTTCGGGAAGCTCTCGAGCCGCTGCTGATCACCTATGCCGGTGCGCCTCCCGGCGAACAGCAGGTGGTCTATCCTTTCTGGGCCTTGCAGCGGAACCATCTGTGGGAGGTTTCCAACGACAAGGACCTTGCACTCACCAGCAAAGGGCGACGACCGACCCTGAGCGCGCTCAACTCGACCGACCCCGTGGCGGGGCTGCTTCCGGAGGACTTCGAACTCCTGTCGAGCGACCGCGGCCTCGCCGCGCAGGTGGCGGGCAGCCTCTTGCTGCGATTCTTCGACACTCTCCCGTCCGGCCTGATCGATGCCGTCGGGCTGTCGGACCTCCTGGGAGGGCGCGTCGATACCGCTCTGCGTCCGCGCGTCGGAGAGTCGTTCGCCAGCCGCAAGGAGATCGCGCGCGTCTACGGCGGCAATGACGTCATGGGCATCACCCCGCTCAAGGATCGGATCCTGACCGTCTATTCGGACGACAAGGGCCCGTATCCCGACAGCCGCATCCCCGAGACCGACTGGATCACCTACATCGGCGACGGACTCAGGGGCGACCAGGAGCTGAAGGCCGGGAACAGTTCGATGCAGCAGTACCAGAATCAGGAGCGGGCCCTTCGGTACTGGCACAAGCCTGCCGGCGGGACGTGGAGCTTCGCCACGTGGGCAGTGATCGTGCAGTTGGGCCGGCGTTGGAGCGACGGCGACGACGGGGTGCCCCGCCGGGCGTTCGAGTGGATCCTCGTACCCGTCCCGTCGCCCTTCCGCGAGACATGGCCCGAGGACGTACTCGCCGCCCTCGCCGAAGACGACGGCAGCGTGTGTGACTACACGGAGGAGGTTCCAGCGCCGGACGTCGTCGAACCGCTGTCCGACCAGGAGCGGTACCGACGCCTCACGTCGGCTGCTCATGCGATCTCCAAGTCGCGGTCCAGCCGCTCCACGACGGCCCAGGTGGAGCGCTTCTACCGGTCTCGCGCCGCCCGCGACGCCGTGCTCCTCAGGAGCGGTGCCCGCTGCGAGAACGAGACGTGCTTGGGCCATTCGTTCGAACGCACGGACAAGGGCGCCCCTCTGCTCGAAGTGGACCACGTCAACGATCTGGCACGCGACGGCGCCGATACCCCCGAGACGATGATTGCTCTGTGTCCCAACTGCCATGCGCTCAAGACGCGGGGCAGCAATCGACGTCGGCTCCGCCATGCCCTGTTGAAGATCGCCGGCGAGCGGCATGCCCGTTTCGCCAGCGATCTCTCGGCCTGATCACGGCACCCGTCCGGCGTTCGGGTACAGCTCCTCGTGGCTAGCATTCGGGAAGGGGGAAGCCCTCGAATCCGCTCTTGGTCTGGTACACGAGCGCGATCCTCTGCGCTGCGAGGAGGTCCCGGACGTCCGGACTGGGTGCACTCGGCAGGAGCACTGCGACACGTAGCGCCTCGACGTTTCCGATGTGCCGCCGATAGTCCGCCAACTGGCCGATCGCCATGCGGACGTTGTCGCGGGTGGCCTGCCCCTTCGCCTCGTACAGGACGTGGTCGGTCGCGTCGTAGACGTCGGGCCTCAACGCGCCCGCCTCTCCCTCAACGATGATCTGGAAGCTTTTGAAGGCGTGACCGGCCTTCTCCAGGTGCGCCTCGAAGGCCTTCACCAACTGTCCTTCACGCCGCCGGACCATGCGGCTGCCGCCGGAGACGTACGCGGTGGTCTCCGACGCACTGTGCTGCTCGGTCTTCCTGTCCTTGGTACCCGCCTGCCGCGGGACCTTCGGCGGGGCGGGCTCCTTCGGGAGCTCAATGACGGACGTGCGGGCCGCCGGTTTCAGCGCATCCTGCTCCAAGAGCAAGAGCTCCGCCCCCGCCGCCGCCCGAAACCTGAAGACGATGATCCTGCGCGACGTACCGTCCTCGACGGGGCTCCAACGCTCCTCGTAGGGCGCTTCGGAATCGAGGACCACCCTTCCGACGTAGCGCTGTCGGACTTCCTTCTTGCCCGGGACCCTACTGTGCGCGACGAAGAGGTGAACTTGCCGATCGTTCGCGGCCGTGTCCAACAGCGTCTTGTTGCCGCGGACGAACTCCTGGTGCCCGGTGCTGCCTGCACCGGTGTACAGGTACAAGATGCCGAAGTCGTCGTCCTCCGCCCGACCGTCGAAGGTGTAGCCGAACTTTTCGCCGACCTGGGGATCGGAGTAGACGAACACCATGCCGGACCTTACGGCCGGAACGATTCCCCCGCTGTAGATGGAGCCACCGAAGGCCTCCGCCACCTTCTCGCGCGTCGTGATCAGGCCCGGAACGAGTTCAAGAGTCGCCATCCCGCGAAGATAGCCCGCCCACGACCCGAGGGCATCGAACGGGAGCGACTGCAGGAGGCCGCGCGACGACCGAAACGGGACAAGATTGTCCTGGATTGATCTACTCATCGAATGTACCCGGCGGTGTACTTCTTGATCTTGCATCGCATCCCATACCCGGCGATCCGCCAACATCCTGAGCGCGATGCAGTGGGGGTACAGCCATGCCCAAGAAGTACGCTTACGAGCTGCCGGAACACCAGGTGGACCACGGGGTTCGCATCCCCGTGGAGCACCTCAAGATCGACGAGAAGGCCCAGCGCGTGCTGAACGAGCCCCGCGCGCGCAGTATGGCCAACAACCTCGTCCCCGAGGCGCTGGGCACCATAGTCGTCTCCCAGCGCAGCAACGGCGATCGGTACATCGTCGACGGCATGCACCGGTGGCACGTCTGCAAGCTCACCGGGATCCCGGAGATCGTGGCAGAGGTTCACCACGGGTTGGATCAGCAGCAGGAGGCGGTCCTCTTCCTGATCAAGAACCGGGAGTCGAGCAAGCCGACACCGCTTGACGAGTACAAGATCGGACTCACGGCGGGCATCCCGCTCTTCGTGGATACGGACTCCGCACTGCGGAAGCGGAACCTCGCCATGGGGTCCACGGGGACGAACCTGGTGGGCGCCGTCGCCGGCGTCCTTCGGATCACCGACACCTACGGCCCGGAAACACTGGAGCGCACGCTGAAGGTGGCCGAGGACGCCTGGGGGCGCACCAAGGAGACCTGGGACGGGATGCTCCTGGGCGGTATCGGCATGTTCATCGGGAAGCACGGCGACGACATCGACGACAGGGTGCTTTCCGACAAGATCGGCAGAAAGGATCCCGCATTCCGCTGGCGGGCCAACATCACGGCTCTCGCCTCTGCCGGCGGCACGCGCCACAGTGGCACGGGATCGCGCATCAGCACGTGCTACACCCTGATCGTCACCGAGTGGGACAAGGGCCGGCGCAAGGAGAACCGCATCGGCAACTAGCCTTCGCGCTCGGCACGGCGCAGCGCCCCCGGTCGGTGACCGGGGGCGCCGCGGGTGGAGGCGGGGCGCTACAGCACCGGGAGGTTTTTGCGGAGTTCGAAGGCGGTTACCTCCGAGCGGTATTCCTCCCATTCCTGCTTCTTGTTGCGCAGGAAGAAGTCGAAGACGTGCTCGCCGAGGGTTTCGGCGACCAGTTCGCTGCGTTCCATCAGGGCGATGGCCTCGCCGAGGTTCTGCGGGAGGGGTTCGATGCCCATCGCGCGGCGTTCCGCGTCGGAGAGGGCCCAGACGTCGTCGTCGGCGCCCGCCGGGAGTTCGTAGCCCTCCTCGATGCCCTTGAGGCCGGCCGCGAGGAGGACGGCGTAGGTGAGGTAGGGGTTGGCGCCCGAGTCGATCGAGCGGACCTCGACCCGGGAGGAACCCGTCTTGCCCGGCTTGTACATCGGGACGCGGATCAGCGCCGAGCGGTTGTTGTGGCCCCAGCAGATGTACGAGGGGGCCTCGCCGCCCGCGCCCGCGCTGCGGGAGGAGCCGCCCCAGATGCGCTTGTAGGAGTTGACCCACTGGTTGGTGACCGCCGCGGTCTCCGCCGCGTGGCGCAGCAGGCCCGCGATGAAGGAGCGGCCGACCTTCGAGAGCTGGTACTCGGCGCCCGACTCGTAGAACGCGTTCCGGTCGCCCTCGAAGAGGGAGAGGTGGGTGTGCATGCCGGAGCCGGGGTACTCCGAGAACGGCTTCGGCATGAAGGTGGCCTGGACGCCCTGCTCCAGGGCCACCTGCTTCATCACCAGGCGGAACGTCATGATGTTGTCGGCCGTGGAGAGGGCGTCGGCGTAGCGCAGGTCGATCTCCTGCTGGCCGGGGGCGCCCTCGTGGTGGCTGAACTCGACCGAGATGCCCATGGATTCGAGCATGGTGATCGCCTGGCGGCGGAAGTCCATGCCGACGTTCTGCGGAGTGTGGTCGAAGTAGCCGGAGTTGTCCGCCGGCACCGGGCGGGAGCCGTCCAGCGGCTTGTCCTTGAGCAGGAAGAACTCGATCTCCGGGTGGGTGTAGAAGGTGAAGCCCAGGTCGGAGGTCTTGGCGAGGATGCGCTTGAGGACGTAGCGGGGGTCCGCGAAGGACGGGGAGCCGTCCGGCATCAGGATGTCGCAGAACATCCGGGCGGTCCCGGGGGCCTCGGCGCGCCACGGCAGTATCTGGAACGTGCTCGGGTCCGGCTTGGCGATCATGTCGGACTCGTAGACCCGGGCGAAGCCCTCGATGGCCGAGCCGTCGAAGCCGATGCCCTCGTCGAAGGCCTGCTCCAGCTCGGCGGGGGCGACCGCGACGGATTTGAGGAAACCCAGCACGTCGGTGAACCACAGGCGCACGAAGCGGATGTCGCGTTCCTCGAGCGTCCGGAGGACGAATTCCTGCTGCTTGTCCATGCCTTCATCCTCGCAGTTCAGACGATCTGTGCACCACCGCCCCGAGGGACCGGGGGGGCACAGTCGGGCCCGCCCAGTATCGCCATTGGTGGTTTCCGCCACATTACGCACCCCCGAAAGCCGATGACACCCCCGCACTGACCACCGAGGCGTCATGAGCATTACCATCTGCGCCCATGGGGGGCTGGAAGCACGCGCGCGACGGGAGCCACGGGCATCCCGTCCGGCGGGCTGCCCTCCTGCTGCTGATCGCCTTCGGCGTGGCGGCCGGCGTGGCGTTCCTGTGCGTGCGTCCCGTGAGCGGCGTGGGCGGGCACGGGGACGGCGGGACGCGGGCCGGGGAGCGGGCGCACGCCGCCCCGGGCCCGGTGCAGGGCGGTGGGGTCCGGGCCGCGGGGCAGGTGGCGCGCGTCGCCTGCGTGTCCCCGTACGACCTGCCCGGCTGTTCCCCGCTGGCCCGGGTGACCCCGGCCGTGCTGCCCGCGCCGCCGCCCGCCGTGGCCCTGCCGCCGGCCGGCGCGGCGCCCGCCGCCCGCCCGGCCGCCGCGGCGGGTCCGGTCGGGACGCCCGGGACACCGGCGCGCGCACCCGGCCTGTACGTCCTCCAGGTGCTGCGGACGTGACGGCCGCGGCGCGCCGAGCGCACCACCGGCTCCATTCCGACACCCCCCTCAGCAGAAGGAACCAGGGCACATGGCCAGCAGGACGTCCGAAAACAACTCCCGGCAGAACCGCATAGCCGAAATGCGCCGCGCCGAAAAGGCACGCGACCGGCGCAACAAGTTCCTCGCCATCGGCATCTCGACCGTCATCGTCGCCGGGCTCGTCGGCTTCGGCTCGTGGCTGCTGATCGAGCAGAAGCAGAAGGACGAGGACGCCGCCGCGGCCCGCAAGGCGCCGGTGTCCGGCGAGCGCGACTGGGACGTGAAGAAGCTCGGCCGCAACCACGTCGACACCCCGGTGAAGTACGAGATGAACCCGCCGGTCGGCGGCGACCACAACCCCCGCTGGATGAACTGCAACGGCGACGTCTACAAGAACGCGATCCCCGAGGTCAACGCCGTGCACTCGCTGGAGCACGGCGCGGTCTGGGTGACCTACAACGAGAAGGCGGCCCCGGCCGACGTCGAGACGCTCGCCGGGAAGGTCGGCAAGACCCCGTACACGCTGATGAGCCCCGTGAAGGAGCAGGCCGGCGCGATCATGCTGAGCGCGTGGGGCAAGCAGCTGACGGTGGACAAGGCGGACGACCCGCGGGTGGCGCAGTTCTTCACCAAGTACGTGCAGGGCGCGCAGACCCCCGAGCCGGGCGCCGCCTGCACGAACGGGCTGGCCGACAAGTGACCCGTACGTACTGGGCGGCCGGCGCGGCCGTCGTCCTCGCGGTGCTCTTCGCGGTGGGGGCCACGGTCGCCACCGCGAACGGCGGCCCTGGCGGGGCCGACGCCGCCGGGTCCGCGAAGGCGCCGGCGCTGTACTCCCCCGACGCGGGCTTCGCCCGTGACATGGCGGTGCACCACCAGCAGGCGGTGGAGATGTCCTTCATCGTCCGCGACCGCACCCAGGACGAGCCGGTGCGCGGCCTCGCCTACGACATCGCCAACACCCAGGCCAACCAGCGCGGCATGCTGCTGGGCTGGCTGGACCTGTGGGGGCTGCCGAAGGTGGTGGCCGACGAGCCGCCGATGTCCTGGATGCAGGCCGCCGAAGGGGGCGGCGAGCACGCGGGACACGCCGGGCACGGCGCCGCGAAGCCGGGGGCGCTGATGCCGGGCATGGCGACCAAGGAGGAGCTGGACCGGCTGGGCGCGGCGAACGGCCGGGACGCGGAGGTGCTGTACCTCCAGCTGATGACCGACCACCACAAGGGCGGTGTCGCCATGGCCCAGGGGTGCGCGGTGCAGTGCCGGACGCCGGCCGAGCGGTCGCTGGCGCAGGGGATGGTCGCGGCGCAGCAGTCGGAGCTCACCCTGATGGCGGACATGCTGAGGCAGCGCGGGGCCGCCCCGCGCGGGTGACGGCCGCCGTCAGGAGGCGGCCGCCGCCGCGTGCAGGAGCGCCCGGGCCACCTGGTCCGGGCGGTCCAGCATGACGAGGTGTCCGGCGGGTTCGGCCACCTCGAAGCGGGCTCCGATCCGGTCGGCGAGGGCCGCCTGACGGGCGAGCCAGCGCCGGGCGGCGCGGCCGGTGCCCCCGCCGTGGCCGACGAGGACCGTGGCGGGGGCCGCCAGCGGGCGGGCCGCGCGCAGGGCCAGTACCTCGGCGGCGGTGTCGGGGTAGCGGGCGTTCTCCAGCAGGGCCCCGCGCCAGACCCGGCCGGTGCGGTAGCAGCGGCGTACGAGGTCCCGCGCGGCCGGGTCCGCGGCGCGGCCGGCCCGGGAGGCGCGGACGGCGGCCCGCCGGGCGGCGGGTCCCAGCGCGGCCGGCAGCCCGGCGGCGGTGACGGCCCGGCCGAGCGCGCGGGCGGCGCCGGTGCGCAGCGCGGAGGGGAGCAGGGCTCTCGGGGTTTCCTCGACGCTGGAGTCGACCAGTACGAGCGCCGCCGTACGGGCCGGGTACAGCCGGGCGAAGGCTTCGGCGTGGAACCCGGCGAGGGAGTGTCCGGCGACGGTGACGGGGCCGTCGAGCCCGAGCGCGTCGAGCAGGGCGGCGATGCGGCGGGCCTCGTCGGCGGCTCCCGGCGGGGTGGGGGCGGGGGCGCTGAGCCCGTGCCCGGGGCGGTCGAAGCGGACCACGGTGCGCCCGCGGGCGACGAGCAGGGCGGCGACCGGGTCCCAGTCGAACCAGGCCATGGCGAGCCCGGCGCTCAGCACCACGACGGGCCCGCTCCCTTCGACGACCACGTGCAGCGGCACCCCGTCGACGCGCACGACACGACCGGGGACGGGGACCCGGGCGCGGGCGCGGGCGGGGCGCGGCCGCGGGGCCGTCACGTGCGGCGCTCGCGGTGGACGGAGAGGGCCAGCACCCCGAGCCAGATCGCCACCAGCAGCACCTGGAGGCGCTGGCCCGCGCCGAGCGCCCACGTCCCGTGCCCGGCGGTGAACAGGGCGATGGCGGTCAGGGTCCAGGCGGTGGCCAGCAGTTCCAGGACGACCAGGGCGGGACCGAAGCGGGCGAGCGGCGCGAACCATCCGTAGCGGCGGGCGGCGACGGTGAGGGCCACTATCCCGACGAGCGCGCCGGTCATGGCGAGGCTGCTGCTGACGGCGTGGGCCTGGTGGGTGGCCGGGACCAGGCCGGCGGTCTCGCGGGCGGCGCACACCGGGTCCACGGTGGGCTGACAGCTGAGCGGGAGCCAGGCGTCGGCGGCGGTGGCGGCACCGAAGAGGGCGACCCCGGCCCAGCCGGCGACCGCCCACGGGCGGCGCGACTCGGGGTGCCGGAGCAGCCGGGCCAGGGCGAGCAGCCCGCCGAGGAAGGCGAGCAGCCCGGCGGTGAAGTCGGTGGCCCGGAAGAGGCCGCCGAGGGGCTGGTCCTGGGCGGCGAGTTCACTGACGTAGGTCTCGATGGGGTTGAGGCCGGTGGAGAGGACGACCTCCAGCACCCAGGCGGTGTAGGCGGCGGCGCCGAGGCCGATGAGGACGGCGACGGCACGGGCGCCTGCCCGGCCGCTGCCCTTCGCGGCATGTGTACGCATGGTGGGACTGATCCTAAGCAGAACCGGTTCGGACGCGGGGCCCGGCGCGGAGCCGCCGCCGGGGGCGGGCCACCGGGGCGCGCCGCGGGCCGTCCGGCCGGGTCCCTCCCCTGTGAGGACGTGCCGGGCGGCGCCCGCGTTCCCGCCCGGCGGATCAGACTCGCCCATACCGCCCCGTACCGGACGCGGGGCGGCATTTCCGGTTGGAGGCGGGCGGAGCCCGTGGCAGTCTGACGCCGCCCCCGTACGCCGTACGCCGCACCTCCCGAGGGACTCCGCCAGGCATGAGCACGCCCCCGAACCCCACCCCGCCCGACCCCGCGCCCTCCGGCATACCGACCCCGCCCCCGCCCCCGGAGGACACCCGCACAGCCCCGGCCGTCGCCCCGCCGGACACCCCGGCCGCCCCGGCCGCGGACCCCTCGGCGCAGACCCCGGTCGCGGGGTCGGCAGGCACCCCGGTCGCGGGCCCGGCGGGCGACCCGGCCGACGCGCCGCACCTGCCGGTCGCAGACCCCACGGGCACCCCGGCGGACGGTCCGGCGGACACCCGGGTCACAGACCCCTCGGGCGCCTCGGCCGCAGGCCCGGTGGGTGCTCCCGCCGACGCCACCCCGGACGCTCCCGCGCAGGCCTCGGCGGTGACCCCGCCCGACGCCGCCGGGGCGGACGCCGGCGGCACGCCCGAACCGCCCGGCGGGGGCGGCGCCCCCACCCCGGGGCCCTCCCTCCTGAAGGCCCCGGCCGGGCAGAACCCGTTCGCGGCGCCGTCCCCGGCCCCCGTCCCCGCCGGGGCGGCACCCGGCGCCGGGCAGAACCCCTTCGCGCCGCCGTCCCCGGCCCCCGTCCCCACCGGGCCGGCACCCGCCGACGGGCAGAACCCGAACCCCTTCGCGGCACCGGCCCCCGGCGGCTTCGCCCCCGGCGGCTTCGCGCCCGTCGGGGGCGGGCCCGGGTACGGCGGGTCCGGACCCGGCGTACCCGGGTACGGGTGGGCCGCGCCCGGGTACGCGGGGCATCCGGGATACCCCGCGCACCCCGCCGGGAGCGGCGCCGCGCCGGCGAACGGGCTCGCCGTCGCCGCCCTCGTGCTCGGGCTGACGGCCGTCGTGCTGGGCATCGTGCCGTTCGTGTTCTGGGCCGGGACCCTGGCCGGGCTCATCGGGACCGGCCTCGCCATCGGCGCCCTGGTCCGCACCCGCTCCGGCGCCCCGCGCCGGACGATGGCCGTCGTCGGCCTCGTGCTCGGCATCGTCAGCCTCGGCGTGTCGGCCTGCGGCTTCCTGCTGACCGCCGCCGTCCTCGACCGCGCGGAGGACACCTTCGACCAGGCCCGGGAAGACCCCTACGGCCCGGGCTGGGACGAGGACTGGGACGAGGAGTTCGACGGACCCGGCACCCCCGGCACCCCCGGCGGGCCCGGCACCCCCGGCCCGCACCCGTCCGCGGACCCCGCCCCCGCCCCGATCCCCTTCGGCCAGACCTACACCTATCCCGACGGCATCAAGGTGACCCTGTCCGCCCCGAAGGAGTACGTGTCGGCCAGCGAGTACCTCGACGTCGGCCACGCCGTGCTGATCTCCTTCACCATCACCAACGGCTCGACCTCCCCCCACGAGGTCATCTACGCGATGCCCACCGTCCGGGACGACAAGGGCGGCGAGGGCAAGCTGGTCTTCGACGTGCGGACCCCGAAGCGCATCGAGGGCACGATCCGGCCCGGCGAGTCCGCCACCGGCACCGCCGCCTTCGAGGTCCCCGAGGGCACCCGGAGCATCAGCGCCGCGCTCTCCCCCGGCCTGCTGCGCCCCGCCGCGCGGTTCACCGGCCCCGTCGGCTGAGCCGCCCCGCCCGGGCAGCCGCCCCGTCCGGGCAGCCACCCCCGGGCACCCCGTACGGGCATCCGCGAACACCCCGGCGGCACGGGATCCAGGACATCGCGTCAGAAAGACGATTAGACTGGGTCCCGTGCCTCAACTTCGTCTCGCGCTGAATCAGATCGACTCGCACGTCGGCGACATCGCCGCCAACGCCGACAACATCGTCCACTGGACCCGGCACGCGGCCGAGCAGGGCGCCCACCTCGTGGCGTTCCCGGAGATGGTGCTGACGGGGTACCCCGTCGAGGACCTCGCCCTGCGCGGCTCCTTCGTCGAGGCCTCCCGCGCCGCCCTGCACGGCCTCGCGCGGCGGCTCGCGGACGAGGGGTTCGGCGAGCTGCCGGTCGTCGTCGGCTACCTCGACCGCAGCGAGCAGGCGGCGCCCCGCCTGGGCCGGCCGGCCGGCTCCCCCGAGAACGCGGCGGCCGTCCTGCACCGGGGCGAGGTGGTGCTGCGCTTCGCCAAGCACCACCTCCCCAACTACGGGGTCTTCGACGAGTTCCGGTACTTCGTCCCCGGCGACACCCAGCCCGTGATCCGGGTGCGCGGCGTCGACGTGGCCCTGGCCATCTGCGAGGACCTCTGGCAGGAGGGCGGCCGGGTCCCCGCCACCCGCGCCGCCGGGGCCGGACTGCTGGTCTCCGTCAACGCCTCGCCCTACGAGCGCGACAAGGACGACGTCCGCCTGGAACTGGTGCGCAAGCGGGCCCGGGAGGCCGGCTGCACGCTCGCCTACCTCGCGATGATCGGCGGCCAGGACGAGCTGGTCTTCGACGGCGACTCGATCGTCGTCGACGCCTCCGGCGAGGTCATCGCCCGCGCCCCGCAGTTCTCCGAGGGCTGCGTCCTGGTGGACCTGGACCTCCCGGCCGCCCTCCCCGCCGCCCCCGCGGGCACCGTCGACGACGGCCTGCGCATCGACCGCGTGATCCTCTCCGAGGAGCCGCTCGCCCCCTACGAGCCCGTGGTCCCCGGCGGTTACGCCGACCGGCTGGAGGCCGAGGAGGAGGTCTACGACGCGCTCGTCGTGGGCCTGCGCGCGTACGTCCGCAAGAACGGCTTCCGCTCCGTCCTGATCGGGCTCTCCGGCGGCATCGACTCCGCGCTCGTCGCCGCCCTCGCCTGCGACGCGATCGGCGCGCAGAACGTGTACGGCGTGTCCATGCCCTCGAAGTACTCCTCGGACCACTCCAGGGGCGACGCGGCCGAGCTCGCCGAGCGGACCGGCCTGAACTTCCGGACCGTGTCCATCGAGCCGATGTTCGACGCGTACATGGGTGCGCTGGGCCTCGACGGCCTCGCCGAGGAGAACCTCCAGTCCCGGCTGCGCGGCACGATGCTGATGGCGCTGTCCAACCAGGAGGGCCACATCGTGCTGGCCCCGGGCAACAAGTCCGAGCTGGCCGTCGGCTATTCGACCCTCTACGGGGACTCCGTCGGCGCCTACGGACCGATCAAGGACGTGTACAAGTCGGACGTCTTCCGGCTCGCCCGGCACCGCAACCGGGCCGCCGAGGAGCGCGGCGAGACCCCGCCGATCCCGGAGAACTCCATCGTGAAGCCGCCGAGCGCCGAGCTGCGACCGGGCCAGGTCGACACGGACTCGCTGCCGGACTACCCGGTGCTCGACGCGGTCCTGGAGCTGTACGTGGACCGCGACCAGGGGCTGGAGGCCATCGCCGGGGCCGGGTTCGACCGCGAGCTGGTCGCGCGGATCCTGCGCATGGTGGACACCGCCGAGTACAAGCGGCGCCAGTATCCGCCGGGCACCAAGATCTCCGCGAAGGGCTTCGGCAAGGACCGCCGGCTGCCCGTCACCAACGGCTGGCGCGAACGCTGAACCGCCCGCCGCGGGCCCCGGCGCGGGGCCCGCGGCGGGGGCTCACGCGAACAGTTCGCCGAGCAGCTCGGGGCCCAGGGCGATGGGGGCGGGGCGGTACGCGGGCGGCGGGGTGCCCGTCAGCTCGCGCACCAGGAAGTCCCAGGAGCGCTTGCGGACGTAGGTCAGGCAGTCGATGAAGGTGTGCTCGGCGCCGGGCACGATGAGCAGCTCGAAGTCCTTGTCGGCGGCGACGAGCCGGTCGGCGAGCCGCAGCGTGTGGTCCGGGTGGACCTGGTCGTCCATCTCGCCGTGGACGAGCAGCAGTTTGCCCGTCAGCCGGTCCGCGAGGTCCACGTTGGAGGTGCGGGCCCAGACCTCGGGGCGGTAGGCGCCGTCGTAGGTCTCCACGAAGCCGGGGTTGAAGTGGCGGGCGTCGTGCGAGCCGGAGAGGGCGACCGCCGCCTTGTAGGTGCCGGGGAAGTCCAGCACCGCCCGCGCCGCGGCGAACCCGCCGCCGGAGTGGCCGAACGCGCCCACCCGGTCCAGGTCCATCCACGGCCGGGTCTCGGCCAGCTGGCGCAGCGCCGCCACGTGGTCGGCCAGGCCGCCCGCGTCGGCCAGGCGGCCGTACGAGGCGTCGTGGAAGTCCTTGCTCCGGCCCGGGGTGCCCCGTCCGTCCAGGGCGACGACCACGAAGCCGAGGGCCGCCAGGGGTTCCGCGTCGAGGCCCGTCGCGCCGGGGTCGAAGGAGGGCGCGACCCGGTTGACCTGCGGGCCGGGGTAGAGGGTGTCCACCACCGGATACCGCCGGGAGGGGTCGAACCCGCGCGGCCGGTAGAGCACTCCGTAGACGTCCGTCACCCCGTCGGCGGCCTTGACGCGGAACCGCTGCGGCGCGGTCCAGCCGGTGGCGGTGAGCCCGGCGATGTCGGCGCGCTCCAGCTCGACCAGCACCCGCCCGGTCCAGTCACGGACGCGGGTCACCGGCGGGGTGTCGACGGTGGAAGCGGAGTCGAGGAAGTACTCCTGGTGCTCCGGCAGGGTGACGACGTGGTCCAGCCCGTCGTCGGTGATCACCGCGAAGCCGGAGCCGTCCAGGCCCGCCCGGCACACGGTCCGCCGGTACGGATCCTCCTCGACCAGCCCGGAGGCGGTGAAGTACACCGTCCGCTGCGCCTCGTCGACGCGCAGGATCTGGCGCACCGCCCACTCCCCGGAGGTGACCTGCCCGAGCAGGGCGCCGGTGTGCAGGTCGTACCGGTACAGGTGGCCCCAGCCGTCCCGCTGCGAGTACCAGAGCACCTCGTCGGCCAGCAGCCGCACGATCGGCGGCTCGTACATCCACTGGTTGGGCTCCACCCGGGTGTCCCCGGACTCGGTGATCACCGTGGTGACCTCACCGGTGACCGGGTCCAGCCGGTTGAGGGTGAGCGTCAGCAGGTCGCGGGGCCGGGCGAGGTAGTAGACCGCCGAGCCGTCCGGGGCCCACCAGGCCCACTTGGCGGTGACCGGCGACATCGACGGCATCAGGAGCGGCTCGGCCTGCGCGCGGACCACCGTGCCGGCGGCGGGGTCCAGGACGACCAGTTCGGCCAGCGGCAGGTGTTCGTCCCCGGCGTGGGCGTACCGCTGGCTGTGCGTGAGGGGGGCGCCGCCGTCGGCGGGCCGGGCCTCGACGAGGTGGGTCCGGCGGACGCTTCGCTCGTCGGTCCGGTGCGCGAGCACCTTCGTCGAGTCGGGCGACCAGGCCACCGCGGGCGGCAGGTGGGGCAGGCCTATCTTGCGCAGCAGGGTCTGGTTGGCCGTGGCGTCCGGGCCGGGGCCGTACTGGTGGTCGGGGGCGCCGTCGGTGGTCAGGGCCCAGGTGCGGCCGTCGGACAGGGAGCGCGCCCACAGGTCGTGTCCCTGCCGGTAGACCGCGGTGCGGCCGTCCGGCGAGGGCACGTCCAGCGGGCTGCCCGGCGGCGTGAACGCGGCCCGCTCGCAGACGTAGCCGTCCAGGGCGCAGCGCCAGTACTCGCCGAGCGCGAAGAACGCCACGGCGTCCTCCGTGAGCTCGATGCCCGCGAACGGCAGGGCCCGGGGGTCGACCCGGTGCCCGGAGGCGGTGGCCAGCGCGGCGGCGAGGCGGTCGTGGTCGAAGGCCGGTTCACGGGTCCCCGCCGCCGGGTCGGCCCGGACGAACCGGCGGCCGGCGCCGTCGCCCACCGCGTACCAGAACCGGGCGCCGCCGTCGGTCCACTGGGGGCGGACCTTGTCCCCGACGACGAGTTCGCCGGGACGGACGGGACGGCGGAAGAGCAGTTCCGCGGCCTGGTAGTCCTCAGTGGTGCTCATGCTTCGTGTACGTCCTCGGTGTCGGTCCAGCGCGGCGGAGGGGATGGGGCGACTCTCCTCGCCCCCCGGGCGCGGAACAAGATCGACTTCGTCTACGGTCCGGTGCGCCGGGCTCACCGGTGCGCGACGCTCACCGGTCGCGGGCGCCCGGGCGGCCGCGGCCGTCCCGGCGGGCGCACGCCGAGGGCCCCGGCCGCTCGTGGGAGCGGCCGGGGCCCTCGGCCCGCGGGACGGGCGGACGCGCCGCTACGGGCGGACCGTCAGGCGGGCCGCTACCGGGAGGTGGTCGCTGCCCGTGCGCGCCAGGGTCCAGGAGGCCTCCGGCTTGATCCCGCGGACCATGATCTGGTCGATGCGGGCCATCGGGAACTGCGCGGGCCAGCTGAAGCCGAAGCCGTGGCCCGCCGCGCCCTGGGTGGAGCGCATCTGGGAGGTGACCTCGGACAGGGCACGGTCGTTCATGGTGCCGTTGAGGTCGCCGAGCAGGACGACCTTCTTGAGGCCCTCGCTGGCCAGGGCGGCGCCCAGCGCGTCGGCGCTGTTGTCGCGCTGGTTGGCCGTGAACCCGGCGTTGAGCTTGACGCGGACCGAGGGCAGGTGGGCGACGTAGACGCCGACCTCGCCGAAGGGGGTGGCCGCGGTGGTGCGCATGGCGCGGGTCCAGCCGAGGCGGATGTCGACGGGCCTGCTGGAGGTCAGCGGGTACTTGCTCCACACGCCGACGGTGCCCTCGACCGCGTGGTACTTGTACGTGCCCGCCAGGGCCTTCTCGTAGACGGGGACGGCGTCCCCCGTGAGCTCGGTCAGCGCGAGCACGTCGGCCCCGGACTTGGCGACGGACTCGGCGGTGCCGCGCGGGTCGGGGTTGTCGGCGTCGACGTTGTGGGTGGCGACCATGAGGTTGCCGCCGCCCGCGGACTTGTCGGTGATCAGTCCTCCGAAGAGGTTCACCCACACCGCGGCGGTCAGCAGTATCGCGATCAGCGCGGTGGCGGACTTGCGGACCACGGCGGCGACGAGCAGCAGCGGCACGGCCACGCCCAGCCAGGGCAGGAAGGTCTCGGTGAGGCTGCCGAGGTTGCCGATGTCGTTGGGCAGCTCCGCGTGGAAGATCATGACGAGCGAGATCAGCGCGGCGAGCGCGGCGGTCACGATCCCGCGCCGCCAGATGCCGGGGTCCCGCCGCAGTTCGGCCAGCCGGCGCCGGAGACCGGATCCGGAGGAGCCGGGCTCGGAGCCGCCGTTCCCCGTCTCCGTCATGTACGCCTGTGCCATGCCATGTCCTCGCTGCCGTGCTCGCGCTCCGTCCCCGCCCCTTGACCCTAGGCGATGTACGGGGCCTTACGTGCCGTCCTCGCGGCCCTTCTTTCCGGAGGACGAACGGCCGTGCGGCTCGGGTTCCGCTTGTCACGAAACGCGCACATTGGCCTGTGCGCGCCTCGAATCCCGCCAGGAGTGTGACGTACGGGTCAGCGCGTCGGATCACGGCCACTTCCGCCCGCGGCCGGGAGGGTGCCACCATGGTGGATGAGTCCGGGGACGCCGTGAGGGCGCCTCGAGATGACACTAGGAGCAGTTGCAATGACGCACGCCGTTTCGCCTGCCCGCGAAGCCGCCTCCGCCACGCTGTACGGAGGCTCGGGCACCCGGCGCATCACCGTCCGCGACCTCGCGCTCGCCAAGGAGCGCGGCGAGAAGTGGCCCATGCTCACCGCCTACGACGCCATGACGGCGTCCGTGTTCGACGAGGCCGGCATTCCGGTCATGCTCGTCGGTGACTCCATGGGCAACTGTCACCTCGGCTACGAGACCACCGTCCCCGTGACGATGGACGAGATGACCCTGCTGTCGGCGGCCGTCGTACGGGGCACCAGCCGGGCCCTGATCGTCGGCGACCTGCCGTTCGGTTCGTACCAGGAAGGCGCCGTGCAGGCGCTGCGCAGCGCGACCCGGCTGGTCAAGGAGGCCGGGGTCGGGGCGGTCAAGCTGGAGGGCGGCGAGCGTTCGCTGGCCCAGACCGAGCTGATCGTGCAGTCCGGCATCCCGGTCATGTCGCACCTGGGCCTGACCCCGCAGTCCGTGAACGCCATGGGCTACCGGGTGCAGGGCCGCAGCGACGAGGCCGCGCACCGGCTGCTGCGCGACGCGAAGGCGGCGCAGGACGCGGGCGCCTTCGCGGTGGTGCTGGAGCTGGTCCCGGCCGAGCTGGCCGCCGAGGTCACCCGGTCCCTGCACATTCCGACGGTCGGCATCGGCGCGGGCTCGGAGTGCGACGCGCAGGTGCTGGTGTGGACCGACATGATGGGCCTGACCGGCGGGAAGATGCCGAAGTTCGTCAAGCAGTACGCGAACCTCCGCGCGACCATGGGCGACGCGGCGAAGGCCTTCGCCGAGGACGTGGTCGGCGGAACGTTCCCGCAGGCGGAGCACGCCTTCCACTAGGGCGCGGCGGCTCCGACGGCCGGCCGGCCGCCCCGTTCCACGGGCTGTCGGCCGGCTGTCGGTCGTTTGTCGGAGCGTTGTCAGTGGCGGGTGGTCCCATGGTGGACATGACGCGAAACGACAACACCCCCCACGCCGTGGAGGTACGGGGACTGGTCAAGCACTACGGCGAGACCAAGGCCCTCGACGGGGTCGACCTGGACGTACGGGAGGGCACCGTCCTCGGTGTCCTCGGCCCCAACGGCGCGGGCAAGACCACCCTGGTGCGCTGCCTGTCCACCCTGATCACCCCGGACGCCGGGACCGCGCGGGTCGCGGGCTACGACGTGGTCCGCCAGCCCCGCCAGCTGCGCCGCACCATCGGCCTGACCGGCCAGTACGCCTCGGTCGACGAGAAGCTCTCCGGCTGGGAGAACCTCTACATGATCGGCCGGCTGCTGGACCTGCCCCGCAAGGAGGCGCGCCGCCGGGCCGACGAACTGCTGGAGCGGTTCTCCCTGACCGAGGCCGCGAAGAAGGCCGTGATGCACTACTCCGGCGGCATGCGCCGCCGGCTGGACCTGGCCGCCTCGATGATCGGCCGCCCGGCCGTCCTCTACCTGGACGAGCCGACCACCGGTCTGGACCCCCGTACCCGCAACGAGGTGTGGGACGAGGTGCAGCGGATGGTCGCCGAGGGGGCCACCGTGCTGCTCACCACCCAGTACATGGAGGAGGCCGAGCAGCTCGCGAGCGAGCTGACGGTCATCGACCGCGGCAAGGTCATCGCCAGCGGCAAGGTGGACGAGCTGAAGGCGCGCGTCGGCGGCCGCACCCTGCGGATCCGGCCCGTCGACCCGGCCGACCTGCCGGGCATGGCCCGCGCCCTCGCCGAGAACGGCCTGGACGGCGTGGCCGGTTCCCAGGCCGTGCCGGACGAGGGGGCGCTGCTGGTGCCGATCCTGGCGGACGAGCAGCTGACCGCCGTCGTCGGCCTGCTGGCCGCCCGCGGGTACGGGATCGGCGACATCGGCACCTACCTGCCCAGCCTCGACGAGGTGTTCCTGTCCATCACCGGCCAGAAGCCCACCGTCCAGGACTCCCTTCCCACCGAGCAGACCGAGGAGGTCGCGGCATGAGCACCGTAACCACGACGAAGCCCACGACGCCGGCGCCCTCGCCGGTCTCCGGTCCGCCGCCGGCCGCCGAGGGGCGGATCGGCCTGCGGGGCAACCTCCGCCACATCGGCGCCCTGGCGCGCCGCAACATGCTCCAGATCAAGCAGGACCCGGAGTCGATGTTCGACGTCCTGCTGATGCCGATCATCTTCACGCTGCTGTTCGTGTTCGTCTTCGGCGGCGCGATCTCCGGCAAGGGCAACCAGGGCGAGTACGTCAACTACGTCGTCCCGGGCCTGATGGCCATGATGGGCATGAACATCGCGATGGGCGTCGGCACCGGTGTCAACGACGACTTCAAGAAGGGCGTGATGGACCGGTTCCGGTCCATGCCGATCGCCCGTTCCTCGGTGCTCATCGCGAAGATCGTGGTCGAGCTGGGCCGGATGATGGTCGCCATCGCGATCCTGCTCGGCATGGGCTTCCTGCTCGGCCTGTCGATCAAGTCCAACGTGCTGGACCTGCTCTTCGCCATCGGTCTGTCGGCCGTCTTCGGCGCCTCGCTGATGTGGATCTTCATCCTGCTGGGTCTCACCATGAAGACCTCCCAGGCGGTCCAGGGCATGGCGATGCTGGTCCTGATGCCGCTGCAGTTCGGCAGCTCGATCTTCGCCCCGCCGACGACGATGCCGGGCTGGCTCCAGAGCTTCACCGACGTCAACCCGCTGTCGAACCTGGCCGACGCGGCCCGCGGCCTCATCAACGACACCCCGCTGGGGAACTCCGTGTGGATCACGCTGGCCTGGTCGGTGGCGCTGACGGCCGTCACGATGCCGCTCGCCGTCCGCAAGTTCCGCCAGAAGACCTGATCCGGGGCGGCCGGTCCGTTCGGATCGCGTCCCGGACGGGCCCCGTGCGGGGACGGTGCCGGATCAGATGAGGGCGGTGGCCTCCTCCAGGGTGAGGCCGCCGCCTTCGGCGTGCGCGGCCCCGTACCCGGTATCGCCCAGTGCCGCCCGTGCCAGCTCCTCGGCACGGGCGGCGTCCTCGCGTTCGGAGGCGGGCGGGACGTGTGCGGCCGGCAGCTGGGCGCGGTAGGCGCCGAGCAGCCGGGCGGCGTCCCGCGGCCGGCCGGCGGCGCCGGGCGAGGCCAGCGAGACGGCGGCCGCCAGCAGGAAGGTGGCGGGCAGCTGGGGGGCGACCATCAGCGCGAGCGGGTCGAGGGCGGCCGGCAGTGCGGCGCGGACGGTGGCCAGCGCCTGCGCGTGGCGGCCCTCCCGGTTGTCCAGCCAGGCCGTGGTGCCCAGCCGGAACACGTCGAAGACGGCGTAGGCCCCCACGGAGAACTCCACGCGCAGCGCGTCGAGCTGGGCACGGGCCTCGCGCAGGCGGCCACTGCGGCCCAGGACGCCCGCGAAGAAGAGCCGGGCGGCGGGAACGGCCTCGGTGTCGCCGCCGAGCGCGATGACCTCGGTGAGGATCTCCTCCGCCTCGGCGTCGTGCCCGCTCTCGGCGAGGGTCCCGGCCATCCGCACCCGGAGCACCGTCACCTGCGCCTTGGCGCCGAGGCGTTCGGCGTGCTCGATCGCCGCGCGGTAGTCCTGGGTGGCGAGGTCGTAGGCCCCCGTCTTCTCGTGTGACTCGGCGCGCGCGGACAGGGCCTCGGCGCAGCCCCAGTCGTCGCCCAGGGCGCGGAAGAGGGCGTGGCTCTCGTCGGCGTCGCGGGCGGCGTCGCCGACCCACTCGGCCCGGTTGGCGAGGACGTTGGCGCGCAGTTGCAGCGCGGAGGCCAGTTCCCATGCGTATCCGAGGGCCCGGGCGGCGTCCACGGTCGCGTCCAGGACGCGGCCGAGGACACCGGGCGCACCGGCGATCATCACGGCGTAGATCCACAGGCCGGCCGGCGGGCGGCAGGTCTGCGGCAGGCCCGGCCGGTAGACGCTGAGGACGGCGTCGACCTGGGCGCGGACCTCGGGGGTCTGCCAGCCGTCGCTGCCCTGTTCGCGGGAGGCGAGGCGGATCATCTGGATGCCGCGCCAGGCCTCGGTGCGCAGTTCGCCCGCGTAGGGCGGGGGCGTGTCCACGAGGCGCTCGTGGACGGGCGGGGCGGGGGCGGCGGGCGGGGCGAAGGGGTCGGGGCCGAGGGTGGCGGCGAGGTCGGCCCAGTGCCCGGACTCGCCGCGCAGGTCGTGCATGAACCAGTACCAGACGAGGGAGTGGACGAGGCACAGGACCTCGTCGGCCTCGTGGGCGGCGGCCGCGCGGCGCAGGGCGGTACGGAGGTTCTCGTACTCGGTGGTGATCAGTCCCGCGGCGGCGCGCTGGCCGTGCCCGCGGAGCAGGGGCTCGGCGGTGCGGGCGAGTTCGCGGTAGTGGACGAGGTGGCGCCGCTCGGTGGCGGTGCGGTCGCCGCCGCTCTCCGCGAGGCGTTCGGCGGCGTATTCGGCGACGGTCTCCAGCAGGCGGTAGCGCATGCCGTCGGCGGCCTCGTCGGGTTCGGCGAGGACGAGGGACTTGTCGACGAGGGAACCGAGGACGTCGGCCACGTCCAGGACGCCGTCCGGCTCGGCGCAGACGGCTTCGGCGGCGGCCAGGTCGCAGCCGCCGGCGAACACGGACAGCCGGGCCAGCACCGCCCGTTCGGGCGCGTCCAGCAGCTCCCAGGACCAGTCCACGACGGCCCGCAGCGTCTGCTGCCGGGGCAGCACGGTACGGCTCCCGCCGGTCAGGAGCCGGAACCGGTCGTCGAGCCGGTCGGCGATCTGACGCGGCGTGAGCAGCCGCAGCCGGGCCGCGGCCAGCTCGATGGCCAGCGGCAGACCGTCCAGGCGGCGGCAGATCTCGGCGGCGGCGGCCGGATCGTCGGCGGGGGTGAAGCCGGGGCGGACGGCGGCCCCCCGGTCGGCGAAGAGCCGCAGCGCGACGGGGTCGGGGAGGGGCTCCACGGGGCGCAGCAGCTCCCCCGGCACGCCGAGGGGTTCGCGGCTGGTGGCGAGTATCTGCACGCCGGGGCAGTGGGTGAGGAGCCGCTCGGCGAGTTGGGCGGCGGCGCCGATGACGTGCTCGCAGTTGTCGAGGAGCAGCAGGAGCCGGCGCCGGGCGCAGTGTTCGGCGAGCCGGGCGAGCGGGGTCTCCCCGGGGCGTTCGGTGAGGGCGCGCAGTTCCTCGGAGGTGGCGCCGCGCAGCTTCGTCTCGCGGGCGCCGAGTGCGGCGAGGGTCGCTTCGGCGACGTCCTCGGGGTCGTCCACGGGGGCGAGCTCGACGAGCCACACGCCGTCGGGCCAGGCGTCCGGCCCGGCGGAGTGCCGCTCGGCGGCCTCCTGGGACAGCCGGGTCTTGCCCGCGCCCCCGGGGCCGAGCAGCGTGACGAGCCGGGCCCGCGCGAGGTCCTCCCCGAGCACCCGGATGTCCTCCTCGCGCCCCACGAAGGACGTCAGCCGCGCCCGCAGGTTCCCGCCCGGGGCGGAGGTGGGCGGAGTGCCCTGGGCCGGGGTTCCCGAAAGGCCCAGGGCCGGAGTGCCCGGGGCCAGGGTGCCTGGATCCAGGGTGCCCGGGGCCGGGGTGCCCGGGGCCAGGGTGCCCGGGGCCAGGGTGCCCGGGGCCAGGGTGCCCGGGGCCAGGTTGTCCGGGGTGCCCGGGGTGCCCGGGGCCGGGGTGTCCGGGGTGCCCGGGGTGCCCGGGGCCGGGGTGTCCGGGGTGCCCGGGGTGTCCGGGGTGCCCGGGGTGCCCGGGGCCGGGGTGTCCGGGGTGTCCGGGGGCGGGGTGGCCGGGGCCGGGGTGGCCGGGGGCGGGGTGGCCGGGGGCGATGGGACTCGGGCCGGGGGCGGGGCGCTCGGGGCCGGGGTCAGGAGCTCAGTGTGGAGGGCGCGCAGGGCCGGCCCGGGGTCCGTGCCGAGGCGGGCGGCCAGCTCGCGGCGCACGGCTTCGTAAGCGGCCAGCGCCTCCGCCGGGCGGCCCACCGCACGCAGGGCCCGGATCCGCAGCACCTGCAAGGGCTCGTCCAGCGGTCGGCGCGCGCACAGTTCGGCCAGCTCCGGCAGGGCCCGTTCCGCCCCGCCCAGGGCCAGGGCCGCCTCCAGCCGGCCCCGGCGCGCGTCCATCCGTACGGCTTCCCACCGCGCGGACTCCGCGCCCGCCTCCGGCAGGGAGGCCAGCGCCGGGCCCCGCCACAGCGCGAGCGCCTCGTCGTACAGCGCCGCCGCCCCGGCCGGGTCCGCCGTCCCGGCGGCGTCGCGCACGAGCCGCTCGAAGCGGTACGCGTCCACGTCCTCCCGCGCCGCCTCCAGCAGGTAGCCGCCGTCGGCGGAGCGCACGGCGGCGTGCCCCAGCGCCCGGCGCAGCCGCCCGACCAGCGCCTGGAGCGCGGGCACGGCCTCCGCGGGCGGGTCCGCCCGCCAGACCTCGTCGACGAGCAGTCCGGCCGGTACCGCCCGGCCGGGGCGCAGGGCGAGCACGGTCAGCAGCGCGCGCAGACGGGCGCCGCCGACGGCGACGGTGCTCCCGTCGTCGCGGAGGGCCTGGGTGGTGCCGAGGATCGCGTAGCGCACCGGCCCATTGTCCCCGGCCCCGCGCCCCCGCCGGACCGGTGGCCGGGATAGGTTTCGCCGCATGGGTCACCAGGGCAGCCGCGGCGAGCGGCAGATCAGTTCCGTCTTCCTCGGCATCGTCGCCGTCATGGCGGTCACGGGCTGGGCGGTGTGGACCGGTTACGCCTCCAGCCCGGGGCTGGCGGTGTTCCTGTTCGTGACGGCCGCGTGGGTCGTCTCGCTCTGCCTGCACGAGTACGCGCACGCCCGCACCGCCCTGCACGGCGGGGACATCACGGTCGGCGCCAAGGGCTACCTGACGCTGAACCCGCTGAAGTACACGCACGCCGTGATGAGCATCGTGCTGCCGGTGCTCTTCGTGATCCTGGGCGGGCTGGGCCTGCCCGGCGGGGCGGTGTTCATCGAGCGGGACCGGATCCGGGGCCGCTGGAAGCACAGCCTGGTCTCGGCGGCGGGTCCGCTGACCAACGTGGCCTTCGCGGTGATCTGCACGGCGCCGTTCTGGCTGGGCGCCCTCGACGGGGTCCCCCTGGAGTTCCGCTTCGCGCTGGCGTTCCTGGCCCTGCTCCAGGTCTCGGCGGCGATCTTGAACTTCCTGCCGGTGCCGGGCCTGGACGGCTACGGGGTGATCGAGCCCTGGCTCTCGCACCGGGTCCGGCGCGAGCTGGCGCCGCTGGCGCCGTTCGCCCTGATCGGGGTGTTCGCGCTGCTGTGGATCCCGGAGGTGAACGCGTTCTTCTTCGGCGCGGTCGACGGGATCCTGCGCGGGCTGGGGGTCTCCGACCTGGAGACGTACTGCGGCCGGGACCTGTACCGCTTCTGGCAGGACACGGACGTCTTCTGCACGGCCCCCGGCCGTTAGACGGCCGTTAGACGGCCGTCCGGCGCGCCTTCTCCGCCTTCGCCCGGCGCAGGTAGAACCAGGCCATGTTGGACGTCAGGCCGGCCAGCAGGACCCAGATGATGCCGAGGAAGCTGCCCTCCACGAAGGCGACCACGGCGGCGGCCACGGCGAGGACGCAGACGACAACGGCGAACACGGCAAGGCGGGGCATCGGGCACGGCTCCTCGGCGACACGGGACGGGGTCGATCCCCTCCAGTGTCCCCCATCCCCACGGGCGGTCTTTTCCGCCTTCACCTGATCTTGGGCGCGCCTTCTGGTTACGGTTCCCCCGGGGCCCGCCGGACACGTCGGCGGGAGAACGACAGCCCGGACCGGCTCCGCGCACCGCGGCGGTCCGGACACGTGGGGGGATGCGACATGCAGGAGATCCAGAAGGGCGCGAACGTCAGCCTGACCGCCCTCAGCGAGGACGCGGGCTCGGTCGTCGTGAGCCTGAGCTGGACCAGCGCCTCGGGGGCGGGGGACGCGGACGTCTCCGTCCTGCTGCTGGACGGGAACGGCAAGGTCCGCGGCGAGAACGACTTCTACTTCTACAACCATCCCGCCGCCGCCGACGGCAGCGTGCAGCTGCTGGGCAAGACGCCCACGGAGAACGGTGACGAGGACCGCATCGGCCTCGACCTGACGGCGGTCCCGCCGGGCGTGGAGCGGATCGTGGTCGCGGCCAGCCAGTACGGCGGTGCGTGCTTCGGGGACCTGGACGACCTGCGGATGACGGTCGCGGACCGGTCCGGGGAACCGCTGGTCGGGTTCTCCATCGAGGACGCGGGCGTGGAGAGCGCGTTCATCTTCGGGGAGCTGTACCGGCGGGGCGAGGAGTGGAAGTTCCGGGCCGTGGGCCAGGGGTACGAGACCGGGCTCGCCGGACTCGCGACCGATTTCGGCATCGCGGTGCTGGAGGAGGCCGAGGAGGCCGAGGAGGTCCAGGAGGCGGCCGGGGAGGTCCCGAAGGCCCTGGGGGGCGGGGAGTCCGCCCCCGCCGCCGCCACGGAGCCGCAGGCCGGGACCGGGGCCGTCGCCCCGCCGGAGCGGCCCGCGGAGCCGGAGGCCGCGCCCGCCGAGCCGGCCGCGCCGGCCGCGCCGGCCGCGCCGGCCGCGCCCGCGGCGGAGCCCGTCGTTCCGGCGCAGAGCCGGGGCCGGGGTCCCCGTACGACCAGGAAGAAGGTCACCCTCCCCAAGGTGCCCGGCAAGTCCCTCGCCGAGAACGACTCCTGGCGTTCCGCGCGCCTGTTCCCGGTGCCCTCGCTCAAGAGCGACAAGGAACGGGAGGTCCGCGCGACCTCCGTGCTGCTGTCGGTCATGGCGCAGGTTCCGGAGCTGGGCCGCAGGCTGACCGCCGGGTTCGGGGCGCCCGCCGGGCGGATGCAGACCTTCACCGAGGTGTCGCTCCCCCACGGGGAGAGCCCGCGCCGCCCGGACGGCGTGATCCGGGTCGAGCGCGCGGGCAAGCTGTGGACGGCGCTGGTCGAGACGAAGACGAACGGGAACCCGCTCCGGGCCGAGCAGGTCCAGGAGTACATGGACATCGCCGCGCGCCGCGGCTACGAGGCCGTGATCACGCTCTCCAACGACGTGGCGCTCGAAGGCGTCCCGATGGTCGAGGTCAAGATCGACGGCCGGCGCAAGCACAAGGTGACCCTGTGGCACCTGTCGTGGGCGGAGGTGGCCCATCAGGCGCAGCTGCTGATCCGCCACGAGGGGGTGGGCAACGCCGCCCACGCCTGGCTGCTCCAGGAGCTGCTGGAGTACCTCCAGCACGAGAACTCCGGCTGTCACGGCTTCCAGAACATGGGGCCCGCCTGGGTCCCCGTCCGCAAGGGCATCGAGGACGAGACCCTCGGCGGCGGCGATCCGCGGGCCGTGGAGGTCGTGGAGAGCTGGGAGCGCCTGATCCGCCAGGTGTGCCTGCGCCTGGGCGGGGAGCTGGGGCAGAAGGCGCTGCCGGTGCAGCGGGCGCGGCGGGGCAGCGGTCCGCGGGAGCGGCGGGCGGCCGCGGGCGAGGCGCTGTGCGCGGACGGCCGGCTGGTGGCGGAACTGCGGATCGACGGCACGAGCCGGGTGATCGGGGTGACGGCGGACCTGCGCACGGCGAAGCTCCGCACCTCGGTGGAGATTCCGGCGCCGGCGGGCTCGTACCCGCTGTCGACGGTGAAGCGGCTGTTGCGGCTGCTCGCGGAGGCCCCGGCGGACCTGCACGTCGAGACCCTGGTGGACGGGGCGAACGGGCCGCGCGGGACGCTGGAGCGGCTGCGGCCCGAGCCGGCGGACCTGCTGCCCAGGGACGGTGCGCAGTTCACCGGGTTCCGGCTGACCCTGGTCAAGGGGATGGGCAACACGCGGGGCAACGCCGAATCGGGGTTCATCCGGAGCGTGGACGACGCCGTGGAGCGGTTCTACCACGGGGTGGTGGCGCACCTGGGTGCCGTCGAGGGGCAGCGTCCGGGCGGCCGTCGGGGCTGAGCCCACGCCTCCGCCGGCGGGGGCGGGGGCGGGCCCGGGCGGGGGTCCGCCCGGGCTCCCGCGGCGGGGCTAGACGTCCGTGAGGCGCAGGCCCGCGTGGGCCTTGTAGCGGCGGTTCGTGGAGATCAGGTTGGCGACCATCGCCTCGACCTGGTGGGCGTTGCGCAGGCGGCCCGCGAAGACGCCGCGCATGCCGGGGACGCGGGCCGCGAGGGCCTGGACGAGGTCGGTGTCGGCGCGGGATTCGCCGAGGACCATCACGTCGGTGTCGATCTCCTCGACCGTCTCGTCCTGGAGCAGGACGGCGGAAAGGTGGTGGAAGGCGGCGGTGACGCGGGAGCCGGGGAGCAGGGCGGCGGCCTGCTGGGCGGCGCTGCCCTCCTCGACCTGGAGGGCGTAGGCGCCCTGCTTGTCGAAGCCGAGCGGGTTGACGCAGTCCACGACGAGCTTGCCCACGAGGTCCTCGCGGAGGGCTTCGAGGGTCTTGGCGTGGCCTTCCCAGGGCACGGCGATGATCACGATGTCGCTGCGGCGGGCGCACTCGGCGTTGTCGGCGCCCTCGACGCCGAGGCCCAGCTCGCCGGCGGCGTCCCGGGCGCGGTCGGCGGCGCGCGAGCCGATGATCACCTTCTGGCCGGCCCGGGCGAGCCGGTAGGCGAGGCCGCGGCCCTGGTCCCCGGTGCCGCCGAGGACGCCGACGACCAGGCCGGAGACGTCCGGGAGGTCCCAGGGGTCCTTGGCGGGCGGCTTCTGGGTGCTGTCTGAGGAAGTCATGGGGGCGAGGGTACTGCCGAGTACGCCACAGTCGAAGGTATGGGCCGGGCGGGTGAGGCGGCCGTTCCCGCCCCCGGGCGCCCCCGCGGTGCGGCAGGATGCCGCCCATGGATGCCGTGAGGGTCGCGTTGCTGCGCGAGGTGCTCGCCGGGACGCACTGGCCGGGTGAGGCCCGGAGGTTCGCCGGTTCGCTGCGGCGGGCCGTGGTGCCCTCGGCCGGGCGGCTGCTGCTGGTGGGGACCGAGCAGTACGAGCCCTGGCACCTGGCGGCCCATCTGGTGGACGAGGCCGCCTGGTCGGGGCTGCCGGAGCTGGCGCCGACGCTGGTGCGCCACCACGTGCGGCCGGGCGAGCCGCCGCACCTGTCGGTCGGGCTGGGCCGGCTGGAGGCGGCCCGGCGCGGTCACACGCTGCTGGTGGTGGCCCCGGACGAACCGGGCGGCGGGCTGCTGGAGCGGGTCCACGACGCCCGGCGCGCGGGGGCGACCGTACTCTCCCTGGACGGCGGGGACCCGGATCTGGGCACGCTGGCGCACGAGGCGCTGTCGGTGCCCGCGGCCACCGCGGAGCTGGACCTGGACACGGTCCAGCACCTGGTCAGCGCCGCGGCCGGGGAGAACGGCCTGCCGGCCCAGCGGGGGCCGGGCCGGCTGCGGGACCGGCTGGCGCGGCTGGCCGACCAGCTGGCCGCGCCGCCGCCCAGCCGCTGGTGAGCGCGGCGGGTCCGGGCGGCGGTCCAGGTCGCCGGTTCAGGCCGCCGGTTCAGGTCGCCGGGCCCCCCTCGTCCTCCCGGGTCTTGTCGTTCCACTTGGGGTCGTTCTGCCATTCGAGGTTGCGTTCCTGCGCCGTCTCCATGGCGTGGCCCGCCTCCTCGCGCGTGGCGTAGGGGCCGAACCGGTCCTTGGCCGGACACTCCGGGCCCTCTTCGACCTTGTTGTGGACCAGGCAGTAGTACCACTCGCCAGGCTTGCCCACCTGACGCTTCTTGAACAGGGCCATCGTCGGCTCCTTCCTCTGTCGCCACTCTGCCCCATACCCGCTGGATACACTCGCTTGCATGTCTGGCCAGTCGCTGCTCGTTCCAGGCGAGCTCTCTCCCGTCCGTTCCGTTCCCGGAAACATCCGCCGGCCCGAGTACGTGGGCAAGCCCATGCCCACGCCGTACACCGGCCCGGAGGTGCAGTCGGCCGAGACCATCGAGGCGATGCGCATCGCCGGCCGGATCGCCGCCCAGGCGATGGAGGAGGCCGCCAAGCACATCGCCCCGGGGGTGACCACCGACGAGCTGGACCGGGTCGCGCACGAGTACATGTGCGACCACGGCGCCTACCCGTCGACGCTGGGGTACCGGGGCTTCCCCAAGTCCCTGTGTTCCTCGCTGAACGAGGTCATCTGCCACGGGATCCCCGACTCGACCGTCCTGAAGGACGGCGACATCGTGAACCTCGACGTGACCGCCTACATCGGCGGGGTGCACGGCGACAACAACGCCACGTACCTGTGCGGCGAGGTGGACGAGGAGTCCCGGCTGCTCGTGGAGCGCACCCGCGAGTCGCTGAACCGGGCCATCAAGGCCGTCAAGCCGGGCCGCCAGATCAACATCATCGGCCGGGTCATCGAGTCGTACGCGAAGCGCTTCGGCTACGGCGTGGTCCGGGACTTCACCGGGCACGGCATCAATTCCTCGTTCCACTCCGGGCTGATCGTCCCGCACTACGACAGCCCGCACGCGACCACCGTCATCGAGCCCGGCATGACCTTCACGATCGAGCCGATGCTGACGCTGGGCACCCACGAGTACGACATGTGGGAGGACGGCTGGACGGTCGTCACGAAGGACCGCAAGCGCACCGCGCAGTTCGAGCACACGCTGGTGGTGACGGACACCGGGGCGGAGATCCTGACCCTTCCCTAGGGGGGGCGGGCCCGGGCGCCCGGATTCTTTTACCGACAGAACGTCGGGAACACATTGACTTAGGCAAGCCTAAGTAGGAGGATCGGGCGTGGCGGCGGCGTGCCGCCGCGCCCGATTTCCTCTTCTCCGGAGGTCCGCCTTGGACGCCTTCTCCACGGTCATCCGTGTCGCCTCGCACGAGCAGCACACCGAAGCCGAGACCTCTTCCTTCATGAGCGACCTGCTCGGCGGCCGGCTCGGAGTCGACGCGTACACCCGCTACACCGAGCAGCTGTGGTTCGTGTACCGGGCGCTGGAGGACGCGGCCGACGCGCTCCGCGAGGACCCGGTGGCGGGGCCGTTCATACAGCCCGAGCTGATGCGCGTCGCCGAGATCGAGCGGGACCTGGCCCACCTCATCGGCCCGCACTGGCGGGAGTCCGTCGTGGCGCTGCCCGCGACCGAGGCGTACGCGGCCCGGGTCGCCGAGTGCGCGGCCTCCTGGCCGGGCGGGTACGTCGCCCACCACTACACCCGCTACCTGGGCGACCTCTCCGGCGGCCAGATCATCCGGGACAAGGCGGAGCGCACCTGGGGATTCGAGCGCAAGGGCGACGGCGTGCGGTTCTACGTCTTCGCGGACATCTCCAACCCGGCCGCCTTCAAGCGGACCTACCGCGAACTGCTGGACGCGCTCGCGGCGGACGACCTGGAGAAGCAGCGCATCATCGACGAGTGCAAGCGCGCCTTCGACTTCAACGGCGCGGTCTTCCGCGAGCTGGGCGAGGAGTTCCCGCTCAGCGCGTAGCCGTACGCGCGAAGGGGCCGGCCGGTGCGGACGCACCGGCCGGCCCCTTCGCATGCGACGGGCTAGGAGGCGAAGCGGACCCGGCCGCCGATCTCCACGGTGCCGTCGGGGCCCGGGGCGGTGAGGATCTGCGAGCCGGCGCCCTGCGTGATGTTCAGGGCGCGGCCGAGCTCGGCGGTCAGCAGGATCGCGGCCGAACCGGTGGCCTCGTCCTCGGTGATGGCGCCGTCGGGGCGCCGCGGGAAGCCCCGGGCCCGGATCCGGCCGGCGGCCTCGTCCTCCCAGGCCCACGCGTACAGCCAGCCCTCACCGGGCGGCGGGGCGGGCAGCGCCTCGACCTCGGCGGCGTCGGCGTACTGCTGGGTGCGCTTGCCGGTGACCCACTCGGGGCGGGCCGTGATCCAGGTGAACTCCCCGTCGCCGCGGGCCCACACGGATCCGGCGGGCGGCCGGAGCTCCTCGATGTCGAGCAGCCAGGCGACGCCGACCAGGGGGTGTCCGGCGAAGGACATCCGGGTCCCGGGGGTCCGGATGTCGACGACCCCGCGCTCGGGGTCGTCGACGAACACCGTTTCGCTGTAGCCCAGTTCGGCGGCGAGGGCCTGGCGGTCCGCGTCGTGCGGGCAGGTCCGGCCGTCGCGGACGACTCCGAGCAGGTTGCCGAACCGGCCGTCACCCGCGCAGAAGACCTTGATGACATCGAGATCGTTCACGCGGGCATTCAAGCACGGGTCAGTTCTGGGCCGTACGGCGGCGGCGGGCGAGGAACACCGCGCCCGCGCCGGCCGCGACCACCGCGCCGGAGGCGCCGAGCAGGGCTCCGGCCGGGATCTCGGAACCGGTGGCGGCGAGGTTCCCGCCGGTGCCGGTGCCCGCGCCGCCGACGGAGCCGCCGCCGGCCGAACCGCCGGCCGAGCCACCGCCGGTGGTGCCGCTGCCGGTGGTGCCGCTGCCGCCCGTGGTGCCCGTACCGCCCGTGGTGCCGGAGCCGCCCGTGGTGCCGGCCGGCGGGAGGGTGACGTCCTTGTCCAGGGCCACCGAGAGGTTGACGTCGTCCATCCGCACGCCGGCCTCGTACATGGGCTTGCCCTTGTACGCGAAGGCGTTCGCGCCCTCGGCGGTGAGGGCCGCGCGGACGCCGCCGAGGGCCAGCACCTTGTTCTGCGTCGTGTAGTCCGTCTTCGGCAGGGCGAGGGTGGCGAAGGGGACGTCCTTCTTGGTCCCGTCGGGTGCGACGACGTCCAGGACCAGGGTGCCCTTGTCGCCCTCGGTGTTGATGCGCACGTGGGTGAAGGTGAGGTCGACGCCGTGCTCGGCGTGCTGGAAGCGCAGGTTGCCCTCGAAGGCGGCGCTGAGCTTCTGCTTCTTGGTGTCCAGCTCGCCCTTGCCGAAGGCGAAGGAGAAGCTGTCGCCGTCCTTCGCCGCCCCGCCCGCCGGGGTCACGCTGGTCACGTAGGAGCGCAGGGATTCCTTCACGCCCCAGCGCAGCTTGCCCGCGAGGAGCGGCTGGACGCCGTCGGCCGGGGCGGAGCCGGTGGGCTTCGCCGTGACCGGCGGGGTGACGGGCGGGGTGACCGGCGGGGTCACGGGCGGGGTGACCGGCGGGGTGACCGGCGGAGTGCTGACGGGCGGCTTCGGGAACTCCAGGGCCACCGTCAGCTTGTCGCCCGGCTTGCCGACGTACGCGGCGCGGTCGAACGCGGCGCCGAACTCGGGGGTGAGGGTGGTGGTGAGGTCCTTCATCTCCGGGCCGGTGAAGGCCACGGTGGCCAGCGGGACGTTCGGCGTCAGCTTGCCGTTCCGGGTGACGTCGGCCGTGACCTTCTTCGTCCCGGAGTCGATCCGGAAGTTCTCCATCTTGACGACGAAGCCGTGGGCGGTGCCGTCGAAGACGACCCGGCCCTTGAAGGCCGCGGTCACGACGTTGCCGCCGGCCTCGTCGTACTGGCCCGTCGCCTGGCCGAAGCGGAAGCCGCCCGGGACCTCGGTGGCGCCGTCTTCGGCGGTGACCGAGCCGATGCCCTTCACGTAGCTGCGCAGGCTCTCCAGCACGCCCCAGTCGAGGGTGCCGCCGAGCACCGGTATCGGGGCCGCGGCGGACTGGGCCGCCCCGGCGGCCGGTGCGCCGCCCGCCGCGACGGCGGGGACCACGAAGGCGGCGGCGCCGAGGCCGGCGGCGGTGAGGACGGCGGCCGCGAGGACGGCCGGACGGCGGTGGGACGACATGGCTGGGCACTCCTGGGGGACACGGGGAACGAGGGACGGAGAAATGCGCACGAGGCGGGGGTGTTACGGCGCGTCGGTGGGCGCGGCCGGGGCCGCTGCCGTACGGCGCCGGCGCAGCACCAGGAAGGCGGCGCCGCCGGCCAGGACCAGGACGGCCACGGCGAGGGCGACGTACAGCCCGGTGGCGGAGGAGGACCCGCGCGTCGCGGCGGGGGCCGGGGCGGCGGGGGCGGAGGGCTGGGCGGCGGCGGGCGGCGCCGGGGAGGCCGCCGTGGAGCCGAGGTCGGGCAGCGCGGGCAGGCGCGCGGAGCCGTCCAGGGCGACGGCGAGGGAGACGGGGTCCATCTCGGTGCCCGGCTGGTACATGGAGTTGAAGGCCTGGGAGCCGCCCTCGGTGAGGGTGGCCGGGGCTTCGGTCAGGGTGACGAGGTTCCCCTCGGTCTTCAGGTTCTTGGCGTCGAACGCGACGAGCGGCACGGCGTTCTTGGTCTGCCCGCCGGTGGTCACGTCGGCCGACAGGACGCCCTTGCCGTTCTCGACCTTGACGCTCAGCTTGCCGAGCCCCAGGTCCAGATGGGCGCCGGTGAACAGGACCGTGCCGGCGAAGGCGGCGTCGAGCGTGCCCTTCTGGCCGTCGTACGTGCCCTTGCCCTGCGGGAAGCGGAACAGTGCGCCACCGTCCCGGGCGCCCTCGGCGAGGGTCCACTTGCCCTGGCCGATGGAGCCGGTGACGTACTCGCGGAAGGTGCGGCGCACGCCCCAGTCGACGGCGGCGTCGGTGAAGCCGCCCTGCGCCTGCGGCTCCTGCGCGCCCTGCGCGGGCGGGCTCGCCGGCTGCGAGGGCTGCGCGCCGCCGTCGGGGGCCGGGGCCAGGACGTCGGCGGACAGCGAGACGGGGTCGAGCGCGGCGCCGGCCGCGTAGTACCCGGCGAAGGACTTGGCGCCCTGCGCGGTCAGCGTGGCAGGGATGTCGGTCAGGGCGACCGGGCTGCCGCCGCCCTTCATGTTCACCCCGCCGAGGCCGAGCGTGGCGAACGGCACCTGCGCTTCGGTGGTGACGGCGCCGGTGTCCTTGGCCTTGCTGGAGACGTCCACGTACAGGGTGCCGCTGCCGCCGGAGATCCGGACGGTGGGCCGGCTGACGGTCATGTCCAGCTCGTAGGCGCCGTCCGGCTTCTGGTGGCCCTGGAAGGTCACGCCGCCGGAGAAGGCGGCGTCGAAGGCCCCGGAGCCGGGGTCGTAGGAACCGGTCGCCGAGTGGAAGCGGAAGAGGCTGCCGCCGGCCGTGGCGGCGCCGCCGGTCAGCTTGAAAGAGCCTTTCGCGACGGGGCCCGTGACATAACTCTGGAAGGACGATTTGATGCCCCAGTCGAGCCGACCCCCCTGCACGGTGCGGCCCGCCGCCTCCGCGGCGGAGGCCGGGAGCAGGGCCCCGAGCAGGACCGTCAGTACGGCGACGGCGAGAGCGCGGGCGGGTCTTGCGGACATGAAGGTCCCCTCCAGGGTCTAGCGAGTAAAGTTAGGCTAACCTAAGCTATCCCGGTCGAGCGGGGAACCCCCGGTGCCGACGGAATTCCAAGCCCAGCTCCCAGTCGGACGATCAGGACGGTGCCTTCGTGCCTACGCCCGCCGCGTCACGCCGCGTTCCCCGCATTTCCCGTCTCGCCCTTGCCGTGGCAGCACTGGCACTGGCCGTGACGGGCTGCGCGGGGACGGCCGCTCCCGCAGGCTCTTCCCCCGCCCACGGCGCCCCCGCGCCCCCGGACCGGGTGGAACCCCTCGCGGCGGTCCCCCGGCCCGTCCTGCCGGTGACCGTCCCCTCGGCCGACGGGACGCAGGTCACCATCGGCTCCGCCGAGCGGGTCATCCCGCTGAGCGGCAGCCTCAACGAGATCGTGCAGACCCTCGGCCTCGGCGGGCAGGTCGTCGCCCGCGACATCACCGCCACCTTCGAACAGGCCGCGTCCCTGCCGGTGGTGACACGTGGACACGACGTCTCCGCCGAGAGCGTCCTGTCGCTGCGTCCGACGCTGGTGCTGGCCGAGACCACCACCGGTCCGGGCGAGGCCGTGCAGCAGATCCGCGCCGCCGGCGTCCCGGTGCTGGTGATCGCCCCCGCCAAGTCCCTGGAGGACGTGCCCGGGCGGATCGGCGCGGTCGCCGCCGCCCTGGGCGTCAAGGACGCCGGGGAGCAGCTGGCGCAGCGCACGGCGCAGCGGCTCGCCGCCGCCCGCGCGCACGTCCCCCCGGCGTCCGCGAAGAAGCCCCGGGTCGCCTTCCTCTACCTGCGCGGCACCGCCTCCGTCTACCTGCTGGGCGGCTCCGACTCCGGCGCCGCCTCGCTGCTGGAGGCGGCCGGAGCCGTCGACACCGGCAAGGAGTCCGGGCTCGGCAAGGACTTCACCCCGATCACCAGCGAGGCCCTGGCCGCCGCCGCGCCCGACGCGCTGCTCGTGATGTCGAAGGGCCTCGAATCGGTCGGCGGCGTCGACGGCCTGGTCAAGATCCCGGGCGTGGCCCAGACCCCGGCCGGGATGGACCGCAGGGTGGTCAGCATCGACGACGGCGTCCTGCTCAACTACGGCCCCCGCACCGACCAGGTGCTGTCCTCGCTGGTCGCACAGCTCTACGGCAAGGGTGCCTGACGTGACCCTCTCCTACGATCCCCCGCGCGGCGGCGCCGACGCCGGGGCCGGCCCCGGCGCGCGGGCCCCCGGAGCCGCCCCGGCGACGGCACCGGCCGCTGCGCCCGTGCCGGAGGCTCCCGGGGAGCCGGTGCGGGCGCGCCGGCGCACGGCGCCGTGGCTCACCCTCCTGCTGGTGGCCGCCCTGCTGGTGCTCGCCGTGGTCTCGGCGGGCGTCGGCGCGTACCGCATCCCCACCGGCGACGTGCTCGCCTCCGTCCAGCACCGGCTGGGCCTCGGCGGCGCCCCCCTCGACCGGGTCGGGGAGAGCGTGCTGTGGAACGTACGGCTGCCGCGCGTCGTGCTCGCGCTGCTCGTCGGGTCCAGCCTCGGCTGCGCCGGTGCGCTGATGCAGGGCGTGTTCGGCAACCCGCTCGCCGAACCCGGCGTGATCGGCATCTCGGCGGGCGCCGCCGTCGGCGCGGTCGCCGCCATCGGACTGGGCCTCAGTTTCTTCGGCAACTGGACCATCACCGCCTGCGCCTTCGTCGCGGGGCTGGTCACCGTCGGAGCGGTCTACCTGCTGTCCCGCAACGGCGGCCGGACCGAAGTCGTCACCCTGATCCTCACCGGCATCGCCGTCAATGCCTTCGCGGGCGCCCTGATCGGCCTGTTCGTCTTCTTCGCGGACAGCGGCCAGGTCAACCAGATCACCTTCTGGCAGCTCGGCTCCCTCGCCCAGGCCACCTGGCCCAAGGTGCTCGCCGTCCTGCCCTGCGCGCTGGCCGGACTGCTCGTCGCCCCCTTCTACGCCCGCCGCCTGGACCTCCTGGCCCTCGGCGAACGCCCCGCCCGCCACCTGGGGATCGACGTCGAACGGCTGCGGCTGGCCCTGATCCTGGTGGTGGCGCTGCTGACGGCGGCCGCCGTCGCCGTGGCCGGGGTCATCACCTTCGTGGGCCTGCTCGTCCCGCACCTGCTGCGCATGGCGAACGGCCCCGGGCACCGCTTCCTGGTGCCCGGCAGCGCGCTGGCCGGGGCCGTGGTCCTGGCCGGCGGCGACCTGGCCGCCCGGACCGTCGCCGCGCCCGCCGAACTCCCCCTCGGCGTCCTCACCGCCCTGATCGGCAGCCCGTTCTTCTTCTGGCTGTTGCGCCGCACCCGCCGCAAGCAAGGAGGCTGGGCGTGACCAGCGCACCGAACGGCCCGAGCGCCCCGGACCCGGCCGGCCCCCCGGGCCGCTTCTTCGGCCGCTTCGGCCGCAACGGGCGGACGGTCCCCGCCCGCCCCGCCCCCGGCACCGCCTACGCCGAGGCCGTGGACCTGCGCGTGCGCCTGGGGGAACGGGAGGTGCTCGCCGGGGCCTCGCTGAGCGCGTACGCGGGCGAGGTGCTCGCCCTGGTGGGCCCGAACGGCGCGGGCAAGTCCACCCTGCTCGCGGCGCTGGCCGCCGATCTGCCCGCCGACGCCGGGAGCGTACGGATCGACGGGCGTCCGGTCGGCGACTGGCCGGCCCCCGAGCTGGCCCTGCGCCGCTCCGTGCTGCCCCAGGCGGCCGCGCTGGCCTTCCCCTTCCCGGTGGCGGACGTGGTCCGGATGGGCCGCGCACCCTGGGCGGGCACCCCGCTGGCCGGCGCCGACGAGGAGGCCGTGGCCACCGCGATGGCGGCCACCGAGGTCACCCGGTTCGCCGAACGGCCCTTCTCCGCGCTCTCCGGCGGCGAGCGGGCCCGGGTCGCGCTGGCCCGCGTACTGGCCCAGCGGACCCCCCTGCTGCTGCTCGACGAGCCCACGGCGGCCCTGGACCTGCGCCACCAGGAGCTGGTGCTGCGGATCTGCCGGGAGCGGGCCGCGGCCGGGGACGCGGTGGTCGTGGTGCTGCACGACCTCGGCCTGGCGGCGGCCTACGCCGACCGGGCGGCGGTCCTGCACGACGGCCGGATCGCGGTGTGCGGGCCCCCGTCCGAGGTGTTCGAGGACGCGCTGCTCAGCGGGGTCTACCGGCAGCCCGTCGAGGTGCTCCCGCACCCGCGGACCGGGGCCCCGCTGGTGGTCCCCGTACGGGAACGGGCCATGGGGGAACAGGGCTCGGAGCGTCCCGGCGCACGGAGCGCGGACGGGGACTTGACCCGGGCTTGACCCTTGCTTGAGGCCGTCATGGAGGGGTCGTGACGGCCTCGTGTCCGGGCCCGGAAGGTGAGAGCTGAATCACTGGACGAGTGGGTATCGGTCAGGTAAGCCTCGGTTAAGTTAGGTCCGCCTCACTACCGTGCCTCCACTCAGCCTCCACCCTCGCAGGAGCCCCCATGCGCCCCGCCCGTCTCACCCTCCTCACCGCGGTCGCCGCGGTCGCCGCCCTCACCGCCGTCACCGGCTGCGCGGAGAAGAGCGACCAGGGCGGGGACGGCGCGATCCACGTGAACGCGACGGACAGCGCCTGCGAGCTCTCCAAGACCGAGTTCCCGGCCGGCAAGGTCTCCATCGAGGTCGAGAACAAGGGCTCCAAGGTCACCGAGCTCTACGTGCTCTTCCCGGACGACCGCATCGTCGCCGAGCGCGAGAACATCGGCCCCGGCACCAAGGCCACCATCACCGCCGAGATCAAGGCGGGCGACTACGCCTTCGCCTGCAAGCCCGGCATGAAGGGCGACGGCATCCGCACCAAGGTCAAGGCCACCGGCAAGGGCGGCGACGAGAAGCGCGATCCGGCGCTGGACGCCGCGGTCGCCGCGTACCGCAAGTACGCGCAGGAGCAGGCCGACGAGACCCTCCCGAAGGTGAAGACCTTCACCGACGCCGTCCGCGCCGGTGACGTCGAGGCCGCCAAGAAGGCCTTCGCGCCGTCCCGCACCGGCTGGGAGCGCACCGAGCCGGTCGCCGAGTCCTTCGGTGACATCGACCCGAAGACCGACACCCGCGAGGACGGTCTGGAGCCCGGCCAGAAGTGGACCGGCTGGCACCGCCTGGAGAAGGCCCTGTGGGCCGACAACAAGATCGGTGACGAGGAGAAGACCCTCGCCACCCAGCTGGACACCGACCTCGCCGACTGGCAGAAGCGCGTCGGCACCGCGGAGATCACCCCCACCTCGATGGCCAACGGCGCCAAGGAGCTCCTCGACGAGGTCGCCACCGGCAAGATCACGGGTGAGGAGGACCGCTACTCCCACACCGACCTGGACGACTTCAAGGCCAACGTCGAGGGCGCCCAGAAGGCGTACGAGCTGCTCAAGCCGGTCGCCGCGAAGAACGACGCGGCCCTGGTGACGGAGCTCGACAAGCAGTTCGCCGCGCTCGACACCCTGCTGGAGAAGTACCGCAGCGCCCCGGGCGCCACCGACTTCATCGCGTATGACAAGGTCGGCGAGGCCGACCGCAAGCAGTTCTCCGACAGCGTGAACGCCCTGGCCGAGCCGCTGTCGAAGCTCGCCGCCGCGGTCGCCAAGTAGTCACGGGCCAGGAGAGGCGGGAGCGACGATGACCGAGCAGACGCAGCGGGATCCCGGGGGCGACGCCACCGGGGGCGGCCGGACCGCACCCTCGCGGCGCTCCGTGCTGGGCTGGGGCGGAGCCGGTCTCGCGCTCGGCGCCGCCGCCGCGGGCGGCGCGGTCGCCGCCCTCAACGGCGAATCGGGCATCGCCCCGGCGGGCTCCGCCGGGGCGGCCGTCCCCTTCCACGGGGAGCACCAGGCCGGCATCGCCAGCGCCGTCCAGGACCGGCTGCACTTCGCCGCGTTCGACGTGAAGACGAAGGACCGCGCCGAGCTGGTCCGGCTCCTCAAGGACTGGACCGAGGCCGCCCGCCGGATGACGGCCGGCCGGCCGGTCGGCGAGGGCGGCTTCGGCGGCCTCCCCGAGGCCCCGCCGGACGACACCGGCGAGGCGCTCGGCCTGAAGGCCTCCCGGCTCACCCTGACCGTCGGCTTCGGCCCGGGCCTCTTCGCCAAGGACCGCTTCGGCCTGGAGGGCAGGCGCCCCGAGGCCCTGGTGGACCTGGAGCCCTTCCCCGGCGACAACCTGGACCCGGCCCGCTCCGGCGGCGACCTGTGCGTCCAGGCCTGCGCCGACGACCCGCAGGTCGCGGTGCACGCCATCCGCCAGCTGGCCCGCATCGGCTTCGGCAAGGTCGCCGTGCGCTGGTCGCAGCTCGGCTTCGGCAAGACCTCGTCCACCACCCCGGACGCGCAGACCCCGCGCAACATGATGGGCTTCAAGGACGGCACCCGGAACGTCTCGGGCACCGACACCGCGGCCCTGGACCGGCACGTGTGGGTCGGCGCGGACGACGGCGGCGACTGGCTGGCCGGCGGCTCGTACCTGGTCGCCCGCCGCATCCGGATGCACATCGAGACCTGGGACCGCACCTCCCTCCAGGAGCAGGAGGACGTCTTCGGCCGCGACAAGGGCGAGGGCGCCGCCGTCGGCAAGTCCAAGGAGCGCGACGAGCCCTTCCTGAAGGCGATGAAGCCCGACGCGCACGTCCGCCTGGCGCACCCGGACTCCAACGACGGCGCGACGATCCTGCGCCGCGGCTACTCCTTCACCGACGGTACCGACGGCCTCGGCCGTCTCGACGCGGGGCTGTTCTTCCTCGCCTACCAGCGGGACGTCCGCAAGGGCTTCGTGCCGGTCCAGCGGCAGCTCGCCAAGAACGACGCGCTCAACGAATACATCCAGCACGTGGGTTCGGCCGTCTTCGCCGTCCCGCCGGGCGTCCGCGACAAGGACGACTGGTGGGGCCGGACGCTGTTCGCGTAGTCCCCGCCGGAGAGGAAACGCCGTGTTCGGCAACTATCTGATCGGCCTGCGCGAGGGCCTGGAGGCCAGCCTCGTCGTCTGCATCCTCATCGCGTACCTGGTGAAGACGGACCACCGGGCCGCGCTGCGCCCGGTCTGGCTCGGCATCGGCATCGCCTGCACCCTGTCGCTGGCCTTCGGCGCCCTGCTCACCTTCGGGACGCAGGAGCTGACCTTCGAGGCGCAGGAACTGCTGGGCGGCAGCCTGTCGATCATCTCCGTCGGCCTGGTGACCTGGATGGTCTTCTGGATGAAGAAGACCGCCCGGCACCTGAAGGGCGAGCTGGAGGGCAAGCTCGACGCGGCCCTGGCGATGGGCACCGGCGCGCTGGTGGCCACCGCCTTCCTGGCGGTGGGCCGCGAGGGGCTGGAGACGGCGCTGTTCGTATGGGCCTCGGTCCGGGCCAGCGGCGAGGGCTCCTCGGCACCGCTGATCGGGGTGCTGCTGGGCATCGCTACGGCGATCGTGCTGGGCTGGCTCTTCTACCGGGGCGCCCTGAAGATCAACCTGGCGAAGTTCTTCCGGTGGACCGGCGGCATGCTGGTGGTCGTGGCCGCGGGCGTCCTCGCGTACGGAGTGCACGACCTCCAGGAGGCCGGCTTCCTCGGCGGCCTCCAGGACAAGGCCTTCGACATCAGCTCCGCGCTCCCGCCGGACAGCTGGTACGGGGTCCTGCTCAAGGGCGTGCTCAACTTCCAGCCCGACCCCACCGTGTACCAGCTGGTGGTGTGGTCCCTGTACCTGGTCGTGGTGCTGGCGCTGTTCCTGGCCCCGGCCGGCTTCGGCCGCGGGTCCGCCACCCCGAACGCCCCGAAGCAGTCCGCGGCGGCCCCGCCGCGCGGCTGACGCCCCGCACACCGCCGACGCCCGGCCGCACGCCCCGTGAGGGGGACGCGGCCGGGCGTCGCGCGTTCGCCGGGGGCCCGGACCTCACCCGCGCCGCGCGGTCAGGGGATGCGGACGGCCGTGCCCGCGACCCGGACCCGGGGGTCGCCCGCGCGCAGCACCACCGTCAGGACGCCGGGGCGGCCCATGTCCTGGCCCTGGTGGAGGGTGAGGACGGCCTCCTCGGGGACCAGCCCGAGCTCCCGCGCGTACGCCCCGAAGGCGGCGGCGGCCGCTCCGGTGGCGGCGTCCTCCACGACGCCGCCGACGGGGAAGGGGTTGCGCACGTGGAAGAGCTCCGGCCCGGCCCGCCACACGAGCTGGAGGGTGGTGAGGTCCAGACGCCGCATCACGGCCTCCAGCCGGCCGAAGTCGTAGTCGAGGCCGGCGAGCCGCTCCCGGCTGCCGGCGCCGATCACCAGGTGGCGGGCTCCGGCGTAGGCGATCCGGGCCGGGAGGGCGGGGTCCAGGTCGGCGGCGGGCCAGCGCAGCGCGTCCAGGGCCTCGGCGAGGTCGGGTCCGGAGATCTCCTCGGTGTGCGGGGCGACGCTGGTCAGGGTGGCGCGCAGGACGCCCCCGTCCTCGGCCACCGTGACCGGTACGGGACCGGCCGGGGTCGCGAAGAGGAGCTCGCCGGGGCCGATCCGCTCGGCCAGCGCCACGGAGGCGGCGACGGTGGCGTGCCCGCAGAAGGTGACCTCCGCCTTGGGGCTGAAGAACCGCAGGGTGAAGGCCCGCCCGGGCACCCCGCCCAGGTCCGCGGGCGGGGCGGTCAGGAAGGCCGTCTCGCTGTAGCCGAGCTCCGCCGCGACGGCGAGCATCGCGGGGTCGTCCAGGACGCTCGCGTCGAGGACGACCCCGGCGGGGTTGCCGCCCTCGGGTTCGCGGGAGAAGGCGGTGTAGCGCAGTACGGCCGGACCGGCGTCAGTAGTCATGCCCGGGACAACCGGGGTGCCCCCGGCGGCATTCCCGCAGGCCGGCCGCCCGGCGGCCCGGGGTCTCGGCCCCGCCCTCAGCCCCGCCCGATGTACGGCATCGACGTGGCCATCACCGTCGCGAACTGGACGTTGGCCTCCAGCGGCAGCTCCGCCATGTGCAGGACCGTGCGCGCGACGTCGGCGGCGTCCATGACGGGCTCCACCGCCAGCTGCCCGTTGGCCTGGAGGATCCCGGTCTGCATGCGCGCGGTCATCTCGGTGGCCGCGTTGCCGATGTCGATCTGGCCGCAGGCGATCCGGTACGGGCGCCCGTCGAGCGACAGGGACTTCGTCAGGCCCGTCATGGCGTGCTTGGTCGCCGTGTAGGCGATGGAGTTCGGCCGGGGCACGTGGGCCGAGATGGAGCCGTTGTTGATGATCCGGCCGCCCTGCGGGTCCTGGGCCTTCATCGTCCGGAAGGCGGCCTGCGCGCAGAGGAAGGACCCGGTCAGGTTGACGTCGACGACCTGCCGCCAGGCCTCGGGGGTGATGTCCTCCAGCGCGACGCCGGCCGGGCCGAAGGTGCCGGCGTTGTTGAAGAGCAGGTCGAGCCGCCCGTAGCGCTCGCGGACGGCGGCGAAGAGTGCGGCCACCTCGTCGGCGTCGCTCACGTCCGCCCGTACGGGCAGCACGTCCGCGCCCTCCCCGGCGGCCGCGGCGGTCTCCTCCAGGGGCCCGGTCCGGCGTCCGGCCACGGCCACCGACCAGCCGGCCCCGGCGAGGGCGAGGGCCACGGAGCGGCCGATCCCGGAGCCGGCTCCCGTCACAACAGCGATCTTCTTCAGCGGAGCGTTCATGGGGCCGCAGGCTACGTCACGGCGCACATCCGTCCACGGACGTTCCGACAGCTGAGAGCATGGGTCGGTCAGGGGTGCGTAAAGCAGATGAAAAGACTGGAGAACCGATGTCGGAGAGAGGCCCCTCCACGGCCCCCTCGCAGGGCCCCGGGCCCGATTCCCCCTCCCCTTCCCCTTCCCGCCACTCCTCCCCCGCTCCCGCTCCGGCCGTCCCCCTGACGGCCGCGCGCCGCACCGGCCTGCTCGTCACCTTCATCCTGGGCGGCCTCACCGCCCTCCCCCCGCTGTCCATGGACATGTACCTGCCGGCCTTGCCGGAGGTGACGAACGCCCTGCGCAGCCCGGCCGCGACCATCCAGCTCACCCTCACCGCCTGCCTCGCCGGCATGGCCCTGGGCCAGCTCGTGATCGGCCCGATGAGCGACAAGTGGGGGCGCCGCCGGCCGCTGCTCACGGGCATGGTCGTCTACGTCCTCGCCACCGCCATCTGCGCCCTGGCCCCGACCGCCGAGCTGCTGATCGCCTTCCGGCTGCTCCAGGGCCTGGCCGGGGCGGCCGCGATCGTCATCGCGCGGGCCGTCGTGCGCGACCTGTACGACGGGGTCGAGATGGCCCGCTTCTTCTCCACCCTGATGCTCATATCCGGGGTCGCCCCGATCATCGCCCCGCTCATCGGCGGCCAGGTGCTGCGCTTCGCGGACTGGCGGGGGGTCTTCGTCGTGCTGACGGCCGTCGGCCTCGCGCTCACCCTGGTGGTGTGGCGCGGTCTCGGGGAGACGCTGCCGCCCGAACGCCGGCACACCGGCGGGGTGGGTTCCGCCCTGCGGACGATGCGGGGGCTGCTGGGCGACCGGGTCTTCGCCGGGTACACGCTGGCGGGCGGCTTCTCCTTCGCCGTGCTGTTCTCCTACATATCCGCCTCGCCGTTCGTGGTGCAGGAGATCTACGGCGCCTCCCCGCAGGCCTTCAGCCTGCTGTTCGGCCTCAATTCCGTCGGGCTGATCATCGTCGGCCAGGTCAACGGCAAGCTGCTCGTCGGCCGGGTCAGCCTGGACCGGGCCCTCGCGGCCGGTCTCGCCGTCATCACGGCGGCGTCCGTCGCCCTGCTGCTGATGTCCTCCGGGGTGTTCGGCGAGGCCGGGCTGGTCCCCGTCGCCGCCGGGCTGTTCGTCCTGATGTCGGCGATGGGCCTGGTCCTGCCGAACACCAACGCGCAGGCCCTGATGCGCACCCCGCACGCCGCCGGCTCGGCGTCCGCGCTGCTGGGCACCTCCTCCTTCCTGGTCGGTGCGGTGGCCTCGCCGCTGGTCGGGATCGCGGGCGAGCACACGGCGGTGCCGATGGCCCTGGTCCAGCTGAGCTGCTCCCTGCTCGCGGTGGGCTGCTTCCTCGGCATGTGCCGCCCCTGGCGCCCCCGGGAGCCGCAGCCCGAGTGACCGGCGCGGACCGGCCCCGGGGCCGGTCCGCCCCCGGGGCCGGTCCGCCCCCGGGGCCGGTCCGGCTCCGGGCCGGGCCGCCGTAAACTTCGCTGGTGAACGCCACCGCCCCCACCACCGCCGAGACCCTCCGCAGCGCCCTCGCCGGGCTGCTCGACGGGCTCCCGCCGAAGCAGGCCACGGCCGCCGTCGAGCGGCTGATCGCCAACTACCGGGGCACCATCCCCACCGACGCCCCCGTCCTGCGCGACCGCTCCGACGTGGCGGCGTACGCGGCCTACCGGATGCCGGCCACCTTCGAGGCCGTCCGCTCCGCCCTCGACGGGCTCGCCGGAGCCGCGCCGGACTGGGTCCCGGGCTCGCACGTGGACGTCGGCGGCGGTACGGGCGCGGCGACCTGGGCCGTCGACGCGACCTGGGACGGTCCCCGCACCACGGCCGTACTGGACTGGGCGGAGCCGGCGCTGGCCCTCGGCCGCGAGCTGGCGGGCCGGGCGGCCTCGGAGGCGCTGCGCGGGGCCGAGTGGCGCCGGGCCGTCATCGGCGCCGGGATCGCCCTGCCCGACGCGGACCTGGTGACGGTCTCGTACGTGCTCGGCGAGCTGACGCCGCAGGCCCGCCGGGCGGTCGTCGCCGAGTCGGCCCGCGCCGGGCGGGCCGTCGTGCTGATCGAGCCGGGCACCCCGGAGGGCTACCTGCGCATCCGCGAGGCCCGCGACCAGCTGATCGAGGCCGGACTGAACGTGGCCGCGCCCTGCCCGCACGACGGGACCTGCCCGATCGAGCCCGGCCAGGACTGGTGCCACTTCTCGGCGCGGGTCAGCCGCTCCTCCCTGCACCGGCAGGTCAAGGGCGGCTCGCTCCCGTACGAGGACGAGAAGTTCAGCTACGTCGCCGCCACCCGCTTCCCGGTGACGCCGGTCCCCTCCCGGATCACGCGCAGGCCGCAGATCCGGAAGGGGCTCGTCCAGCTGGAGCTGTGCGGTCCGCGGGACGAGGGCCTGACGCGGGCCATCGTCACCAAGCGCCACGGCGACCTCTACAAGGCCGCCCGCGATGCGGACTGGGGTCGCCAGTGGCCGCCCGCGGAGGCCCCGTAGGACGACGGGCCGGGCGCCGCTAGGGCCGCAGCTCCTGGGTGCAGCACTTCACGCTGCCGCCGCCCTTGAGCAGTTCGCCCAGGTCCATCGGCACCGGTTCGAAGCCGCGCTCGCGCAGCGGCTCCAGCAGCCCGGTCGCGGCCTGCGGGAGCAGCACGTGCCGCCCGTCGGAGACCGAGTTCAGGCCGAAGGCCGCCGCGTCGCGGGAGTCCACGAGCAGGGCGTCCGGGAAGAGCCTGCGCAGGACGGCCTGGCTGCCCGGCGAGAAGGCCGGCGGGTGGTACATGATCTCGTCGCCGTCGAGCACGCTCAGCGCCGTGTCCAGGTGGTAGTAGCGCGGGTCCACCAGGTCGAGACCGATGACGGGGCGGCCGAAGAACTCCTGCGCCTCGTCGTGGGAGAGCGGGCTGGAGCGGAAGCCCCGGCCGGCCAGGATGTAGGTGGCGGTGACGGCGAAGTCGCCCTCGCCCTCGTTGACGTGGGACGGCTCGTGGATGTCGGTGAAGCCGTGGTCCCGGAACCAGTCGAGGTGGATCTCCGCCTCGGCGGTGCGTTCCGGGTAGGCGAACCGGGCTCCGAGGACCCGGCCGTCCACGACGAGGGCGCCGTTGGCGGCGTAGACCATGTCGGGCAGGTCCGGGTGCGGTTCGAGCGTCTCGACGGTGTGGCCGAGGGAGCGGTAGCGGTCCCTCAGGTCTTCCCACTGGGCTTGGGCGAGGGGCAGGTCCACCGGTTTCGTGGGATCCATCCACGGGTTGATGGAGTAGGTGACCTTGAAGTGTGCCGGTGGGCACATCAGGTAGCGCCGGGGTGTGGCGTCTCTGCGCAAAGAAGGCTCCTCACGAGTCGTCTGTGGAGAGAATCGTCCCTCCTCGACGGGAACCGCGCAGTGAACTGACCGGGTGGTTCAGTGGATCACCGGAAGACGAGACGTCTCGCATTGGTACGTTGGGCCCCATGAGAAAGCCCCTCGACACCGCGTCCTCCCAGGCCAAGGCCCCCGACGCCACCCGCCGCAGCGACCGTTCGCGGCGCGCCATCCTCGACGCCGCGCTCGCCCTGGTGGGCGAGGTCGGCTACAACAAGCTGACCATCGAGGCCATCGCCGCCCGCGCGGGCGTCGGCAAGCAGACCATCTACCGCTGGTGGCCCTCGAAGGCGGCCGTCCTGCTGGACGCCTCGCTGGCGCTGGCCGGGGAGGCGGCGGAGGGCGGCGCGTGGGCCTTCCCCGACACCGGGGACCTGGCGGCCGACCTCAAGACGGTCCTGCGGGCCACGGTGGACGAGTTCGCCGACGAGCGGTACGCGGCCCCCGCGCGGGCGCTCGCCGCCGCCGGGGCCACCGATCCCGAGCTGGGCGCCCGCTTCACCGAACGGCTCCTCGAACCGCAGCTCGGCCTCTACGAAACCCGGTTGCGCAGTGCGCGGGACGCCGGCCGGCTCCCGGCGGACACCGATCTGCGCCTGGTGGTGGAGATGCTGGTGGGCCCGCTGACGTACCGGTGGCTGATGCGCACCGGGCCGCTCGCGCACGCGCACGCGGACGCCCTGGTGGACGCGGTGCTGCACGGGGTGGGATACGTCACCGGCGGGCGGACGCCCGCCGGGGCCCGACCCGGCGGCCGGGAACATATGGCCGGATCCTAGGGTGAGGCGGGCACCCCGTTCGGGGGGTGCGGTCATCCGGGACCCGAGATGGTGGGACCATGTGAAGGTCTTCCGGGGCAACGGTTCGAGGTGAGGGGATCGATGGGGTCTGAATCCGGCCGCGTCAAACGCGGCGAGCAGAGCAGGATCTCCCAGTGGCTGCGCCGCCGTCCGAAACCCGCTCCCGAAGACCCCGCCGCGGCGCGGGAAGAGCTCCTGCTGGCCGTGGCCGCCGCCGGACTCCCCCTCGCCCCCGCCGCGCACCCCGTCGGCTACCGGTGCTCGTGCGACCGCATCGGCTGTCCCACCCCCGCGCGCCACCCGGTCTCCTTCGCCTGGCAGACCCAGTCGACCACCGACCGCGCGCAGATCGAGCGCTGGACCCGCGACCAGCCCCAGGCCAACTTCATCACCGCCACCGGCATGGTCCACGACGTCCTGGACGTCCCGCTGGACGCCGGCCGCAGCGCGCTGGAGCGGCTGCTGGACGCCGGGATCGAGGTCGGACCGGTCGCCGAGTCGGGCGGCACCGACGACCAGGCGCGGATGCTGTTCTTCACCGCGACCCGGGGCACGCCCGAGGACGAGGACGAGTGGTGGCCCTGTGAACTGGACTGCCACCCCGAGACGATGGACGAGCACCCCGGACTGCGCTGGCACTGCCGCGGCAGCTACGTACTGCTCCCGCCGGCGGCCCTGCCCGGCGACTTCGCGGTGAGCTGGCTGCGGGACGTCAGCCACCCGCTGCCGGACCCGCTGACCCTGCTGGAAACCCTCACGGACGCCTGCGCGGCCTACGCCGGCACCGCCGCCCGCACCCCGGCGGCCGTCGCCTGGCCGCTCGGCCGCTGACCCGGCCGCCGCCCCGCGTCCCCGCCGGGCGGGAGCGCGGGCGGCGCCCGGGGAGCGCCGTCAGTGGATCTGGCTGACCACCACGTCCAGGGACCAGGCCTTCGACGGCTTCGCCGGGGCCTCGGACTCCACCGTGTAGCCGAGGTCGCGCAGGGCCGTCAGCAGTTCCGCCGGAGAGCCGGGAACCGCGCCGGCCAGCAGCAGGTCACGTACCAGCCGGCCCTTGGTGGCCTTGTTGAAGTGGCTGACCACCGACCGCTTCTCGACGCCGTCGACGACCTGCGCGTGCAGCACCCGTACGGTCGCCGTCCGGCCCGCGAGCTCCCCCTTCGGCTTCCACGCGGAGGCGTACGCCGAGGACCGCAGGTCCAGCACCAGCCCGTCCCCCGCCGCCTGCGGCATCACCGAGGCCATCGGGGTGCGCCAGTACGCGCCCAGCGCGCCGAGCCCGGGCAGCTTGACCCCCATCGAGCAGCGGTACGACGGGATCCGGTCCGTGATCCGCACCGCGCCCCACAGCCCCGAGAACACCAGCAGCGACCGCTCGGCCAGGGCCCGCGCCGGAGCGGGCAGCCCCGCCAGCCCGAGGGCGTCGTAGAGCACCCCGGTGTAGACCTCCCCCGCCGGGCGGGCCACCGCGTCGCGCAGGGCCGCGTTCTTGGCGACCTCGCCGCGCAGCCCGTCGCTCAGCCCCAGCACCTCGCGCGCCTTCAGCTCGTCCCCGGAGCACAGCTCGACGAGCTCCTCCAGTACGGCGGCCCGCGCCCCGGCCAGCCCCGGCAACGACAGGGACCCGGGCTCCAGCGGTGCGCCGGAGCCGCCGGCGGCCTTTCCCTCGGAGGGCGGCAGCAGCACGAGCACGGTGGTTCTCCTTCGACAGGACGCGGCGCAGGGGGTGCGGCCCCCGAGCCAGGGTAGACGGCTCGCCGTGCCGCCACGGCCCGCCGGTCATACGCTCGACCCATGCCACGCCGCCTCCTGCACATGACCGGCGCGGACGGCGGCGACCTGCGGGCCGCGCTGCGCGTCCTGCGCGCCCGGCTCGGCGTGCCCGAGGCGTTCCCGCCCGGGGTGCTCGCCGAGGCCGCGCGGGCCGCCGCCGCCCCCCGCCTCCCGGAGCTCGACGCCACCGACGTCCCGCTGTTCACGATCGATCCGCCGGGCTCCGTCGACCTCGACCAGGCCATGCACCTGGCGAAGCGGCCGGGCGGCGGCTACCGCGTGCACTACGCCATCGCCGACGTCGCCGCCTTCGTCACCCCCGGCGGCGCCCTCGACACCGAGGCCCACCGCCGGGTCACCACCCTCTACTTCCCCGACGAGCGCGTCCCCCTGCACCCGCCCGTCCTGTCCGAGGACGCCGCCAGCCTGCTGCCCGACCGGACCCGGCCCGCCCTGCTGTGGCGCCTCGACCTGGACGTCGACGGCCGCGTCGAAGCCGCCGAGGTCCGCCGGGCGCTGGTCCGCAGCCGGGCGAAGCTCGACTACGCGGGCGTCCAGCGGGCCATCGACTCCGCCACCGCCGAACCGGCCCTGGCCCTGCTCAAGGAGATCGGGACCCTGCGCGAGGCGCTGGAGACCGAGCGCGGCGGGATCTCCCTGAACGTCCCCGAACAGGAGGTCGTCGAGCGCCGGGACGGCTCGTACGCCCTCGTCTACCGGGCCCCGCTGCCCGCCGACGGCTGGAACGCCCAGATCTCCCTGATGACCGGCATGGCCGCCGCCGACCTGATGATCGCCTCCGGCACCGGCGTCCTGCGCACCCTGCCCGCCGCCCCCGACGGCGCGGTCGGCCGGCTGCGGCGCACGGCCGCCGCCCTGCGCATCGACTGGCCGCACCACGTCCCGTACGCGCGGCTCGTGCGCTCCCTCGACCCCCGCCTGCCCGCCCACGCCGCCTTCCTCCAGGAGTGCACGTCCCTGCTGCGCGGCGCCGGCTACACGGTCTTCACCGGCGGCCACACCCCGGACCCGGCCCTGCACGCCGCGGTCGCGGCCCCGTACGCGCACTGCACGGCGCCGCTGCGCCGCCTCGTCGACCGGTACACCGGCGAGCTGTGCGTGGCCGCCGTCGCCGAGGTCCCGCCGCCCGCCTGGGTGACCTCCGCGCTGGAGGCGCTGCCGCGCGAGATGGCGGAGGGCACCCGGCTGGCGAACACCGTGGAACGGGAGTGCGTGGACCTGGTGGAGGCGGCCCTGCTCCAGGGCCGCGTCGGGGAGGTCTTCGAAGCGACGGTCGTCGACGTCAAGGAGCACGATCCGTCGGTGGGCACCGTCCACCTGGAGGACCCGGCGGTCGTCGGCCGCATCGAATCCCCCGCCCGGGACCTGCCGCTCGGCGACCGCGTACGGGTCCGCCTCACCCACGCCGATCCCGGCACCTCCACGATCCTCTTCGCTCCGGCCTGAGCCCGTCCGATCCCTGGTCACCGGGCCCGGCGCCTGTCATCATCTGCGCAGCGACCCCCGGGGAGGCGGTGCGGATGGCTCACGCCGGCACGACCGCACGGCCGGTGTCCGCCGCACCGGACGGGGCCACCGGGGCCCGGCGCCGCCCCGCCGCCGTGCTGCGCCCGTACGTCGTCGGCTACACCGGCTTCCACACCCGCTTCCCCGCCCCCCGCCGCCGCCTGGAGCTGCCCACCGGCCACGTCACCCTCGTCTTCGCCTTCGGCGAGGGCCTGTGGGTGAGCCGCACCGGCGAGCTCGCCGCCGCCCGGCTGCGCCCCGCACCCGTCTCCCGCGCCCTCGTCGCCGGGCCGCGCACGGTCCCGGCGATCGGCGTGCACGCGGGCGCGGTGCACGGGCTGGAGGTGAACATGAGCCCGCTCGGCGCCTACCGGCTCTTCGGGGTGCCGATGGCGCACTTCGAGGAGGGCCTGGTGGACCTCGCCGACGTGCTCGGGCCCGTCGGGCGGGAGCTGCCCGAGCGGCTGCGGGCCCTGGACGGCTGGGAGGCGCGCTTCAACCTCCTCGACTCCGTCCTCGCCGCCCGCCTGGACGGCGGCCCGGCCATCACCCCGGGCGTGCGCGGCGCGCTGGCCCTGCTGTGGGCGGACACCGGCCCCGGCGCGCTGGCGCGCGCCACCGCCGACACCGGCTGGAGCCCCCGCCACCTGCGCGCCCGCTTCCGGGAGGAGGTCGGGCTGCCGCCCAAGGCGGTCGCCCGGGTGTTCCGGCTCCAGCACGCGCTGCGCGCCCTCGCGGCCGGGACGGCGCCCGCCGAGGTGGCCGCCGCCCGCGGCTACCACGACCAGGCGCACTTCGGCCGGGACGTGAAGGCCATGACCGGCCTGCCGCCCGCCCGGTTCGCGGCCCTGCGCGGCGGCCTGCCGCCGGGCTCGGCCCTGGACCGGATGCCGGGCCGGATCACCAGCGTCCTGCTCCCCCCGCAACCGGACCGGCCCGGCTGAGGCCGCCGTTTTCTGCAAGACGGGGCCGGGCCCGGCTTGTCACACTCGGCGTACGGCTCCTCCTCCCCCCGGAGAGTCCCCACGCAGTGCGGCAGCCCGCCACGGGGGTGCGGGTTGCCGTACCGCGCCCGGCGCGGCGCCGCCGGGCCGTGCCCGCGCCGGGAAGAGCGCTTACACAGTGCAGGTAGCATGGTCACCACGACAGACGAGTCGGCCGGGCGGCCGCGTCGGGGTCCCCGGATCCCGCCGAGGAACGTCCGGGCTCCACAGGGCAGGGTGGTGGCTAACGGCCACCCGGGGTGACCCGCGGGACAGTGCCACAGAAAACAGACCGCCGGGGACTTCGGTCCCCGGTAAGGGTGAAACGGTGGTGTAAGAGACCACCAGCGCCTGAGGTGACTCAGGCGGCTAGGTAAACCCCACCCGGAGCAAGGTCAAGAGGATCCGTCCCCGGACGGGTCTGCGCGGACGATCGAGGGCTGCCCGCCCGATGTCCGCGGGTAGACCGCACGAGGCCGGCGGCAACGCCGGCCCTAGATGGATGGCCGTCTCCCCGGCGACCGCGAGGTCTCCGGGCGACAGAACCCGGCGTACAGGCCGGCTCGTCTGCCGTTCCGCACGACGAAAGGCCCCCGCCGCCCGATGGGCTGCGGGGGCCTTCGCGCGTCCGTACCGGGCCGGCTCTCAGCGCAGGTGCGAGGTGTCGTTGAGGAGCCGGAGCGAGGCGTTGCCGTCGGCGTAGTAGGCCACCGCCGACAGGGAGGCCGCGGACAGCTCCATCTTGAACAGGGCCTCGGGCGGCGCGCCCAGGGCGAGGCGGACCAGCGTCTTGACCGGGGTCACGTGCGTGACCAGCAGGACGGTGCGGCCCGCGTGGGCGGCCAGCAGCCGGTCGCGGGCCGCGCTGACCCGGCGGGCGACGGCGCTGAAGCTCTCGCCGCCGCCGGTGGGGGCCGCCCGCGGGGAGTCCAGCCAGGCCTGGAGGTCGTCCGGAAAGCGCTCGCGCACCTCGGCGAAGGTCAGGCCCTCCCAGGCCCCGAAGTCCGTCTCGCGCAGACCCTCCTCGATCGCCACGGGCAGCCCGAGACGGTCGGCGACGGCCTGGGCGGTCTCGCGGCAGCGGCGCAGCGGGGAGCTGACGACGGCCTGTACGGTGCCCCGCGCGGCCAGCGCACCGGCGACGGCGTCGGCCTGGCGGCGGCCGGCCGGGGACAGCTCCGGGTCGGTGCCGCCACTGCCGGAGAAGCGCTTCTGCGGGGTGAGTGCGGTCTCCCCGTGCCGCAGCAGCACGAGGGTGGCGGGCGCCCCCATGTCGGGGCCCCAGCCGCTGCCCGTGGCGGGAGCGGCAGGCGCCGCGGAGCCTGCCCCGCCGTCGGCGACGGACCGGGCGGCGGCCGCGTCCACGGCGGCGGCGGAGTCGGTGGAGGCGTCGAACAGCGTGTCGGCGGCCACGGCGGACCCGGGTGCGGCCGGGGAGGCGGAGGCCAGGGCCGCGCGGACCGCCGCCGCACCCTTCGCCGCGTCGCCGGGCGGCCCGGACGGCGCGAAGACGGCCGTGGACCGCGAGGGCTCCCACCGCTCGCCGCGCTTGCCCGCGTCCATCGCCTCGTTGGCGAGCCGGTCGGCGTGCTTGTTGCGCTCGCGCGGGATCCACTCGTAGGTCACCTGCGCGCGCGGCAGCACCTTGGCCGCCTCCGCCGCGAGCGGCTTCATGTCCGGGTGCTTGATCTTCCAGCGGCCCGACATCTGCTCCACGACGAGCTTGGAGTCCATGCGGACCAGCACCACCGCGTCAGGGGCCAGGGCGCGGGCCGCTTCCAGGCCCGCGATGAGGCCCTTGTACTCGGCGACGTTGTTCGTCGCGACGCCGATGAACTCGGCGCTTTCGGCCAGGGTCTCCCCCGTCGCCGGGTCGAGGACGACCGCGCCGTAGCCGGCGGGGCCCGGGTTGCCCCGGGATCCGCCGTCCGCCTCCACGACGAAACGCGGCATCAGATGCCCGAGTCCGCCGCACGGACCAGGATGCGGCCGCAGTTCTCGTGCCGGACGACCTGGTCGCGGGCCGCGGACTTGATCTCGTTGACCTCGGCCATGTCGAGCTCCAGCCGGCAGCCCTCGCAGCGGCGCTGGTACAGGCGCGCGGCGCCGACCCCGCCCTGCTTGACGCGGATCTTCTCGTACAGGGCCATCAGGTCGGCCGGCATGGAGCCGACGATGACCTCGCGGTCCTTGCCGATCTTCGCGACCTCGGCGTCGATCTCGCCGGTGGCGGCGTCGCGGCGCGCGGTGGCGTCGACGAGCTTGGCCTCCAGCGCGGCGACCCGCCCGGTCAGCTCCGTGACGCGCTCCTGCGCGGCCTCCAGGCGCTCCATGACCTCCAGGACCACGTCCTCCAGGTCGCCCTGGCGCTTGGCGAGGGAGACGACCTCGCTCTGCAGGTTCGCCAGGTCCCGCGCCGAGATGCCGACCCCGGTGTCCAGGCGCTGCTGGTCACGGGCCGCACGCTGGCGGACCTGGTCGACGTCCTGCTCCGCCTTGGTCTGCTCGCGGGCGGCGTCGCTGGCCTGCGTCTGCGCGGCGACGAGGAGGTCGCGCTGCTGGCTGAGGTCCTTGGTCAGGGAGTCGACCTCGGTGTGCTCGGGGAGCGACTTGCGCTTGTGGGCGAGCTGAGACAGCCGGACGTCCAGGGCCTGGACGTCGAGAAGTCGGATCTGGTCGGCGGGCTCGGCGTTCAGTTGGGGGCTCCAGAGATAGAGGGGGAGGTGACGGACGGCGCGTGCGCCGTCCAGGGGTCGGTGACCGTGCGCGAGACGTGGGTCCGCAGACCCCAGCCGTGGCGCTCGGAGATCGCGTCGAGCTGCGCGGCGGCCTGCTCGCACCAGGGCCACTCGGTGGCCCAGTGGGCGGCGTCGACGAGGGCGAGCGGGTTCTGCTCGCGGGCCTCGGACACCGGGTGGTGGCGCAGGTCGGCGGTGAGGTAGGCGTCCACGCCCGCCGCGCGGACCTGCGCGAAGAGGCTGTCGCCGGAGCCGCCGCTGACGGCGACGGTGCGCACCAGCGCGTCCGGGTCGCCCGCGACCCGGATGCCCTGGGCGGTCGCCGGGAGCCAGGCGGCGGCCCGGGCGGCGAACTCGCGCACGGTCTCGGGCCGGTCCAGCTCGCAGATCCGGCCGAGGCCGCGACGGCCCGCCGGGTCGGTGGGGTCGGGCACCAGCGGGCCGGTGACGCGCAGGTCCAGGGCGCCGGCGAGGGCGTCGGAGACGCCGGGGTCGGCGGTGTCGGCGTTGGTGTGGGCGACGTGCAGCGCGATGTCGTTCTTGATCAGCGTGTGCACGGCACGGCCCTTGAAGGTCCCGGCCTCGACGGTGGTGGTGCCGCGCAGGTAGAGGGGGTGGTGGGTGACGAGCAGGTCGGCGCCCAGCTTCACGGCCTCGTCGACGATCTCCTGCACCGGGTCCACGGCGAACAGCACCCGGGAGACCTCGGCGTCGGGGTCGCCGCAGACGGTGCCGACGGCGTCCCACTCCTCGGCCCGCGAGGGGGGCCACAGAGCGTCCAGCGCGGCGATGACTTCAGAGAGACGGGGCACAGCCCAAGGCTACCTGCACCCCCATATAGGGACGGCTTCGCCTCCGGGGCGCTGATGCCGGGCTCACACGGCCCACGTGCTCAGACCGCTCGTTCCTCACCCCCCTTACGCGGACGGCTTCGCCTCCGGGGCGCTGATGCCGGGCTCACACGGCCCACGTGCTCAGACCGCTCGTTCCTCGCGGTCCTGCGCGCGAGGGCCCTGTTCCCCCGGCGCGCCCCTTCGGCTCAGCCGTCCCGTGCGGGCTGCGGACCCGGGGCCGGCACCCAGCCCGGCCAAGGGAGCGGGACCCAGGGCTCGGGTGCTGAGACCCCCGCGCGAGGGCCCTGTTCCCCCGGCACGCCCCTTCGGCTCAGCCGTCCCGTGCGGGCTGCGGACCCGGGCCGAAATCCAGCCCGGCCAAGGGAGCGGCACCCAAGGCTCGGGGGCTGAGACCCCGCGCGAGGGCCCTGTTCCCCCGGCGCGCCCCTTCGGCTCAGCCGTCCCGTGCGGGCTGCGGACCCGGGGCCGAAATCCAGCCCCGCCGGCGTTTGAGGCGCGGGGGTTCGGGGGCGGAGCCCCCGCAGCGGCGCCGCGCGTGGCCGGCCACGGGGGCGGATACCCGATACGCCCCCATATGCCGCAGCACAACCGCCTCCCCCGCCACCGGCGAATCGCGGCGCCGCCACCCGTACGTGTGAAGCGTGCCGAGTCGTGCGGGCCGCGGGGGGATCAGAAAACTAGCTTCCTCATCCGGAGGTGACGGCCCGGATGACTGTCTGCGCCATCGAGATCACGACGACCGCCCGCTTCACGATCTCCGCCGACGGGGCGTACGCCGCGCGGCTGGCCGGGGAGGGGCAGGCGCGGTACCCGGAGCGGTGGACGCTGGGGGGACCCGAGCCGTACGCGGTGCCGTTGCCGCTCGGGCAGCCCGAGGAGGCCGACAGCGAGGTGCTGCCGCTGGCCGACGGGCGGGTGCTGATCCACCGCCGGGTCGCCGACCGGCACGCCTTCGCCCTGCTCTACCCCTCGGGCGCCGCCGGCGGGCCGCGCACCGGGGAGCTCCCGCTCGGCTCGGTCGCCGCCGAGGAGGGCGTACGGGTGCGCCTGCTGCCGCCCTCCCCCGACGGGCACGGGGCCTTCGCCCTGGCCGTGGGCCCCGGGCGGAGCACCCTGTGGCAGGTGGCCGGGATCCCCGGCGGTCCGCGCCGGGCGGCCACCCTGGCGGGGCATTGCTCCGGTGGCGTGTGGCTGGACCGGGTCGGCCGGCTGCTGTCCCTGGACCGCGAGCTGGACGGCCGCACCAAGGCCGTCGCCGTGGACCTGGCGCGGGGCGGGGAGGTCAGCCCGCTGCTCCAGATCGCCGAGGACAGCGACGACCGGCTGCTGCTCGCCGCCCCCGACAGCGGACTGCTGCTGATCCGCTCCGACGCCCCCGGCGAACCCCGGCTCGGCTGGGGGGTGCTGGGCAGTGCCCGCCCGGTCCGCTTCCCGGAGTGCCTGCGCATCGAGGACGCGCACCCCTTCGCGGTGCAGCCCGGCCAGGCGCTGATGCCGGAGACCTGCGGGGTGGCGCTGCGGGTCGGCGAGAGCGGCCTGGCGCTGTGGCGCCCCAGCGACCGGTACGCCTTCCGGCTCGGCACGCCGGTGGGCTGGCTCGGGACCGGCCTGTGGAGCGCGGAGGGCCGCCTGCACCTCCCGTACGCCACCGCGGAGGTGCCGTGCGGGCTGGTCGGGCTGACGCAGCCGGCCGCCCCGCCCCCGCAGGCGCCCACCCGGCCGGCCACCGGCCCCGACCCCACCGGCCCCGACCCCGCCGCCGCGGATCCCGCCGGTCCGGATCGGCGCCTCCCGGCGGAGCCGTCCCTGCGCCCGGTGCCGCTGCAACAAGCCCCGCTGGGCTGATCCCTGAGCGGGGGGTGATAGGCAGGCCGGGTGATCACCTCCCCCGCCCCCGGCGCGACCCGGCCCTTCGACGCGGTCCTGTGCGACCTGGACAACGTCATCCGCTTCTACGACTCCTCCCGCGTCGGCGCCCTCGAACGCGCCGCCGGGATCCGTGAGGGGACCACGGCCGAGGTGGCCTTCGCCCCCGCGCTGGACGGCCCCCTGATGCTCGGCCGCATCACCCCCGACCAGTGGGCGCGGGAGGTGGCCGACGCGCTGAGCAGCACCACCCCGGTGTCCGGGGAACGGGCGCGGGAGCTGGCGGGCGCGCTGGCCGGGACCCCGTTCGCGGCCGACGCCGAGGTGGTCTCGGTGCTGCGGGCCGCGCGGGCGTCCGGGATGACCCTGGTGCTGGTCACCAACGCCACCCTGGACCTGGAGGCGGACCTGGAGGAGATGGGACTCACCGATCTCGCCGACCACGTCGTCAGCAGCGCCCTGGTGGGCGTGGCCAAGCCGGACCGGGAGATCTACGAGATCGCCGTGGGGCGGGCGGGCGCGGAGCCCGGCCGCTGCCTGTTCGTGGACGACCAGCGGGAGAACGTCGAGGCGGCGCGGGCCCTGGGGATGACGGGCGTGCACTACGGCGGCCCCGACGACCTGCGCGAGGCCCTCGGATTCCCCGTCTAGGCCGACGGGGCCGGCGGCCCGGGGGTCCCCGCCCCGGGCCGCCTGCCCCGTCCCCGCCCGCCCGGCCCGGGCTAGTCGTGCTTGAGGCCCAGGACCTCGGCCGCCGCGAAGGTCTCCTGCGGGGGCCGGGCGTCGTAGTGCGGGGTGAGGAGCGCGTCCAGCTCCTCGTAGGAGAAGACCTCCTTGGCCGTGTCGAACTTGGCGGCCACCTTCGGGCGTTCCATCACGACCACGATCCCGCCGTGGACGACGAACAGCTGGCCGTTGGCCCGCGCCGAGGCGGGCGAGGCCAGGTAGCCGACGAGCGGGGCGACGTGCTCGGGGGCGAGGGCGTCGAGGCGGCCCTCCTCCGGCACCTGGAAGCCCGCGAAGACGTCCTCGGTCATCCGGGTCCGGGCGCGCGGGCAGATGGCGTTCGCGGTGACCCCGTACTTGGCCAGGGCCAGGGCGGTGGAGGTGGTCAGGCCCACGATGCCGCCCTTGGCGGCCGCGTAGTTGGGCTGGCCCGCCGAACCGCCGAGGAAGGCCTCGGAGGAGGTGTTGACGATCCGGCCGTAGACCGGGCCGCCCGCCGCCTTGGAGCGCTCCCGCCAGTGCGCGGAGGCGAAGTGGGTGGTGTTGAAGTGGCCCTTGAGGTGGACCCGGATCACCGAGTCCCACTCCTCCTCCGACATCGAGAAGACCATCCGGTCCCGCAGGATGCCCGCGTTGTTGACGAGCACGTCCAGCTTGCCGAAGCGGGAGACCGCGAGCGCGACCAGCTCCCGTGCCTGCTCGAAGTCGGCCACGTCACCGAGGTGCGCCACCGCCTGCCCGCCCGCCGCGCGGATCTCGGCGGCGACCTCCTCCGCCGGGGCGGCCGAGGCCTCCCCCGATCCGTCGCGGCCGCTCTGCCCGAAGTCGTTGACGACGACGCTCGCGCCGAGCCGGGCCAGTTCCAGCGCCTCGGCCCGGCCGAGCCCGCGGCCGGCGCCGGTGACGATGGCGCTGAGCCCCTCAAGTGGCAGTGACATCTACCGGTTTCCTCTCAGAGCGGTCGGGTCAGATCTCTATGCAGGTGCGCAGCGCGACGCCGGTGCGCATCTGGTCGAGGGCGTCGTTGATCTCGGCGAGCTTCACGCGGTGGGTGATCAGTCCGGCCAGGTCGACCCGGCCGGCCCGCCACAGGGCGATGGTGCGCTCGTAGGAGCGGAGCACGTCCCCGCCCCCGTACATCGACGGCAGGATCTTCTTCTCGTCGAAGAAGAGCGAGAACATGTCGATCTGGAAGGTGTCGTCGAGGGCGCCCGCGCCGACGATGACGACGTTGCCGCCGCGCCGGGTCATCTTGTAGGCGCTCTGCGCGGTGGCGGACTTGCCGACGACCTCGAAGACGTAGTCGAAGCCCTCCCCGGAGGTGATCCGGTTCTTGGCGTCGTCGAAGGCGTCGGGAGCCACCGCCTCCGTCGCGCCGAAGCGCAACGCCGCCTCGCGGCGGGACTCGACGGGGTCGACGGCGATGATCTGCGCGGCGCCCTGGAGCTTGGCGCCCTGGATGACGGAGATGCCGACGCCCCCGCAGCCGATGACGGCGACCGAGGACCCGGCCTCCACCTTCGCCGTGTTGATCGCCGCGCCGAGACCGGTGGTGACTCCGCAGCCGATCAGGGCGGCGATGTCGAAGGGCACGTCGTCGGGGATCGGGACGGCGCACTTGGCGTCGACGACGAGTTCCTCGGCGAAGGTGCCGGTGGCGGCGAAGCCGAAGACGTCCCCGCCCGCGCGCCGGAAGTTGGGGGTGCCCGCGTTGACGAGGCTCTCCAGACAGAGGTGGCCCTGGCCGCGCCTGCAGGCCGCGCAGTGCCCGCAGGGGGGCAGCCAGCAGACCAGGACCCGGTCGCCCTGCTTGAGGTGGGTGACGCCGTCGCCGACGTCGGCGATCACCCCGGAGCCCTCGTGGCCCGGGACGAAGGGCGCGGGCTGGGGCAGTACGCCGCTCATCGCGGACAGGTCGGAGTGGCACAGGCCGGTGGCCTTGATGCGGATCCTGACCTTGCCGGGGCCCAGGCCCACGGCTTCCATGTCGTCGACGACCTCCAGCTTGTCCTGGCCTATCTCGCTCTGCAGTGCTGCGCGCACGGTGCGGCTCCTTCGGTGGGCGGACTGTCCTTCGCGAGCTGTCCTTCGCGAGCTGTACTACGCGTGTTCGACGACGGTGTCGGCGAGGACCGGCGCGTCGTCCCGTTCGACGGCGGTGACCGCGGCGACGACGCGGCCGGGCTCCCGCCACATCCGGATGCGGAGCGTCTCGCCGGGGAAGACGATCCCGGCGAAGCGCGTGCGGTAGGTGCGGACCCGGGAGACGTCGCCGCCGAGCACGGTGTCGACGACGGCCTTGAGCGTCATCCCGTACGAGCACAGGCCGTGCAGGATCGGCCGGTCGAAGCCGGCGAGCTTGGCGAACTCCGGGTCGGCGTGCAGCGGGTTCCAGTCCCCCGAGAGCCGGTAGAGCAGGGCCTGTTCCTCGCGGATGGCCCGCTCCTCGACGCGGTCGGGGGTCCGCTCGGGCAGCTCGGTGCGCACAGAGGGGCCGCGCTCCCCGCCGAAGCCGCCCTCCCCGCGGACGAAGAGCTGCGCGTCGCTGGTCCACAGCGGCCCGTCGGCGTCGGCGACCTCGGAGCGCAGCACGATGACGGCGGCCTTGCCCTTGTCGTGGACGGCGACGACCCGGGAGGTGGAGGTGGCCCGCCCCTTGACGGGGATCGGGCGGTGCAGTTCGACGCTGTGGCCGCCGTGCAGCACGTGGGCGAGGTTGACCTCGATGCCGGGTGCGGCGAGGCCGCCCAGCATGGCCATGCCCGCGCCGGCGACGGTGGCGAAGCTGGGCAGCACGTGGAGCTTGGACTCCAGGGTGTAGCGCAGCTCGTCGGGGTCGGTGGCGGGCAGCCCGGCACCGAGACCGAGGTGGTAGAGCTGGACGTCCTTGTGGTCCCAGCCGATCTCCCCCCGGCGGGGTTCGGCGGCGAGGGCCTTGGCGGCATCGATCGGCATGGGGAGCTGCTCCCTGTCTCGGGGCGCCGCGGCCTGCGCGAGCACCGCGGCGTTGGAAGACCTCGGTGCGGCCGTCCGCACCGTCAGCCGCACCGAGGTCGTACGCGGAACCGGTTCTAGAACGCGTTCTAGCGAGCCGGTCGAAGGCATGTATAACGTACGCCCGATCACTTGGGAAGACTCCTGACTTAACGTCAGATGCGCTCGCCGGATGGCGTGTTGCCCCGGGCGGGCGGGGGCGGACGTTACGCTGCGCCGGTGGACGAAATGCCCGTGACGCACCGGCCCGCCCGTTCCCTGCGCGTCCTGCTGGACCCGCCGGACCGGGCCCTCGCGATCCTCCTGCGCCTCCAGCCGGACATCGAGGTGGTGGCCTCGGCGGCGGACCGGCCGACGGTGGCGCTGGTGGAGGAGCTCGCCTCGGTGCGGGCCGTACTGGCGGACGAACCGGAGTGCCGGGTGCTGGTGGTCGCGGGGTCGGCCCGGCCGGGGCTGCGGGAGGCGGCGCTGGCGGCGGGCGCGGCGGGGCTGGTCCTGCGGGACGGCCCGGTCGGGGAGCTCGCGGACTGCCTGCGGCGGGCGTCGACGGGCGAGACGGTGGTGGATCCGGCCCTCGCGGGCCCGTAGCGCGGCGCGGGCCGCGAAAGCCCCCCGCCGGACGGCCGGCGGGGGGCTGGGCGCACGGGCCGGCTCCCGCTAGGCGGTCGGCGCCGCCGGATCCGTCCAGTCGTCCACCGTCCGCGAGGGGTCCAGGGCCACCGGCAGCTTCTCCAGCCCCCGGAAGGCCGGGAAGGGCCCCTTCAGCCAGTCCCCCTCCTCCGACTCGGGCATCGCCAGCACCATGTCGGGGAAGCGGTCGATCAGCGCGGTGAGGCAGATCTCCAGCTCCAGCCGGGCCAGCGGGGCGCCCAGGCAGAAGTGCGGGCCGAAGCCGAAGCCGACGTGGGTGCGCTGGAGGTGTTCGCGCGTGATGTCCAGGGTGTCGGGGTCGGCGAACTTCTCCGGGTCGCGGTTCGCGGCGGTCAGGGCGATCTGCACGATCGCGCCCTGCGGAATGACCGTCCCGCCGATTTCCACGTCCTCCAGCGCATAGCGGAAGGTGGAGGTTTCCACGCTGCCCTCGTACCGCAGGAGTTCTTCGATGGCCTGCGGCAGGAGTTCGCGGTTCTCCTTCAGCGCCCTGAACTGTTCGGGGTGCGTGAGCAGGTTGAAGACGGAATTGCCGATCTGGAGGGTCGTCGTCTTGTGCCCGGCGAAGAGCAGCACCCACATCATCGAGACGAGTTCGTGGTCGGTCAGCGGCTCTTCCTCGTGGTGCGTCTGCACCAGCATGGTCAGGAAGTCGTCCGTGGGATTCTCGCGGGTCCGCCGGATGTGGCCGGTGAAGTAGTCCCGCAGCCAGTGTTCCGCCCGGACCAGGTCGTCCTTCATGTCCTTGCTGAAGCGCGAGCGCGTCACGACGGAGAACCACTTCAGGACCTCGGTGCGCTCCTCGCCGACGATGCCGAGCAGCTCGCAGATGACCATGACGGGCAGCGGCAGCGCGAAGGCCTGCATCAGGTCGACGGGCTCGTCGGCCGGGCACCGGTCCAGCAGCTCGTTCGCGAGCTCCTCGATGTGCGGGCGCAGGTCCTTGACGTGGCGCGGGGTGAAGGCCGTCTTCGCGATGTGGCGCAGCCGGGTGTGCCGGGGCGGGTCCGCGAAGAGCAGGTTGTCGTCGAGCGTCTCGCACGCGTCCCCGAACAGCGCGTGGTAGAGGTCGATGCCCTCGTGCATGTCCTTGCCGATGCGCGGGTCGGCGAGCGCCGCGTGGGCGTCCTCGTACCGGGTGATCAGGTACGTGTCGACGCCGTGCCGGGGGGTGAGGCGGGCGATCGGGGCCTGCTCGCGCAGGACCTTGTAATAGGGGTGGGGGCACTGCCGGTATTCCGGCGTGCTGAGGGTCGCCGCTTTCACCGCTTCGTCCAGCGCGATGCCGTCATTGACCGCCGCAGTCGGTTCAGTCGTCACGCGCCCAGACCTTTCGTCCATTCCGGAATCGACGTCTCGCTCCTTTCCCGGACGGCGTGCGCGACAAAACCTCATTGAGCCGTTCGGAGTCCGCGCAACGCGCCGGGCGCCGTCCGCCGGGATGCGGTCCGGGCCCGCCCTAGGGTGTGCGTGATCCGGCCCTCGGCCCGACGAACCCGACGCATTCGACGAACCCCACGCATTCGACGGAAGGGAAGGCGCACATGCCGGAATACGGTACGAGCGGAATCGCCGCCGGCGCGGCGGCACGGCCCGGGGCGGGGCTGCCGGGCGCGGTGGCCGGGGACGACGACGGCAGCGGTGCGGTGATCGACGTCCACCACCACTTCTGTGCCCCGGCCTGGCGCGCGTGGGCCGGGGAGCAGGGCCTCGTGCACCCGAAGGCGCTGCCGCCGTGGTCGCGCTGGGACGCACACGAGGCCCTCGACCTGATGGACCGGGCCGGGATCGCCACCGCCGTGCTCAAGCCGATGCTGCCCGCCCGCTACACGAGCTCCGCGCAGCTGCGCGAGGCGGTCACGGTGACGATGGCGGCGGCCGCGGAGGTGTGCGAGGCGCATCCGGGGCGGTTCTTCTTCCACGCCCCGCTGTTCCTGGACGACCCGGAGGTGTCCTCGTGGACGCTGCGCCGGGGCCTGGACGAGCTGGGCGCGGTCGGGGTGAACCTGACGGCGAACTACGGGGGCGTCTACCTCGGCGACCCGTCCTACGACGGGGTCTTCGCCGAGCTGGACGAGCGGTCGGCGGTCGTCGACACGCATCCGCACAACCTCCCCGGCGGCCCGCCCGGCGTCGGGCCGGGCGCGGCGACCGTGCCGGGGCTGCCGAACTTCCTGTGCGACTTCCTCCTCGACACCACCCGGGCCGCCGCGAACATGATCCGCAACCGGACGCTGGACCGCTTCCCCCGCCTCTCGGTGATCCTGCCGCACGGCGGCGGCTTCCTCCCGCACATCGCGACCCGGCTGGAGGCCTTCGCGCACGCCTTCGACCCGCCGCTGGAGCCCGCGGCCGTACGGGACCACCTGCGGCGCTTCTACTACGACACCGCCGGCCCGCTCTCCCCGGCGGGCACCCTGCTGGCGGTGGCGGCCCCGGACCGGATCCTCTTCGGCAGCGACTGGCCGGCCTGTCCCGCCCCGATGGTCACGGACGTCGCCGTGCCCGCCCTGGCCGCCGACCCGGCCTTCACGCCGCAGCTGCGCCGGGCCGTGAACCGGGAGAACGCGCTGCGCCTGATGCCGCGCCTGGCGCCCGTCTGAGCCGCGCCCGCCCCGGGGCCCCGCCGCGGGCCGGGTCCCGGGGCGCCGCCGTCAGCGGCGCAGCAGGGTGACCACCGCCGCGCCGCCGAGTCCGATGTTGTGCGCGAGGCCGACCCCGGCGCCGGGGACCTGGCGGGCTCCGGCCTCGCCGCGCAGCTGCCAGACCAGTTCGGCGGCCTGGGCCAGGCCCGTGGCGCCGAGGGGGTGGCCCTTGGAGATGAGCCCGCCCGAGGGGTTGACCACCCAGCGCCCGCCGTAGGTGGTGGCGCCGCTCTCGACGAGCGCGCCGGAGGCCCCGTCGGCGCACATGCCGAGCGCCTCGTAGGTCAGCAGTTCGTTGACGGAGAAGCAGTCGTGCAGCTCGATGACGTCGACGTCCTCGATGCCGAGCCCGGAGGCCTCGTACACCCGGCGGGCGGCGGCGGCCGTCATCGGCTTGCCGACGACGTCGATGCAGGAGCCGGCGAAGCTGTCGCCGGTGTCGGTGGTCATGGCCTGGGCGGCGATCTCCACGGCCTTGTCGTGCAGCCCGTGACGGACGACGAAGCGTTCGGAGACCACGAGGGCGGCCGCCGCGCCGTCCGAGGTGGGCGAGCACTGGAGCTTGGTCAGCGGGTCGTGGATGGTCTTGGCGGCGAGCACCTCCTCCACCGTGTACACGTCCTGGAACTGCGCGTTCGGATTGTCCGCGGAGTGCCGGTGGTTCTTGGCGCCCACCGCCGCCAGCTGGGCGGGGGTGGTCCCGTAGCGCTCCATGTGCTCGCGGGCGGCGTTGCCGAAGATCTGCGCGGTGGGCGGGGACATCTCGAAGCCGTGCGCGGCCGCCATGATCCCGTAGTGCCGGGCGACCGGCGAGGTCTGGAAGTCGCCGCCGTCGGCGCCGCCGCCCAGGGCGCCGCGCTTCATCTTCTCGAAGCCGAGCGCGAGGACGCAGTCGTTGATCCCGCCCTCCACGAACTGGCGGGCCATCATCAGGGCTGTGGAGCCGGTGGCGCAGTTGTTGTTGACGTTGTAGACGGGGACGCCGGTGAGCCCCAGTTCGTACGCGGCCCGCTGGCCCGCGGTGGAGGCCTGGAAGCAGTAGCCGACGGGCACCTGCTCGACCAGCCCGTAGTCCACCCCCGCGTCGGCCAGGGCCGCCGTGCCCGCTTCCCGCACCATGTCCCAGTACTGCCAGTCGCGCGATTGCGGCTTCTCGAACTTCGTCATGCCGACGCCGACGATGTAGGCCTTCATGGCTGGATTCCCCTTCAGTCCCGCGGGAGGCCGAGGATGCGCTCGGCGACGACGTTGAGCTGGACCTGTGTGGTGCCCCCGGCGATGGTCAGGCAGCGGGACATGAGCATCCCGTGGACGGCCCGCTCCCCCGCCCCCTCCCGCACCGCGCCCGCCGGGCCCAGCAGTTCGAGCGCGAGCTCGGCGGTCCGCTGCTGGTGGGGGGTCTGCACGAGCTTGCGTACGGAGGCGCCCGCGCCCGGCTCCAGACCGGACACCTGCTGGAGCGTGGTGCGCAGGCCGATGCAGGCCAGGGCGTGGGCCTCGGCGGCCAGGGCGCCGATGCGGGCCCGGTAGGAGCCGTCGAGGTCGGCGCAGCGGCCGATGAGCGCTTCGAGACCGGTGTCGAAGGTCATCTGGTCGGCCATGTGGACGCGTTCGTTGCCGAGGGTGTTGCGGGCGACCTTCCAGCCCCCGTCGGCCGCCCCGACGAGGGCGTCGGCGGGCAGGACGACGTCGTCGAAGTAGACCTCGTTGAAGAGGGCCTCGCCGGTGATCTCCTTGAGGGGGCGGACGTCGATGCCCGGGGTGTTCTTCATGTCGACGACGAAGTAGCCGAGGCCCTTGTGCTTGGGGGCCTCCGGGTCGGTGCGGGCGAGCAGGATCCCGAAGTCGGCCGTGTGCGCGGAACTCGTCCACACCTTCTGCCCGTTGACCCGCCACGAACCGTCCGGCAGCCGTTCGGCCCGCGTCCGCAGGGCGGCCAGGTCGGAGCCCGCGTCCGGCTCGGAGAAGAGCTGGCACCAGGTCGTGTCCCCGCGCAGCGTCGGCAGGACGTACGCCGCGCGCTGCGCGTCGCTGCCGTAGGCGAGCAGCGAGGGCACGACCCAGGTGGCGATGCCGAGGTCGGCGAGGACGACCCCGGCTTCCTTCAGTTCCTGCTGCACCACCAGCTGTTCGGCGGGTCCGGCCCCGAGCCCGTAGGGGCGGGGCAGGTACGGGGCCGCGTAGCCGGTCGGGGCCAGCACCCGGCGGGCGGCCGCCGGGTCGAGGCCCCGCGCGTCCAGGGCCGCGGCGCGGGCGGCGGGCCGGTGGGCCTCGGCGCTCGGCGGCAGCTCCAGGCGCAGTTCGCGGCGGGCGCCGTCCGCCGCGAGGCGCGCGGCGCGGATGCGGTGCCCGTCGCCGGGGCCGAGGAGCTGGCGGGCGACGAGGGCCCGGCGCAGGTGGATGTGGGCGTCGTGTTCCCAGGTGAAGCCGATGCCGCCGAGGATCTGGATGCAGTCCTTGGCGCAGGAGTGGGCGGCGTCGAGGGCGGTACCGGCGGCGAGCGCGGCGACCAGGGAGCGGACCCGCGGCTCCTCGCCGGCGCTGTTCGCGGCGTCCCAGGCGAGGGCCCGGGCCGCCTCCAGCCGGACCAGCATGTCGGCGCACAGGTGCTTGACGCCCTGGAAGCGGCCGATGGGCCGCCCGAACTGCTCGCGCACCTTGGCGTGCTCGGCGGCGGTGTGCACGGCCCAGGCGGCGGTGCCGCAGGCGTCGGCGGCGAACAGGACGCAGGCCAGGTCCCGCACCAGCGCGGCGTCCAGCTCCAGCAGCCGGCCGGCCGGCACGACGGCGCCCCGGGCGCGCACCTCGGCGGTGGGGCGGGTCGGGTCGGCGCCCTCGTGGGTACGGACGTCCAGCGCGGCGGCGTCCACGGCGAACCAGCGGGTGCCGTGCGCGGCTTCGGCGGCGAGCAGGACGAGGTCGGCCTCGCCGGCGCCGAGCACGGGCGGCGCGAGCCCGTCCAGCATGTGTCCGCCGCCTTCGACGGCGACGGCGGTGAGGCTGCCGGGGCCCAGGGCGACCGCCCCGATCCGGCCGTCGAGGGGTTCGGCCCCGGCCCGGTCCAGGAGTACGGAGGCCAGCGCGCTCGGCAGGAAGGGCCCGGGCAGCGCCGCCCGGGCGGCCTCCTCCACCACGACGGCCAGGTCCAGCAGCGTCCCGCCCTCCAGGTGGGGCGCCAGCAGTCCGGCCGCCGCGAGGCCGTCCCAGTAGGCGGGCCGCACCCCGGTCCGGGGCGGGCTGTCGAGCAGCTTGCGCACCTCCTCGGGCGGCACGGCCCGCCCCACCCAGCCGCGCACGGCGTCGGCCAACTCCCGCTGCTCTTGCGTGATTCCGATGCCCATGCGCGGCAGACTAGAACACGTTCCATTCTGACGGAAGGTCAGAATGGAACGTGTTCTCGCCCGGCCCGCCGGACGGGGCGGGGGGAGGGAGGCTCAGGAGCGGGCGTAGTAGTACCCGTCGCCGTGCGCGGGCCCCACGTTGTGCTGGAGCCCCGACGGGTCGCTCCGCGTGAAGAACGACGCGTCCAGGGGCCCGCAGAACATGCTGTTGGACTTGCCCTTGTCCACCGTCGCCGCACCGACGTCGATCCGGGATCCGCCGGAGCCCACCGAGGTCACCTTGGCGGTGTTCTCGCAGTGGCCCATGTTGGAGTCGCTGATCAGCCGCACGGCCCCGGAGCGGGCGATGGTCACCGTCACCGGCTGGTCGATGTTGAAGGGGGCCGTGTAGTTCCAGGCGCCCACGAAGTACGCGGGCACCGCGTCCCCGCCACCCGTCGAACCGCCGCCCGTCGGCGTGCCGGAACCCCCCGAGGGCGTGCCGGAGGCGCCGCCGTGGGCGCCCCCGGCGGCGCCCCCGCCCGCCGCCGCGCCGGAGCCCTTGGTCGGGCCCGTGCCCGTACCGCCCGCCCCGCCGGGGCTGCCGGAGCCGCCGCCCGGACTGCCGGAGCCCCCGCCGGGCGCCCCGCCACCGCCCACGGCCGCACCACCGGCCGCGGCGCCGCCCGGGACGCCACCGCCCTGGACACCGCCCTGCGCGGCGCCGCCCTGGGCACCGCCGCCCTGCGCGCCCCCGGCCTGCGCCGCCCCGCCGGCCTGGCCCTGCTGCTCCGCACCGGCGGGACTCGGCGGCGGTCCGGACGCCCCCGGCGGCTGCGCGCCGCCGGCCGTCCCGGAGGGGGCGGCGCTCGGACCGCCGGGGGTGAGGGGCCCGCTCGCCGCCGGGGGCGAGGCCTGCGCGGCGTCCCCGCCGGCGCCGAACGGCTGGATCAGCGCCACCGTGCCGCCGCCGACCGCGCACACGAGGACGACCGGCACCGCGACCTTCCAGCGGCGCCGCTCCCGCCGCCCGCCCCCGGAGGTGCCGCCCCCGGCCACCGGCCCGCCGGGGGCCCCGGCCCCCTTGCGCAGGTCCAGCGTCGCCCGGTCGGCGGCGGCCGGCCCGGACCCGCCCTCCGCAGCGTCCCGCACCGCGTCCTGCGCCCCGGGCGCCGCCTCCGCGTCGAGCAGCGCCGCCGCCTGCCGGGCGAGGCGCGCCACCACCTTGGGCGGCAGCCACGCCCCGCCGCGCCGCGCCGGACGGACCCGCCCGGGATCCGCCAGCAGCTCCTGGACGCCGGGCCGCTCGTCGACGTCCTTGGTCAGGCAGCGCCGGATGAGCCCCCGCAGGGCCTCGTCCCCGACCTTCTCCAGATCCGGTTCGCCCTCCACGATCTGGAACATCACGGCGTGCTGGTTGCTGGCCCCGTGGCCGAACGGCAGCTCGCCCGTGGCCGCGTACATCAGGACGCAGCCGAGGGTGAACACGTCGCTCTTGGCCCCGGCGCGCTGCCCCCGGACCTGCTCGGGCGACATGAACCCCGGCGAGCCGACGACCATGCCCGTGCTGGTGAGCAGCGACTCGACGGAGGTCTCCAGGGCGCGCGAGATGCCGAAGTCGATCACCCGGGTGCCCTCGACGGTCAGCATCACGTTCGAGGGCTTCAGGTCGCGGTGCACGATCCCGGCCGTGTGGATGTCCTCCAGCGCCCGCAGCAGCCCGTCGGCGAGGGCGTGTACGGCGTCCACGGGCAGGGGCCCGTACCGCCGCACGATCTGCTCCAGCGAGAGCCCGGGGACGTACCCCGTCGCCACCCAGGGCCGCTCGGCGTCCGGGTCCGCCTCCAGGACGGGCGCCGTGTACCGCTCGCCGACCCGCCGGGCGGCGTCGATCTCGCGGCGGAAGCGCTCGCGGAACTGCGCGTTCGAGACGTGCTCCTCGTGCACCACCTTCACCGCGACCGTGCGCCCACTGCCGGACCGCGCCAGGTAGACCCGCCCCATGCCCCCGGCACCGAGCCGCCCGAGCAGCAGGTACGGCCCGATCCGGCTGGGGTCCCCGGCCGCGAGCGGCTTGATCCCCCCGTCGACGTTGTCGTCGTCACCTAACGCACTGCTCATCCCGACCGCCCCCCGGTGATCCCCTGTGGTCGCCCGACACGGCCGTCCGGCCGGTCGAACCCGCCACAGGATAAAGGCAGTTGATTGCAGGATGAAGGCAAGGGCATGCGGTGTGCGGGGGCGTGACGGCATTCCGCGCCGTCCCCGGCCTGACAGAATCCCGGGACGGGGACGAAACGTGGAGGTGGCGGACATGATCAAGGTGGTGCTGCTCGTCGCACTGGCACTCGCCGCGGGCGGCTGCGTGTGCGTGGTGTGGGCCCAGCGGGGCGGACCGCGCTGGGTGCGCGCCGTCGCCGCGGTCACCCTCGGCGCGGGCGAACTCATGCGCCGCTCCCGCAAACGCCGCCGCCGCGGCGGCATCCTCGGCGGCGGCAACGGCAACAGCGGTGGCGGCGACTAGGACCCGCGCGCCTCCGCTCACGCCTGCGCCCGCACCCCCGGCTTCCAGTCCTCGGCGAGCTGCCCGAGGAGCACCTCGTCCAGGAACTCCCCCATCACCCAGGCCGAAGAGCGCAGCACGCCCTCGCGGACGAAGCCGTTGAGTTCGGCCGCGCGCAGCATGGCCCGGTTGTCCGCGAGCGTCTCGATCTGGATCCGGTGCAGGCCGCGCACGACGAAGCCGTAGTGACAGAGCACCGCGACCACGTCGGTCCCGTAGCCCTTGCCGCGCGCGGACGGCAGCAGCCCCAGCCCGATGTGCGCGGACCGGCTGTGGGTGTCGATGCCCCACAGGGTCGCGGAGCCGATCAACGTGCCGCCGGTCAGCTCCACCACGGAGAAGCCGACGCTCCGCTGGTCCGCTTCGTCGACGACGAGCCGGGGGTCCTTCGTCCCGGCCGGGACGGGCCGCCACGGCCCGCTCTCGGCGCGCGAGGCGTTGACCACGTCGTTGTAGAGCTCGGCCCGCAGCACCGGGATGTCGTCCTCGTGCCGGGCCCTGAGCCCGACCTTGGCACCAGTAAGCATGCGAGCTTCCTACCGACCCGACCCCGTCGGCGGCAACCGGATTGGCCGGTCAGAGTCCCCGCACGAACTCCGCGAACGCGTCCCGCCCCACGGTGAACACGGGCCCGCCGGGGTTCTTGGAGTCCCGCACGGCGACGAGAGGCGACTGGGAGGCGACCTCGACGCACTCGCCCCCGGTGGTTCCGCTGTACGAGGACTTACACCAACGCACCCCCGCCAGGGGCTGGATGCTGTCCATAACGCTCCTCCATCACGCGGGCGATCCTCGCCGCCGAGTCCTCCACGGAGAGCGCGGCGGCCTGCAAGTGATCGTAGCGGAGGCACCCTTCCCGGAGTTCCTGCGGATTGGCCGTCAAACGGCCCTGCACGAAGTCCTCGGTATAGACAATGTCCGGGCCCTCCTCGAAACGCAGGATGGTGAACGTTCCGTCCAGCCCGAGGTGGGGACCCGCCTCGAAGGGGAGGATCTGCACCCGCACCCACTCCCGCTTCCGCAGGGACAGCAAGTGGGCGAGTTGCTTCCGCATCACTTCCCGGCCGCCGATCTCCTGATGCAGCACGGCTTCACCCATCACCACCCACATCGGTGGCGGATTCTCCCGATCGAGGATCCGCTGCCGCTCCATGCGGGCCGCCACCTGCGCCTCGACCCCTCCCTCACCCCGGACCCCGAGCACGGCCCGCGCGTACTCTTCCGTCTGGACCAACCCGTAGATCAGTTGAGCCTGGAAGGTCGAGACGTAAGCCGCCTTCGCTTCCATCTCCGCGTACGCCTGGAACCACGCCGGAAGCTGGCTCCGCAGGACCAGCCCCACCAGTCGCGAGAACACCCCGCCCGTTCCCAGGGCCGCGTCGACCCGTTCCGAGAAGTCCCGCGCGGGAACCCGCCTCCCGTTCTCGATCTGCCCGATCAGGGAGCCCGTGCAGAACACGATGTTCCCCAACTGCTCCTGTGTCAGATTCGCGACCTCCCGAAAGCGGCGGAGTTCGGAGCCGTAGTAGTCCAGCGGCGAGGCGCTGGGGTCGAGCTCACGGATGTTGGCCACGGGCGGTACTCCCAACCGTACGGGTGCGATGTTGCGTTCCATCCGTAGCCGAGCGTAAGCACGCGACTCCAACCTGATGGCATGAATCACACAACTGGGCACCCCAGCACGGAAATCGGCGCCACCTACCGGATGGGCTTCACCGTCGGTGAGCATTCGGCCGGGCACATGCGGCGGATCCTGCGGTGGTTCCTCGTCCGCTGGGGGCTCACGGACGTGGCCGACGCGGCGGAGCTGGCGCTGACCGAGCTGGTCGCCAACGTCGTGCGGCACGTGCCCGGGCGGGCCTGCTCGGTGCTGATCCAGCGCAAGCCCCACGGGCTGCGGGTGGAGGTGTCGGACGGCTGCCCGGTGCTCCCGCGCCTCGCCCCTGGCTGCGACCCCCTGTGCGAGGGCGGCCGGGGGCTGCTGCTGGTGCAGGCCGTCACCGACCGCTGGGGCGTACGGGGCCGGCCGGTCGGCAAGACGGTGTGGTTCGAGTGCGACGGGTGACCGCGCCCTCCGGAGACGGACCCGGGCATGGCGCCCTACCCGGCGGTAGGGCAGCATGGCCCGGCACTCACCCGCAGCTCAGCAGGAGGAACCACATGGCCACGCCCAAGCCGGAGACCCTGGCCGCCTTCGAGGCCGCCAAGGGGTTCATGCCCGTGGGCGAGGGCCTCGCGCTGTACGAGGCGGCCGTCGCGGCGGCGGCGCTCGGGCTGCCGCTGCTGGAGGTCGGCACGTACTGCGGGCGCTCCACCCTCCTGCTGGCCGACGCCGCCCGGGAGGCGGGGGTGCCCGCGCTGACCGTGGACCACCACCGGGGCAGCGAGGAGCAGCAGCCGGGCTGGGAGTACCACGACCCGACGGTGGTGGACCCGGAGGTCGGGCTGATGGACACCCTGCCGACGTTCCGGCGGACCCTGCACGCGGCGGGGCTGGAAGAGCACGTCATCGCCCTGGTGGGCCGCTCCCCGCAGGTGGCGGCGGCCTGGGGCGGGCCGCTCGGGCTGGTCTTCATCGACGGGGGCCACACCGACGAGCACGCGACCGGCGACTACGAGGGCTGGGCCCCGCACCTGGCCCCGGGCGGGACCCTGGTGATCCACGACGTGTTCCCCGACCCGGCCGACGGCGGGCAGGCCCCGTACCGAATCTACCTGCGGGCGCTGGAGTCGGGGGCCTTCGAGGAGGTGTCCGTGACGGACTCCCTGCGCGTCCTGCGCCGCGTCGGCAGCGGCGTCTGAGCCCGGGGGCGGCGGGCACCCGTCCGGGCATACAAACCGGTCATCGCACCACGCCCCCGGATGGAGCAGGGTCCGTACGGGCCCCGGTCGCGCGTTCTAGCATCGCGGGGTGCGCTACGACGACAGCTCCCCGGCCCCCGAGTCCCGCGACTCCATCGACCCCGACCGGCCCTGGTACACGCGCCGCTCCACCCTGGCCGTGGCGGTCGCGGTGCTGGCCCCGACCCTCCTCGCGGGCTGGGTCCTGACCCAGGTGGTGACGGGGACCGGCACGGACGCCAAACGGCCCGCCGCCCTCTCCCCCCTCCCCGCCTCGCACACGGCGGCGGGCGACGCGAAGTCCAGCGCGTCCCCGTCCCCCTCCGCGAGCGTGAGTCCGCAGGCCTCCGCCTCCACCTCCGCGCCGGCCGCCCCCGCCAGGGGTCCGCTCGCGGGAAAGACCGTGGTGATCGACCCCGGGCACAACACGGGCAACTTCAAGCACACCGACGAGATCGACCGCCAGGTGGACATCGGCACCAACCGCAAGGAGTGCGACACCACCGGCACCACCACCAACTCCGGTTACATGGAGGCCGAGTTCACCATGGACGTGTCGCGCCGGCTGCGCGCGGTCCTGGAGGAGCGCGGGGTGAAGGTCGTGCTGACCCACGAGGCGGGCACCGCCCGGCCCTGGGGCCCCTGCATCGACGAGCGGGCCCGGATCGGCAACGAGGCCCGCGCCGACGCCGTCGTCTCCGTCCACGCGGACGGCGTCTCGGCGGGCAACCGCGGGTACCACGTCATCCTCCCCGCCCGGGTCAAGGCGGGCGGCGCCGACACGGCCGCGATCGTCGGCCCCTCCCGTCAGCTGGGCGAACGCATCGGCAGCAACTTCTCCCGCGCCACCGGCTCGGCCCCCGCCAACTACCTCGGATCCGGCACCGGACTCGTCGTCCGCGACGATCTGGGCGGACTCAATCTCTCGACTCGGCCCAAGGTCTTCATCGAATGCGGCAACATGCGTGACGGCAAGGACGCGGCGCAGCTGATGAGTGCGGAGTGGCGCCAGAAGGCAGCGCAGGGCATCGCGGACGGCATCGTCGGATTCCTCGGGGGCTAGGCCCCCGGGGGCGGGCCGCCGCCCCGATCCTCTCGGCCTCGGGAAACTCCGTACCATGGTGCCGCCACCCCGCTCCAGCCCCGGTCCGCCTCCGCGCGACCGCGGCGCCACGAGACGACCGAGACCGAGAAGGACACCAGAGACGTGAACATCCGCTCCCTCACTCGAGGCGACGGCGTGGTGATCGGAGCAGCGGCGCTGCTGTTCATCGCCTCGTTCCTCGACTTCTACTCCGCCACCAACCTGGACATGCCCAGCGCGTGGGAGACGGACGCCTACGGGCTGGCGCTGCCCTCCATCTTCCTGACCGGCTTCATCGCCGCCGGTCTGCTGATCGCCGCTCGGTTCCAGCCCGAGGGCCGCAAGCTCGCCGGGCTGCCGCTGACCGGCTGGGGCACGGTGCTGGCCGTCGCGGCCGCCTGGAGCGCGCTGTGGTCGCTCATCACCACCCCGAGCCGGCTCGACCTGGGCGCCGGCTGCATCCTCGCCTTCCTCGCCACGCTGGCGCTGGCCGGGGTCGCGGTCGCCGGTACGAAGATCCCCGCGCTGGCCGGGCCGCTCGTGCCGGAGCCCCGGCCGGTGGCGCCCGCGCCCTACGGCGGCCACCAGCCGCAGCAGCCGGGCGCCGGGTACGGCTACCCGGGCGGCCCGCAGCAGCAGCAGAGCCCGTACGGGAACACCCCGCAGCCGGTCCCGCCGTACGGCGGCGGCCCGGCCGCGGGCGGATCCCAGGAGCCTGGGGCGCAGCAGTCCCCGCAGCAGCCCCAGCCGGCCGCCGATTTCACGCCGTTCTGGTTCGCGGTGCCGGTGGCCCGCCCGCTGTTCGGCGAGGACGGCTCCACCACCCCGATCGCGGAGCTCGCGCCCGGGACCTGGTACCTGGCCGTCGACCAGCGCGGCCCGTCCTCGCTGATCGCCCAGACCCAGGACGGCCGCCGCGGCGTGCTGAACGACACCTCGGGCATCCAGCGCGGCTGACCCGCCGCCCGGACCCCGCGAAGGCCCCCCGCCCCTCCCGGCGGGGGGCCTTCGCCGTCCGGGCGCCGGGCGGGGCCGGATGCCGGCGCCGCCTCCCTTCCCGGCGCGGCGCGGGTGCCCTAGAGTCACCTGACGTCACCTGACGGACCGTCAGATACGGGGACGGTCGCGCCGGCCTCTCGGAGGGGAACCCATGCGCCTCGGACTCGCACTCGGCTACTGGGGCCGCGGGCCCAGCCCCGCCCACCTCGACCTCGCCACCGAGGCCGAGCGCCTGGGCTACGACTCGGTGTGGACCGCCGAGGCCTGGGGTTCCGACGCCTTCACCCCGCTCACCTGGATCGCCGCCCACACCTCGCGCATCCGGCTCGGCACCGCCATCGCCCAGATGGCCGCCCGCACCCCCACCGCCACCGCCATGCACGCCCTCACCCTGGACCACCTCTCCGGCGGCCGCATGATGCTCGGCCTCGGCCTGTCCGGGCCCCAGGTGGTGGAGGGCTGGTACGGGCGCCCCTTCCCCGCGAGCCCGCTCACCGCCACCCGCGAGTACGTCGACGTCATCCGGCAGGTGCTGCGCCGCGAAGCCCCCGTCGCCCTCGACGGCCGCTTCCACCGCCACCCGTACCGCGGCGAGGACGGCACCGGCCTCGGCAAGCCCCTGAAGCCCATCACCCACCCCCTGCGCCCGGACCTGCCCGTCCTGCTCGGTGCGGAGGGCCCGAAGAACATCGCCCAGACCACCCGGATCGCGGACGGCTGGCTCCCCCTCTACTGGTCGCCGACCCGCACCGACGCCTACCGCGCCTCGCTGGCCGACCTCCCCGAGGGGTTCATGATCGCCCCGATGGCCCGGGCCCACGTCTGCGAGGACGTCGCCGAGGGGCTGCTCCCCGTCAAGGCGATGCTGGGCTTCTACATCGGCGGCATGGGCCACGCGGCCCGCAACTTCCACGCCGACCTCATGGGGCGCATGGGCTACGAGGAGGAGGCCCGGCGCATCCAGGACCTCTTCCTGGCCGGACGCAAGGAGGAGGCGGTGCTCGCCGTCCCGGACGCGTTCGCCGACGAGATCTCCCTGGTCGGCCCCCGCGAGCGGATCGCCGAGCGCCTGGACCTCTGGCGCAAGGGGCCCGTCACGGACCTCCTGGTCACCGCCCCCGACCCGCAGACCCTGCGCATCCTGGCGGAGCTGAACTCCTAGGACTGGGCGGCCGCGGGAACGGCGTCCAGGAACTCGCGCAGGTCCAGGGCCATCACCGCGACCTCGATGTCCGGGCCGCCGTCCGCGGCGGCGCAGGTCACGATGCGCGAGCCCGGGTTGATGGAGACGCCCTCCCGTACGGAGGGGGGCCGGACGGTGCCGGGCCGGGCCCCGGCCAGCGGGACGGCCGCGCCCCGGGCCGGCTGCCAGCGGGGGGCGTCCCCGTCCCCGTACACCCGCCCGACGCGCCAGCGGCCGGCGCCGGCCGGGCGGCGGGCCATCGACGGGATCCCCGCCGGGGGCCCGGCCGCCAGCCGCCGGCGGTGCTCGCGGCGCAGGAGCCAGCCGGCGACGGCGGCCACGGGGACGAACAGCAGGAGCTCGATCACCCACCCATTAAACAGGCCGGGAAGGCCGGAACCCGCCCACCGGGAAGCCGGTGGACGGGTGCCGGGCAGCCCTGCGGAGGGGGTCAGCCGCCGCTGAGCTGAGAGGCGCTCGGAACCTTGTCGGTCACCGTGGCGCCCGCGCTCTTGCCCGCTTCCTTCACGCCGTTGATGACGTCCTGGAAGGAGCTGATGTCGGCGTCGCCCGCCTGGCCCTTGCGGAGCTTGGACCCCAGGCCCTTGAGGGACTCGATGCCCGCCGTCAGCGGACCCATCGCCTTGGACAGCAGCGGATCGCCCTTGGCGTTGACGGACGCGGCCTTCAGCCGGTTGTACGCGAAGGCGCCCGCGAGGCCCGCCTTGACGAGGGCGAAGGTGCGGCCCTTGGCGCCCTTCTTGAACTTGCCCGCCTGGTACGGCTTGATGATCCACTGGTAGGTGGCGCCGGCCGCGAGACCGGCGTTGGCCACGAAGCGGGTCTTGGCGAACTTCTGCTTCTCGGCCTCGGTGCTGGGCGAGGGCGTCGCGGCGGCCAGGTCGTCCGCCTCGGCCGCCACCGGTTCGGCGGCGGCGAGGGCGGCCAGCTCGGCCACGGCGGTCGAGGAGATCTCCTCCTGCCGGCCCTGGTCGCCGCTCGCGCCACCACAGGCGGTGGCGCCCGCCAGCAGCGCGGTGGACAGGGCCACCGCCGTCAGGGCGCGGCGGAATCGGACGGTCGTGGGTAGGGACACGGTTGCCTCCGGGGACTGAGGTGTCCTCCGCAGCCTCGCCCCGGCCCGGCAGCTGCGCCACTTGGGGGACCCGTTCGGGTTTGGCCGGGCCCGGCGCGGCAACACGCGTGACATGTCCCCCTACACCCGAGCACACTCCCGCGCACACACCGGTGGCGGCAATCCGGTGGCCAGGGCCATCGCCCTGGTGGCGGACGTCGCCGCCTTCCTGATCGTCCTGTGGATCGCACTGTGGCTGCTGGACGCCAACCAGGGCAACTCCCTGGTCGCCTTCGTGCACGACGCCGCCGACTGGCTCGCCGGCTGGTCGTACGACCTGTTCACCTTCGACCACGACTGGATGCAGGTGGTCATCGGCTACGGCCTGGCCGCCGTCGTCTACCTGCTCGTCGGCCACGCCGTGGCCGGGCGCCTCGCCCGGCGCTGAACCCGACCGGCCCCCGGACCGCGCACCGCGGTCCGGGGGCCGGCGGCACGACGTCCGGCGGCGGTCCGGCCGCGGTTCAGCGGCAGCAGTCCGGCTCCAGGCCGCGCGGCAGCGCGAGTCCGCCGAACACCTCGCCCGTGGCCTCGTCCCCGCCCAGCGCCGCCACCGCGAGCAGCAGGGAGCCGGCCGTCCAGGTCGTCTGCTCGACCGGCCACACCGCACGGTCCTGGAAGACGTAGCCCGTCCAGTACATGCCGTTCTCGGCGCGCAGGTGCCCGATCGAGCGCAGGATCTCCAGCGCCCGGTCCGATTCGCCCATCACCCAGAGCGCGATGGCCAGTTCGCAGGACTCCCCGCCGGTCACCCACGGGTTCGGCAGGACGCAGCGCACCCCGAGGTCCGGGACGACGAACTCCTCCCAGCGCTCCTCGACGCGCTTCTTCGCCTCCGGCCCGGACAGGGCGCCGCCGAGGACGGGGTAGTACCAGTCCATCGAGTAGCGGGACTTGTCGAGGAAGCGCTCCGGGTGGTGGCGGACGGCGTGCGCGAGCGAGCCCGTCGCCAGCTCCCAGTCGGGCTGCGGGTCCCCCCGGTGGTCGGCGATGGCCAGGGCGCAGCGCAGGGCCTGGTGGATGGAGGAGGAGCCGGTGAGCAGGGCGTCGGTGACGGCGGTGCCGTCGGGCTCCCGCTTCCAGCCGATCTCGCCGCCCGGCTGCTGGAGGCCGAGGACGAACTCGACGGCCGCGTGGACCGCGGGCCACATCCGGTCGAGGAAGGGGTCGTCGCCGGTGGCGAGGTAGTGGTGCCAGACGCCGACGGCTATGTAGGCGACGAAGTTGGACTCCCGGCCCGCGTCCTGCGGTGCGGCGGTGTCCACGCCCCCGGGCCGGTCCGCGTAGGCGGCGTACCAGGAGCCGTCGTCGTTCTGGTGGCGGACCAGCCAGTCGTACGCGCGTTCCGCGGCCTCGTGCTCGCCCGCCGCGTCCAGGGCCATCGCGGCCTCGGTGTGGTCCCACGGGTCGAGGTGGTGGCCGCGGAACCAGGGTATGGCGCCGTCGGCGCGCTGCGCGGCGAGGATCCCGGCGACGGTGGCAGCGGCCTCCCCGGCGGTCAGGACGCCGTCGAGGACGAGGTGGCCGGGCACCTCGGGCACCGTGCGCCCGGGGGAGGTCACTGGGCCGCGCCGACGGGGAGGTGCGGCTTCGTCGCGTACGCCACGAAGCTCTTGCCGATGACCGGGTTCAGGGCCTGCTCGGCGAGCCGGGTCGCCAGCGGCTTCTTCATGATGTCCCAGACCAGCAGCTTGTGGTACGCCTTCACCGGCAGCGCCTGGTCGTTGTCGACGCCGAAGGCGCACTTGAGCCACCAGTACGGGGAGTGCAGCCCGTGCGCGTGGTGGGTGCCGTACGGCTTGAGGCCCGCGGCCTCCATCTTGCCGAGGAGTTCGTCCGCCTTGTAGATGCGGATGTGCCCGCCCTCGACCTCGTGGTAGGCGTCGGAGAGCGTCCAGCAGATCTTCTCCGGGCCGTAGCGGGGCACGGTGATGGCGATGCGGCCACCGGGCTTCAGGACGCGGACCATCTCGGCGAGGACGCCCTTGTCGTCGGGGATGTGCTCCATCACCTCGGAGATGATGACGACGTCGAAGGAGTCGTCGGGGAAGGGCAGGGCGAGGGCGTCGCCCTCCATCGCGGTGGCGGTGGCGCCCGCGGGGGCCTCACCGGCCTCCTTCATGGCGGCGAACCACTTGGCGACCTCGCGGATCTCCTCGCCGTTGCGGTCGACGGCGACCACCTGGGCGCCGCGCCGGTAGCACTCGAAGGCGTGCCGGCCTGCGCCGCAGCCCAGGTCGAGTACGCGGTCGCCGGCGGCGAGCGGGAACCGGGAGAAATCGACGGTCAGCACGGGGTCCTGCCTTCGCGGTCGCGGGGGTGAAGGGTGTTGCGCATGGGACGGGCAAGCCCGGGGAGCGGGGAGGCGCGCTGGGTCCGCCAGGTCACCGCGCGGCGCGGCGGCCGCTGGCGGCCCCGGCCTGCTCGATGGCGGCTCTGTAGTGCCGGACGGTGCCCTCGGCGGCCTTGGCCCAGGTGAACCGGGCCAGGACCCGCTCGCGTCCGGCAGCCCCGAGGCGGGCGCGCAGGGGGGCGTCGCCGAGCAGCCGGCCCAGCGCGGCGGCCAGCGCCCCCGCGTCGCCGGGCGGTACGGCCAGGCAGGTCTCCCCGTCGGGGCCGGCCACCTCGGGGATGGCCCCGCCGGTGGTGGCCACGAGCGGGGTGCCGGTGGCCATCGCCTCGGCGGCCGGGAGGGAGAAGCCTTCGTAGAGGGAGGGCACGCAGGCGACCTCGGCGCTGCGCACGAGGTCGACGAGCTCGGCGTCGGTGATCCCCTTGACGAAGCGCACGGCGTCGCGGAGGTCGTACTTCTCGATCGCCCGGGCGACCGGCCCGCTCTCGGCGCGCTTGCCGACGACGACGACGTGCGCGTCGGGCCGCTCGGTGCGGAGCTTGGCGAGCGCCTCGACGAGGTGGACGAGGCCCTTGAGGGGGACGTCGGCGCTGGAGGTGGTGACGATCCGTCCGGGCACCTCGGCGACGGAGGCGTCGGGCGACCACAGGTCGGTGTCGGCGCCGATGTGCACGACGTGGATGCGCTCGTCGCGCACGCCCAGGTGCTCGGCGATCTCCTGCCGGGAGGAGCCCGACACGGTCAGGACGGAGGGCAGCCGGCGGGCCACCCGGCCCTGCATGCGCGTGAAGCCGTACCAACGCCGCACCGAGAGGCGCTTCTTGCGGTCCTTGGCGGCGGCGAGGTCGAGCGCCCGGTCGACGGTGATGGGGTGGTGGATCGTCGTCACCAGGGGTGCGCCGAGTCCGCCCAGCAGTCCGTAGCCGAGGGTCTGGTTGTCGTGGATGACGTCGAACTCACCGGTCCGCGCGCGCAGGTGACGGCGGGCGCGCAGCGAGAAGGTCAGCGGCTCGGGGAAGCCGCCGGTCCACATGGTGGCGACTTCCAGGGCGTCGATCCAGTCCCGGTACTCGTCGCGCCCCGGGGTGCGGAAGGGGTCCGGGCTGCGGTACAGGTCCAGGCTCGCCAGCTCGGTGAGCACGGCGCCGGTGTCGAGGACCGGATAGGGCTGCGCGCCGATGACCTCGACGCGGTGGCCGAGCTTCACGAGCTCGCGCGAGAGGTGGCGGACGTAGACGCCCTGACCGCCGCAGAACGGGTTCCCCTTATAGGTGAGGAGTGCGATGCGCAACGGGCGGTCGCCGTCGGTGGCGGAACCCGCGAAAGGGCTCGTCACCATGGCCTCTGCGGTCACTCTCGGCCCCCTTCTCCCTGCACTTTCGCCGGAGCGTAACCGCTCGGATAATGTAGAACAAGTTTCAGACTTGATCCGTTGAAGACCATTGAATCTACCGGCCGGAAACCACACCGTAAGAGGCGGAGCAGGTGATTCGCGCCACGGCTCGGACGCCTGCGACGCCGGCTGCCGGCCGGCCCGGATCAGCTCCCCCGCAACGACACGGAACGCCAGGAACGGGACACATGACAGCGGAAGCGAAGGCGGTCGCGAAGCCGGCGGCCACACCGGCGGCCACGCCGGCGTCCCCTGCCCTGACGGAGCGCCAGGAGGCCCGGCGGCGCCGGATCCTGCACGCCAGCGCACAGCTGGCGAGCCGGGGCGGCTTCGACGCGGTCCAGATGCGGGAGGTCGCGGAGGCGGCCGGCGTCGCGCTGGGCACCCTGTACCGGTACTTCCCCTCCAAGGTGCACCTGCTGGTGGCCACCATGCAGGACCAGCTCCAGCACATGCACACGACGCTGCGCAAGCGCCCCCCGGCGGGCGAGGAGCCGGCGGCGCGGGTCGCGGAGACCCTGATGCGCGCCTTCCGCGCGCTCCAGCGCGAACCGCACCTGGCCGACGCCATGGTGCGGGCCCTGACCTTCGCCGACCGCAGCGTCAGCCCCGAGGTCGACACGGTCTCCCGCCTGACCACGGCCATCATCCTGGACGCGATGGGGCTGGAGGCCCCGCCGACGGCGGAGCAGCTCTCGGCGGTCCGCGTCATCGAGCACACCTGGCACTCGGCGCTGATCACCTGGCTCTCGGGCCGCGCCTCGATCGCACAGGTGAAAATCGACATCGAGACGGTCTGCCGGCTCATCGACCTGACGGCCCCGGAAAAGGCCTGATAGCGCCGTCCGGCGACCCGGCCCGCCGCCGCGGGGCGCTCCTTCGCGGCGGCGGGTCCACGGGCTACTCCTCGGGGGGAAAGACCGGTTCGCCCGTCGGGGACAGGGTGATCATGATGGCTTCCACCGGGCAGCCCTCGGCCGCCGCCAGGGCGGGTTCGTTGGCGTCGGTCTGCGCCGTGCGGGGGTGCGACTGGCGGGCCGCGTCCAGGGCGAAGGCCTCGGGGGCGTGGTTGACGCACATGCCCGAGCCGATGCACACCGCCCGGTCCACCTCGATCTGCCAGCGGTCCCCCATCACGCACCCGCCGGCAGGTGGATCATCTTGTGCTCCAGGTACTCGCTCAGCCCCTCCGGCCCGAACTCCCGTCCCAGGCCGCTGTTCTTGTAGCCGCCGAAGGGGCCCAGCATGTCCAGGCTGAAGGTGTTCACGTTGAAGGTGCCGGTGCGCACCCGGCGCGCGAAGCCGACGCCGTGTTCCACGTCCCCGGTCCAGACGCTGCCGCTGAGCCCGAACTCCGAGTCGTTGGCGATCCGCAGCGCCTCCTCCTCGTCCCCGTAGGGGATCAGGCAGACGACCGGGCCGAAGATCTCCTCGCGGGCGATCCGCATCCCGTTGTCGACGTCTCCGAAGAGGGTGGGCTCCACGTACCAGCCGCGCTCCAGGCCGGCCGGGCGGCCGCCGCCGGTGAGGACCTTGGCGCCCTCCTCCTGGCCGATGCGGATGTAGTCGAGCGAGCGCTGCTGCTGGCGCTGCGCGACGAGCGGCCCGAGCTGGGTGGCCGGGTCCAGCGGGTCGCCGACGACCAGGGCCCCGGCGGCCGCCGCGAAGGCGTCGGCGTACTCCTCGTAGCGGCTGCGCGGGGCGAGGATGCGGGTCTGCGCGACGCAGGCCTGGCCGTTGTTCATCCAGGCGGCGGGCACGATCCCGGCGACGGTGGCGACCGGGTCGGCGTCGGGCAGGATCACGGCGGCGGACTTGCCGCCGAGTTCGAGGGTGACCCGGGTCAGGTTGCGGGCGGCGACCTCCATGACCCGCTTCCCGGCGGCGACGGAGCCGGTGAAGGAGACCTTGTCGACGCCGGGGTGGCCCACCAGGTACTCGCTGACCTCCCGGTCGGCGGGCAGCACCGACAGCACGCCCTCCGGCAGCCCGGCCTCGCGGGCGATGTCCGCCAGGATGAAGGAGTCCAGGGGCGCCTCGGGCGAGGGCTTGAGGATCACGGCGCAGCCGCTGAGCAGCGCCGGGGCGAGCTTCGCGGCGGCCACGAACTGCGGGACGTTCCAGGGGATGACGGCGGCGACGACGCCGACCGGCTCGCGGCGCACGAGGATCGGGCCGAGGGCGCCCTGGCGGCGTTCCTCGTAGGGGTAGTCGGCGGCGACCTTGATCGCGGAGTCGTAGACCATCATCGCGCCGAGGGCCTGGGCGAGGATGCTCCAGGAGTACGGGGAGCCGTTCTGGGAGCTGATGGAGCGGGCGATCTCCTCGTGCCGGACGGCGATGGCGTCCTTGATCCGGCCGACGATCGCGGTCCGCTCCGCCAGGGAGAGCCGGGGCCAGGGGCCCTCGTCGAAGGCCTTGCGCGCGACGGCCACGGCCCGGTCCACATCGGCCCGGGAGGCGTGCGGGACGCTGCCGATGACCTGCTCGGTGTGGGGGGAGACGACGCTGATGGTGTCGGCGCCCAGCGGGTCCGTCCATTCGCCGCCGATGAACAGTTGTCCGTGTTCCACGAGCTCGGTCATCGCTGATGCCTCCCGGCGCTACCTGCTGCTTGGCGTTCCAGAACTGATACCAGTTCTAGTTCTAGGAGTCCACGGCCAGGACGGAACCGCGGGGAAGATCCACGCGGCGGCGGGGAAGATCCGACGACTAGCCAGAAACCCGGGGAGATGGTCGACTTGGGCGACTACTGAAACAGGTTCTCTTTCCAGGGAGTTCTCATGGCCCTCACACCCGAGACGGCCCAGGTCACCGATCACGGCGGCGGCGTGTGGGGCATCAAGGTCCCCATCCCCGACAACCCGCTCGGGCACACCCTCGTCCACGTCCTCGACACCGACCGCGGCCCCGTCCTGATCGACACCGGCTGGGACGACCCCGCCTCCTGGGACGCCCTCGCCGCCGGGCTCGGCGCGCTCGGCACCGCCGTCGCCGACGTGCACGGGGTCGTCATCACCCACCACCACCCCGACCACCACGGCCTGTCCGGGCAGGTCCGGGAGGCCTCCGGGGCATGGATCGCCATGCACGCCGCCGACACCGAGGTCGTCGTGCGGACCCGCTCCGCCGAGCCGGAGGTCTGGTACGACTACATGGGCGAGAAGCTGGCCGCCGCCGGAGCCCCCGAAGAACACCTCGCCCCGCTGCGGGCGGCCCGCGAGAGCGGCCGGCTGCGGACCCTGCCCGGGCTGCGGGCCGCCGTCCCCGACCGGGAGATCGTCCCCGGCGAGCTGCTGGACCTCGCCGGACGCCGGCTCCGCGCGATCTGGACCCCCGGCCACACCCCCGGCCACGTCTGCCTGCACCTGGAGGAACGGCACCCGGCGCGGCTGCCCGGCAACGGCCGCCTCTTCTCCGGCGACCACCTGCTGCCCGGCATCTCCCCGCACATCGGCCTGTACGAGGCCCCCGACGAGAACGGGGTCACCCGCGTCACCGACCCCCTCGGCGACTACCTCGACTCCCTCGAACGCATCGGCCGGCTGGAACCCGCCGAGGTGCTCCCGGCCCACCAGCACGCCTTCACCGACGCCCCCGCCCGGGTCCGGGAGCTCCTGGAGCACCACGAGGAACGGCTGACCGGCCTGTGGCGGCTGCTGGCCGAGCCGCTGACCCCCTGGGCGCTCGCGGAGCGGATGGAGTGGAACCGGCCCTGGGCGCAGATCCCGTACGGCTCCCGCAACATCGCCGTCTCCGAAGCGGAGGCGCACCTGCGGCGGCTGGTGAAACAGGGCCGGGCGGAAGCCGTACCGGGCACGGACCCGGTGACGTACCGGGCGCTGTGACGGGGCCGCGCGCCGCGGCGGGACGGCGGCGGTAAGGGGCGCCGGGGGCCGCCGCCCCCCGGTCCGGGGGCTACGGGCCGGTAGAGTGGGCCCGTCGTCCACACCTCCGTACGGGGGGAAGCCGGTGCGAATCCGGCGCTGACCCGCAACCGTGAGCCGGCCCGCACCCCGCGGAACGGCAAGCCGGAATGCCCCGTACCGAAGGTGCGCGGCTCGTGCCGCCGGAGCCTCCGGCGGCCGGCACCGTCGAGGTAAACGGAGCCGGAGCCCGGTGCCTGCGCGTGCCTGCCTCCCGTTCCCCCAGCACGAGAGGCACCCGCCCCCCATGAACGTCCGCCGCAGCGCCGCCGCGCTCGCCGCCTCCGCCGTGCTCTGCGCGGGCGCCGCCCCCGCAGCCCTCGCCGACACCGCGCCGCCCTCCCCCTCCGCGCCCCCCGTCGTCCCGTCGGGCCTCTTCGGCAAGGCCGACCCCACCTACGACGGCGTGTGGCGCCAGTCGGTGGCGCTGCTCGCCCAGCGGACCGCGGGCGAGAAGTCCGCCGTCCAGGCCGTGGACTGGCTCACCGGCCAGCAGTGCGCGAGCGGCGGCTTCGCCTCCTTCCGCGCGGACACCGGCAAGGCCTGCGACGCGACGACCGTGTTCGACACCAACGCCACCGCCATCGCCGTCCAGGCCCTCAAGGAGCTCGGCGGCAAGGACGCCGCCGTCAAGAAGGGCGTGGACTGGCTGAAGTCCGTCCAGAACGAGGACGGCGGCTGGGCGTACGTCCCCGGCTCCCCCAGCGAGGGCAGCTCCACCTCGATCGTGATCAGCGCCCTCGCCGTGGCCGGCGAGAAGCCCGCCGAGGTCAGGTCCAAGGCGGGCAAGTCCGCGTACGACGGCCTGCTGGCCTTCCAGCTGGGCTGCTCCACGGAGCCGGCCGCCGACCGGGGCGCCTTCGGCTACCAGGCCGCCGACGGCAAGCTCCCCGCCAACGCCGACGCCACCGCCGCCGCCGTCCTCGCCGCGCTCGGCAAGGGTGCGGTCGTCGACCCCGGCGGCGCCGACGCCCCCGCCGCCGCGCTGCCCTGCCCGGCGGGCGCCGCCGACCCCGCGGGCGCCGCCCAGGGCGCGGCCGGCTACCTGGCCGAGGCCCTGAAGAAGGACGGCCACCTGGCGGCCGTCACCCCCGGCGCGGACCAGCCCACCGCCGACACCGGCAACACCGCCGACGCCGTGCTCGCCCTGGTCGCGGCCGGACACCGGCAGTCCGCCGCGGCCGCGCTGGAGTGGCTGAAGAAGAACTCCGCCGACTGGTCGAAGGGCAACCCGGCGGCGCTGGGCACCCTGGTCCTCGTCGCGCACGCCACCGGCACCGACCCCAAGGCCTTCGGCGCCACCGACCTGGTCGGCGCCCTGAACGCCACCGGCCCCGCCCCGCAGGCGGCGAACGCCGAGGCGGAGAAGGTCGAGAGCAAGGACGACGGCGGCTCCGGCGGCCAGAACGTGTGGTGGATCGTCGCCGCGGGCGCCGCCGCCGGCCTGGGCATCGGCTTCCTGATGAGCGGCCGCCGGAAGAAGAACCAGCTGTGATCCGCCGCCGTCCGCACGCACCGGCCGCCGCCGTGCTCCTGGGCCTCCTGCTGACCCTGCTCGCCGCCTCCCCGGCCCTCGCGGCGGGCTACCGCTACTGGTCGTTCTGGGACGGCGCCGGCGGGCAGTGGGCGTACGCCACCCAGGGCCCGTCGACGTCCCGCCCCGCGGACGGCGCGGTCCTCGGCTTCCGCTTCTCGGTGAGCAAGGACGCCGCCGCCGAGGCGGCCAAGCCGCGTACGGCCGCCGACTTCGAGGCCGTCTGCGCGGGCACCGCCCCGGCCGACGGCACGAAGCGCGTGGCCCTCGTCATCGACTCCGGCGTCCCCGGCGACGCCCCCTCCGGCGAGACCCCGCCGCAGGAAGCCCCGCGCACCGCCTGCGCCCGGGTCGCCCCCGACGCCACCGCCGCCGAAGCCCTGGCCTCGGTGGCCAAGCCGCTGCGCTACAACGGCGCGGCCCTGCTGTGCGGGATCTCCGGCTACCCGAAGACGGGCTGCGGCGAGCCGATCGAGGACTCCGGCTCCGGGCAGCCCGCTCCGTCGGCGTCCGCGTCCGGGACGGCCGCCGGGCAGGCCTCCGGCGACGGCGGCTCCGGGCCCTCGGCGGGCCTCGTCGCGGGCCTCGCCGCGGTGGCCGTGCTCGGCGCGGCCGGCGTCTGGCAGTCCCGCCGCCGCCGGCGATGACGCACGGCGCGGCAGGTGCGGACGCACCCCCGGCCCGGCGCGGCCCCGGCCGGGCCGGTCGGGGGACGCGCGGGACGACGTACGGCAGGACCTGGCGGGCGCCCGAGGCCCGGCGCAGCAACGCCCTGCACGCGGGGGCCTGGTGGCTGTGGGCCCTCGGGCTCGCCAGCGCCGCCTCCCGGACCACCAACCCGCTGCTGCTCGGACTGATCGTCGGCGTCGCCGGGTACGTGGTCGCCGCCCGCCGCACCGACGCGCCCTGGGCCCGCTCCTACCGCGCCTTCCTCACCCTCGGCCTCTTCGTCATCGGGCTGCGGCTGCTGTTCTCCGTGCTGCTCGGCTCGCCCGTGCCCGGCGCGCACGTGCTGTTCGCCCTGCCCGAGGTGCCGCTCCCCGGCTGGGCGCAGGGCATCCGCCTCGGCGGCCGGGTCAGCGCCGAACAGCTCGTCTTCGCCTTCTACGACGGGGCCAAGCTGGCGACGCTGCTGGTGTGCGTGGGCGCCGCGAACGCCCTCGCGAACCCGGCGCGGCTGCTGAAGTCCCTGCCCGCCGCCCTGTACGAGGCCGGGGTCGCCGTCGTCGTCGCCATGACCTTCGCGCCGAACATGGTCGCGGACGTGGCCCGGCTGCGCACCGCGCGACGGCTGCGCGGACGGCCCACCGGCGGGGTGAAGGCCGTCCTCCAGATCGGCCTGCCGGTCCTGGAGGGGGCGCTGGAGCGGTCGGTGGCCGTCGCCGCCTCGATGGACGCCCGCGGGTACGGGCGCACCGCGCGGGTCCCGGCGGCCGTCCGGCACACCACCAACGTGCTCACCCTGGGCGGACTGCTCGGCATGTGCGCGGGCACCTACGGCCTGCTCGCCGCCGAGGGCGCCGCGTACGGGCTGCCCGTGCTCGGCATCGGCCTCGTACTGGCGCTGGCCGGGCTGCGCCTCGGCGGCCGGCGCAGCGTCCGCACCCGCTACCGGCCCGACCGGTGGGGGGCGCGGGCGTGGCTGGTCGCCGGGTCGGGGGCGGCGGTCGCGGCCCTGCTGATCCGCGCGGCGTCGGCGGATCCGGAGGCGCTGCTGCCGGGCGTGGTCCCGCTGATCGCGCCGACGCTGCCGCTGTGGCCCGCGGCGGCGGTCCTGATCGGCCTGCTCCCCGCCTTCGTGGCACCCGTACCTACCCAGGAGTCCGCGCAGTGATCCGCTTCGAGCAGGTGTCGGTGACGTACACCGGCGCCGGTCGGCCCTGCCTCCAGGACGCCGACTTCACCCTCCCGGAGGGGGAGCTGACGCTCCTCGTCGGACCGTCCGGGGTCGGCAAGTCCACCCTGCTCGGGGCCGTGTCCGGGCTGGTCCCGCACTTCACGGGCGGGGTGCTGCGGGGCCGGGTGACGGTCGCGGGCCGCGACACCCGCACGCACCGGCCGCGGGAGCTGGCGGACGTGGTCGGCACGGTGGGGCAGGATCCGCCCGCGCACTTCGTGACGGACGTGGTGGAGGACGAGCTGGCCTACGGGATGGAGTCGCTCGGCCTGGCGCCCCCGGTGATGCGGCGCCGGGTGGAGGAGACCTTGGACCTGCTGGGCCTGGGCGAGCTGCGCGACCGCCCGATCGCCACGCTGTCGGGGGGCCAGCAGCAGCGGGTCGCGATCGGCTCGGTGCTGACCCCGCACCCGAAGGTCCTGGTGCTGGACGAGCCGACGTCCGCGCTGGACCCGGCGGCGGCGGAGGAGGTCCTCGCGGTGCTGCAACGGCTGGTGCACGACCTGGGCACGACGGTCCTGATGGCGGAACACCGCCTGGAACGGGTGGTCCAGTACGCCGACCGCGTCCTGCTCCTGCCCTCGCCCGGCGCGCCCCCGGTCCTCGGCACCCCGGCGGAGATCATGGCCGTCTCCCCCGTCCACCCCCCGGTCGTCGCCCTGGGCCGCCTCGCGGGCTGGTCCCCCCTCCCCCTGTCCATCCGCGACGCCCGCCAGCTCGCCGCCCCCCTCCGCACCCGCCTCACCACCACCCCGCCGGGGGCGGCGCAGGCCCCGACCGTCGGCGCGGGCACGCCGACGGCCGCAGCTCCGCAGGACCCGGCGGCCGCGGCGCCGGCCTCCACCCACCCCGCCGCCGCGGCGCAGGACCCGGCGCAGCCGCCGGGCGCGGGGCGCGGGCGCGCCGCCGGTGAGGCGCGGGGGCCGGGGCGGAGCCCCGGTTTCGGAAAGGGGCGGGGTGGGGGTGGTGCCCCGCGCAGCGGCCCCGGGCTGCTCGCGCGGCTGCGCGGCCGCCGCCCCGACCCCGACCCCGGCCCCGGGTCCGGGTCCGGGTCCGGGTCCGGCCCGGCCACACCGGCGGAGCCCCCCGCCCCGGCCGCCACCGTGCGGAACCTCGGCGTGCGCCGCGCCCGTACCGAAGTCCTCCGCGGCATCACCCTCACCGTGTCCCCCGGCGAAACCATCGCCCTCATGGGCCGCAACGGCGCCGGCAAGTCCACCCTCCTCGCCACCCTGGTCGGCACCCTCGCCCCCGCCACCGGCGAGGTGACCGTCGCCGGCCGCGCCCCCCACCGCACCCCGCCCGCGGACATGGTGCGCCGCGTCGGCCTGGTCCCCCAGGAACCCCGCGACCTCCTCTACGCCGACACCGTCGCCGCCGAGTGCGCCGCGGCCGACGCCGACGCGGGCGCCGCCCCCGGCACCTGCCACGGACTGGTCTCGGCCCTGCTGCCCGGCGTACCCGACGACACCCACCCCCGGGACCTGTCCGAGGGCCAGCGGCTGACCCTGGCGCTGGCCCTGGTGCTGACCGGCCGCCCCGCCCTGCTGCTCCTCGACGAGCCCACCCGCGGGCTGGACTACGCCGCCAAGGCCCGGCTGATCGGGATCCTGCGGGACCTCGCCGCCGACGGCCACGCCATCGTGCTCGCCACCCACGACGTGGAGCTGGCCGCCGAGCTGGCGCACCGGGTGGTGATCCTGGCGGGCGGCGAGATCGTCGCGGACGGCCCGACGGCCGAGGTGGTGGTCTCCTCCCCCGCCTTCGCCCCGCAGGTGGCCAAGGTGCTGGCCCCGGGCCACTGGCTCACGGTGTCCCAGGTGGCCGCCGCCCTCGCCCGGGCGGAGGCGCCCACACCATGACCCGCCCCGACCGTGCCGCCCGCCCCGTCCGCGCCGTCCGCATCGGCCCCCGCGCCGCCGCGGCCCTGGTCCTCGTCACCCTCATCGGCATCGCCGCCTTCGGCTGGCCCCTGCTCGCCGACGCCGGGTCCGGCCTCGCCCACTCCCGCGACGCCCCCTGGCTCTTCGCCGCGCTGCTCCCGCTGCTGGTGGCCGTCGTCGTCGCGACCATCGCCGACCAGGGCATGGACGCCAAGGCGGTGGCGATGCTGGGCGTGCTCGCCGCCGTGGGGGCCGCGCTCAGACCCCTGGGGGCGGGTACGGCCGGGCTGGAGCCCATGTTCTTCCTGATGGTGCTGAGCGGCCGCGTCCTCGGTCCCGGCTTCGGCTTCGTCCTCGGGTCGGTGACCATGTTCGCGTCGGCCCTGCTCACAGGCGGGGTCGGGCCGTGGATGCCGTTCCAGATGCTGGCCCTGGGCTGGTTCTCACTGGGCGCCGGGCTGCTGCCCGGGCCGGAGCGGATCCGGGGCCGGGCCGAGCTGGCACTGCTCGGCGCGTACGGGTTCCTGGGCTCGTTCGCGTACGGAACGATCATGAACCTTCAGGGCTGGGTGCTCCTCCAGGGCATGGGCCAGGGCATTTCCTTCCATCCCGGGGACCCGGTGCCCCAGAACCTCGCTCGCTTCGTGGCTTACTGCCTGGCCACCTCGCTGGGCTGGGACCTGGGGCGGGCGGTGCTGACCGTGGCCCTGACCCTCACCCTGGGCTCCACCCTGCTGAAGGCCCTGCGCCGGGCCACGCGCCGGGCCGCCTTCGAGGCACCCGTCTCCTTCGGCAGCCCCGAGGAGCGTTCGCCCGCTCACTGCGGGTGAGATCCGGGGGCGTTCCCGGTGAGGCGGCCCACAGGACCCACGTCACATACGAACCGGGACCGTAGACCGCTCACCCGTCATCCGGCCCGCCGGGGGCGGGCTCGGCGGCCGGGTGGTGGGTGGGGTGCTGCGAGGGTGGTTAGTATCCGGGCTCGTTGCCAGGGCGGCGGGCCGT